>NZ_KZ454938.1:2912173-3246732 GCF_002797325.1 Bacillus sp. FJAT-45037 | reverse complement strand
CTCCATAAAAGTGTTTGATTGCTCAAAATAAAACATTGACGAGATATCATGTATCTCATTTTTTTCGCTTGGCTTTTGTTCAGTTTTCAAAGAACGTTTTTGTTGTGTCGTTGTTAGCGACTTAACAATCTTATCAGCCATATTACATAGCGTCAAGAAGTTTTTAAAGGAATTCATGGTGGGCCTGAGTGGACTCGAACCACCGACCTCACGCTTATCAGGCGTGCGCTCTAACCAGCTGAGCTACAGGCCCTAAAAAAGGCAATAAAAAAAGCACGTCCCACCAATATTTTATTGGAGCGGGTGATGAGAATCGAACTCACATCATCAGCTTGGAAGGCTGAGGTTTTACCACTAAACTACACCCGCATATGAAAATTAAATGGTCGGGAAGACAGGATTTGAACCTGCGACCCCCTGGTCCCAAACCAGGTGCTCTACCAAGCTGAGCCACTTCCCGATACTATACCTTTAAATGGTGCGCCCTGAGAGATTCGAACTCCCGACCTTTTGATTCGTAGTCAAACACTCTATCCAGCTGAGCTAAGGGCGCCAATTGGTGCGGTTGAGAGGAGTCGAACCTCCACGGGGTTATCCCCCACTAGGCCCTCAACCTAGCGCGTCTGCCATTCCGCCACAACCGCTGAATGTATGCTATGAAATCTATACCTTTAAGGTTAAAAATGCGGGTGAAGGGAGTCGAACCCCCACGTCATAAGACACTAGATCCTAAGTCTAGCGCGTCTGCCAATTCCGCCACACCCGCATATGAAACTTTCAAATAAAATGGCGGTCCGGACGGGACTCGAACCCGCGACCTCCTGCGTGACAGGCAGGCATTCTAACCAACTGAACTACCGGACCATATGGTGGAGGATGACGGGCTCGAACCGCCGACCCCCTGCTTGTAAGGCAGGTGCTCTCCCAGCTGAGCTAATCCTCCGTAAACTGGTAACTTACATAATGATTTTTTGGTGACCCGTACGGGATTCGAACCCGTGATACCGCCGTGAAAGGGCGGTGTCTTAACCACTTGACCAACGGGCCTTTTTTATAGGGAAGTTACTGGCGGAGAAGGAGGGATTTGAACCCTCGCGCCGCTTGCGCGACCTACACCCTTAGCAGGGGCGCCCCTTCAGCCACTTGGGTACTTCTCCGTGGCTCCACAGGTAGGACTCGAACCTACGACCGATCGGTTAACAGCCGATTGCTCTACCACTGAGCTACTGTGGAATAATTCGTTGCTGACTTTAAAAATTATACTTGAACACTTTCTAGAAGTCAATATCTTTTTTTAGGAAAACTTTATTAACAGTGAGTGGAATGTCTGTACCTCTCAGCGACTTCTATAATATATCACAGCCTAAAAGAAATAATCAATAGTTTCTTTAGATTTTTTTCTGAAGTTTCCCTTTGCATTTCCCACATACATATTTTTCAGTATTTATCTGTCTCTTTCTCCGATAGATCAAGTGACAATCTTGACATTCGTATGTATATGAAGAATTCAATTGTTTGCTCATTCCAGGTATCGCTTTGCAATATCTTGAGCCACCAACCTCACTTAGCAATGCTTTAAATTCAGGATCACGATGCATATATCCTCTTCCTTCGATATGAAGATGGTAATGACACAGTTCGTGTTTAATAATCTTTACAAGTTCATTATGACCAAATACTTCATATTGTTTAGGGTTCAATTCAATATCGTGCGATTGTAACAAATATCTCCCTCCTGTTGTTTTTAAACGAGGGTTAAATCTCGCCTCATGCATAAATGGTTTGTTGAAATCTCGCTTAGATATTTTCTCCACTAGTCTTTGTAGTTCATCTTCACTCACTTGTTCCACGCACCTCCTCGTCAAAATATAATCAACATTGACAAACTCCACCACATATACTAAATATACTATCACAATCATGAAGGAGTTGGGACATATGCCCACATGGTTACGCACACAACTTCAGCGTGCATTTAAAGAACAAAATCGCCATCAAATAAAGCTATTAAATCAATGTTGGTTCTACTACCAGAGCAGAGAAGATATAGATAAACATCTTGGTTAGTTACATCCTTATAGATAGTCATTTAATTATAGGAAAAAGCTGCGTTTAATAAACGCAGCTTTTCTTTTACTCATTATATTGGTTGTGCAGCTGGTTGTAGCATAGTTAGGGCCACACGACCTTTTTTCGAATCAACATCTTCAACCCAAACTGTAACAATTTCTCCTACAGCAACTACCTCAAGTGGGTGTTTCACAAATCGGTTTGTTAATTTCGATATATGAACCAAACCATCTTGCTTCACACCAATGTCAACAAACGCACCGAAGTCTACCACATTTCTAACCGTTCCTTGGAGCTCCATGCCTCTAGTTAAATCGTCTAACTGAAGAACCCCTTGTTTTAAGAGTGGCTTTGTCACTTCATCACGTGGATCTCTTGTTGGTCTTATAAGGGTTTCAACGATATCTGCAACAGTAGGCTTCCCAAGCTCAAGCTCTTCGGCAATACGCGCCACATCGATCTGTTTAAGCTTTTCACTCAACCCAACTTTTCCTACATCTTTCTTTGTTGCTTCTACCTTCTCAAGCAAACGCTCTGTTTCCTTGTAGGTTTCGGGGTGAATAGCTGTAGCATCAAGTGGGTTTACCCCCTCTTGAACTCGCAAGAAGCCGATACATTGCTCATATGTTTTTGCACCAAGTCTTGGAACCTTTTTTAATTGAGTCCGATTGGTAAAACGGCCTTCTTCTTCTCTACGCTTCACAATATTTCTTGCAACAGTTTTTGATAAGCCAGCAACATACTGTAGTAATGAAACAGAAGCCGTATTAACATTGACTCCTACTTGGTTAACAACAGTCTCTACGACAAAAGTTAACGATTCGGATAACCGCTTTTGTGCTACATCATGTTGATACTGCCCAACTCCGACTGATTTGGGATCGATTTTCACCAATTCTGCTAACGGGTCTTGAAGTCTTCTGGCAATTGATACAGCACTCCGTTCTTCTACCTGGTATTGCGGAAATTCTTCTCTCCCTAAATCAGAAGCCGAATACACGCTTGCGCCTGCTTCATTAACAATCAAATAGTAAATTGAGCCCGGCAAGTCCTTAATAAGATCGGCTATGAATTGCTCAGTCTCTCGAGATGCCGTTCCATTCCCTATCGCAATCATTTCAACACTATGCTTTTTTATCAGCTGCTTAATTTTCATTGCAGCTTTCTCGACTTCATTCCTTGGTGGCGTTGGATAAACAATCCCAATATCTAACACTTTCCCCGTCCCATCTACAACAGCTAACTTACAACCTGTTCGGTAGGCTGGGTCGACCCCAAGAACAATTTTATCTTTCATCGGAGGTTGCAACAATAAGTTTCTTAAGTTTTCTGAGAAGATATGTATCGCCTGTTCTTCAGCCTTTGTTGTTAGCTCGTTCCGGATATCTCGGTCAATCGAAGGCTCAATTAAACGCTTATAACCATCTTGAATGGCCAGCTTAACATATTCAGCTGTGGGTGACTGCCCCGACTGACGCATTACACGTCTTTCGATTTCTGCAACCACCTGCTCCGCTTGAAAATCAAGCGTCACCTTCAACACTCCCTCTTTTTCTCCACGATTTATCGCTAAGATACGGTGAGGAACAATTTGCCGAACCGTTTCTGAGTACTCGTAATACATCTCATAATTTTCCTTCTCATCAGACGCCTTATCTTTCACCACTGTGATGATTTTCCCTTGCTTAAAAGCTCGAGCTCGAATCAACTTGCGTAAGTCTGCATCATCTGATATCCATTCAGCAATAATATCACGAGCTCCAGAGAGCACTTGCTCTTCATCGACGAGTTCTTTTTCATCATTTATATACTTCTTAACCTCTTCACGCACAAGTCCTGTGTTCGGTAATGAAAAAAGCCATTGCGCCAGAGGTTCAAGTCCCTTCTCTTTAGCCACAGTCGCTCTAGTTCTTCTCTTTTGTTTAAATGGTCTATAAAGATCTTCTACTTCTTGAAGCTTGCTTGCTGCTTGAATTTTTTTCGTGAGTTCTTCCGACAACTTGCCTTGCTCATCTATTAAGCGTGTCACCTCTTCTTTACGCGCATGAAGATGATTCGCATATTCCCACTTCTCTACGATCGTACGAATCTGCACTTCGTCTAGTGATCCTGTTAACTCTTTACGATAACGAGCAATAAACGGGACTGTATTCCCTTCTTCTACTAAGTTTATCAAGTTATGAATGTACTTAGCATTTACAGACATTTCTTGCTCGATCATTTTGATAAGATTTTGACTAAATTCACTCATTCACTTCAACCCTTTCACTATCACATTATTTGCCTTTTATCATACCACATTCGAACAAACCTCTAACAATGACCGCAATAATCGTCATCTACATAAAAAAGCATAAACCCCTCTTCCAATAGGGAGGTTTATGCTAATTTACCTACTAATAGTGTGACATCGTCCACTTCGAAGCTGCCATCTGTTAACATTTTTTTTACATCCTCTTTTGGAGAATGCATCGAAAGTAACATATTCTTAGTAAACGGAATTTTCACTCCGTCTGAATACAACATGAATGCACTACCTTCTTGGTAGCGAATGTTTTTACTTGTAATATTGTTTTTGCGACCTGATAAATACCCTCGCATTGGGATCGGTTGCACTCTAGTACCGTCTGGTTGATATAACACAAAAGTTATATTACCGACATTACTGTACGTCAACTCCCTCTTTATGAAGTCAAACTTTAAAATCGTCATCACAATGCCACGTTTGTTAACCATCACCTTATTACAACGATTAACAATGTCTTGCACACCTTCTCTATGATAATTCTCAATAACATCTATAGCTGCTAATGCAGATTCAGAAGCTTCTACTCCACTTCCAAGGCCATCTACAACTGCACAAATTGTATAATTATCTTCTTGAATCACAACATGTGCATCACCAGAATGAATATTACCAGGCTTCGCTTGTTCCACAACGACAATCTCTACACTTTTTTGTTCATAAACAGAAACCATTATAATATCTCCGAAGGCTCTATTTTAATTGATTCACGCAATTTTTCTAAAGCTCTTCTTTGCAACCTTGATACATGCATTTGAGAAATACCTAACTTCACACCAGCATCCTTTTGACTCATATTTTCATAATAAGTCAGTTGCAAAATTTCTTGTTCACGTTCGTTTAAAACTTGGAAAGCTTTATCAAGAAGCATTTGTTGGTCCGTACGCTCAAACCCAGGATCTTCATTACCAACTAACTCAAGTAACGTTACCTCTCCACCTTCTTGATCGGCCTCAAGCGAGCGATCAACAGAAAGGGCTTGATAACTTTTGCTCATCTCCATCGTCTCAAGTACTTCTTCTTCGGTTACCTCGAGATACGTAGCAATTTCATGAACTAGCGGAGAGCGATTTAACTCATTTGTTAATGTATCTACAGCTTTTTTTATTTTAGGACCTAATTCTTTTATCCTTCTTGGAACGTGGACACTCCAAGTTTTATCTCGGATAAATCGCTTAATCTCACCGACGATCGTTGGAACAGCAAATGATTCAAAACTACGACCAAACTCACTATCGTAACGTTTCATTGCTGCCAGTAATCCAACCATTCCAACTTGGAAAAGGTCTTCATCATATTCTCTCCCTCTTGAAAATTTCCTTGAGAGAGATCGGACTAACCCTTCATAATGCTTAACAAGATTTACTTGAACTTCCTCATCTCCATCGGTTTGATAGCGATCGATCCATTCATAAACCTTATCTTTTTTCGAGTTGTGTTGAAGAGATTCCATCGACATTAGGCTCCACCTCATCTCCGTGAATAAACTTCGTCATCCTTAAGACAACTCCAGATTCATCATTAATCTCCACTTTGTCCATTAAAGTGTTAATGAGGAAAAGACCTAATCCACCTACTTTCAGATCGCCCACTGGTTTATTCGCGTCTAACGGTCCTAATTGATTTCGAGTGCCTACAGCATCAAAACTTTGACCCTCATCAGCTATGACAATCTCCATTCTGTCTTCATGTAATATAAACGAAGTCGATATTAATCCTTCACCCTCATAAGCATGATTTACCACGTTCGTACATGCTTCTGCAACAGCAATCTTAATATCTTCAATATCATCATACGTAAATCCTAGACGATTGGCGATTCCAGAAACAGTCAAACGTATAATCCCTACAAATTCAGGTTTAGCAGGGACCTTCATCTCGATGTTGTCAACTTGGTGTTCCGTCATTTCGCTTCCTCCCCTTCGCTTTGTTCAATCTCAATTACTTCATCTAACCCTGTGATCGCGAACAAACGATACACTCGGTCAGTCACTCCAGTTAATACTAATGATCCGCCGTTTGCATCTGCCAACTTCAGGATCCCTACAAAAATACCAAGTCCTGTACTATCAATGTATTGCACATTCGACATCTCTACGACAATGCGTTTATTCTCTTGCTGTGCAAGTGGCGTTAGTGCCTCGCGTAATTTAGGAGCTGTGTAAGCATCAATTTCTCCAGTTACAGATACAAACTCTTTATTATCTAATGATTTATGGGTAATTTCTAAATTCATGTTAATCTCCTCCTAGTATCACGCTGCATTACTTTATACATACCACAACGACAGCTATTTTAAACACTTCGACGCAAGATGATTAGTGTGAAATCATCTTTTAAAATGAAGTTTTGTAATTTCGCCAATTCTCCATATACATGTTCTACCATTTCTTGAGCATTTAAGTGCATATACGATCGAATCATTTGTATTATTTCGTCCCGTTCAATAAAATCATCACCCACTCGACATTCCGTTACTCCATCAGAGAGAAAGACGATAATATCTCCCAGCTCAACATTCTTATGGTATTCACGGAATTTCGTGTGTCGTGACACTCCTAAAACAAGCCCTTTTGCATAGAGCTCATCAAATTGATCAGTACTAGCTGAATAATAGAATCCAGGTTCATGACCAGCACCTGAAAAATGAAATTCATGTGTGCTTGTATCATATGCCCCGTACATCATCGTAATAAACATACTATCATCAACATTTTGCTCGACAACACGGTTTAAGTTCTCAAGAAGATCACCAGGACTTAATCGTTGCTCTGGCAAACTATCCATAGCGTATTTGATCATTGACATACATAATGCAGCCGGAACGCCCTTTCCAATGATATCTGCAATGGCGAATCCAATTTTCCCAAACTCATCGCGAACAAAGTGGTAATAATCTCCACTCATCTTAGTTGCTGGCACACTAATGACACCGATATCTAGCTCATCCGTCATTGGTACCTCTTTTGGTAGTAACGTCTGCTGCATGTTCGCAGCGACATCGATTTCAGATTCAAGTTCCCTCTGCCGATCTCGTAAACTTTGATGCGCACGATGAGCAAGTCCATATCCCATCATGACCTCTAACAGTAACTCGAATGAATCTTGCACTTCATTTGAAACATCCGGAAATAACTCTTCTAAGATCGAACGGTGAATACTTACTAGTTCCTCAGGAGAAATTTGGTGTTCGAGTAAAAGTTTGCTGAATTGTTGTGCTTCATATAAACCTTGTTCACTCTTATCGTGTAAAAAGGTTTGTAGTATCTTTTTATACGTTTCTTCTAGTTTTTGAACAGTATGATCCACTGTTGCCCTGTCCTCCTTTTACCGAAGCCATTTGGTCGAAGTAATGACGGTCCCTTCTCCTACAACTGATTCGATCGAAAATTCATCCATTAATCGTCTTACACCTGGCAGACCTGCCCCCATACCGCTTGAGGTCGTATATCCATCTACCATCACTTGTCTAATGTCTGAAATCCCCGGACCTTGATCCCTAGCGATGACTTTAATCCCCTTAATCACACCAGTTTTTGAAGGTCCTTCAATACGCTCCAAGCAAATCTCTCCACGTTGAGCGTATAAATAGATATTACGCGCTAACTCTGAGATCGCTGTTGTAATTCGTGCTTGGTCGACATTCCCAAACCCGATTTCTTTCGAGAGAGTGCGGCCTGCTTGTCTAGCAGCTACAATCCCCCATTCATTCTTAACCTCAACACAGGATTGGGCTTCCATCGTCACCCCTCCAGTTCCTGTTGTAATTTATCGAGTCCTTGCTCTAAGTCAAGGGCCGTCGGAACCTCTTCAAGCTTTATCCCCATATCAATTAACGTAATTGCTACAGCCGGTTGAATTCCAGTTAAAACAACTCGTGCTCCCATAAGGTTCGACATATCTACGACGTCGCCTAATACTTTAGCAATGAACGAATCGATCATATCTACAGATGTTAAGTCAATGACCACACCTGTTGAACCTTCTTTATGGATTTTATTTAACAAGTCTTCTTGAAATTGAAGAGCTGTTTGGTCGTCTAATTCTACTTGGATACTAATCAATAAGTACTGATGAAGCTTTAAAATGGGTATCCTCATGATTCAAACCTCCGATTAAACTTGTTCGATTTTTTTATTCGTCATTTCTAGTGCAGATTCCATACCTTTACGTAACGTGCTCTTTGTTGGGAACCTTCCTAAGTCGATACCTAAATTCACAATCGTCTGAGCGATTTCTGGGCGAATTCCGACTAAGATACAAGTCGCTCCAACAAGACGTACTGCTTCAGATGCTTGAATAATATGATGTGCCACCATCGTATCAACAACAGGCACTCCCGTAATATCGATTAAGACCACTTGAGAACGGTTTTTAATGACTCCTTCTAATAAATTTTCCATAATCAACTTGGCCCGCGCTGTGTCAATTGT
Organism: Bacillus sp. FJAT-45037; assembly: GCF_002797325.1. Taxonomy (GTDB): domain Bacteria; phylum Bacillota; class Bacilli; order Bacillales; family Bacillaceae_D; genus Alkalihalophilus. The sequence goes on along the minus strand of NZ_KZ454938.1, from coordinate 3,237,924 downwards.
ACCGATTAAAGGCATGACCGTAATTCCTTCAAACACTGGAATTAAAGGCGCAGATAATTCAAGAAGTGATAACTTTTGCATTTCAAAAATATCTTCCCATGAGCCCGAGTAATCATTAACTAACCGGTTAATAATTCCATCGATCCAATCTTCGACTTCATTAAATAAACCTACTAGTTCTTGTACATCCGTCTTCGACTCAGATAATGTTGCTAATATCGCACGACGGAAAGCTTGAAGACCTCGTGTGAAATAAGCTAGCGGCCAACCTGACTGAATAAAGCGATCCGTAAAATCTGTCGTACTCTCATTCGCTTGCACTTGATTTTGATCTACTGATTCAAAAATAAAATTCATAAATTCATGATTTGTATTTTCATACACAGTGTCAGAGATTGAGTTCAAATAGTTCTCCTTACGTATTTCTTTGAGTTGCTCCTCCCACCTCTCCGTCAGAACTTCTCTATTTTCATATATAAAAGACACGATATACGGTTGCATCTTATTTCCTCCAGTCATAAGTATAGATATAAATATTATTTCATGAGTTTTACATTCTTGCAAAGATTATTATATTAAAGCTTTTCCAACATATCAATGAACGACCAATTAAAGAAAAGTTACCCTTTTTCTTAGTTTAAAAAAGAAAAAACTCCGCACATGCGGAGTGTTTTCTTAACTAAAAATCAATTAGACCTAAGCTAATAAATAACGCATCATTCACTCGCGTCATCATGTCATCATCTAGATGAGTGATCTTATCGGTCAGGCGCTGTTTATCAATGGTTCGAACTTGCTCTAGCAAAATGACTGAATCACGATCAAATCCGTATCGTTTTGCATTGATTTCAACATGAGTCGGCAATTTTGCCTTCTGAATTTGCGCAGTAATAGCAGCCACTATCACTGTAGGGCTGAACCGGTTGCCGATGTCATTTTGGATAATTAATACTGGCCTTACTCCTCCCTGTTCTGAACCTACAACAGGTGAAAGGTCGGCAAAATAAACGTCGCCTCTTTTAACAATCAACCGCTACACCCCACTTACTAGGCGATCAAGGGTGCTCTCTGCTTCCTCCTCGGCAAGAAAGGCTTCAGACGCAAGGTTTAAATTAATTTTAGCCATTTCCATATAGCCTTGTTGCATCGTTTCACGAATTTGACGTTTCTTCCGTTCACGTAGATACAATTTCGTTGCTTGTGATAAGAACTCACTGTAATTAACATTCTCTTGTTGAATCACACCGTCCACCTCGTTTAACAAATGTTGTGGCAAATTCACTACAATACGCTTTGTACTTTGTCCTGACACGAACATCCACCCCCAGCATCAACCAACGACCTAACTATTATATGTTTTCATAACGCTTTCATGCCTTAACTATTACAAATTACGAACTTTTCTATTCACATACAATGATAGCATTGTCTTGTTTAAAAAGCAAAGAGGATTTAGGTGATGCTTGTAAATTAATAAAAAAGAAGGCTCATCTATTGCATGAGCCTTCTGGGTGATTTATTTTTCGTGTGTACCATATACTGACCTTGCAATGGAAGTCATTTCTTCGGTGCCAAGTTGTGAAGAGGCTAAATAGAAATCAACTCCGTTGTATGACCACATTAAGGACTCTTCTGTCATGACCCCAATGGTGAAGCCTAAATCGACAGGTTCTCCATCACTTACATTCATAGGAGTCATAGCTGGGACCACTTGACTCTTTTCTTGAATCAGTGTAAACGGCATCTCCCCTGCGTATTGTAAAACTACACTCTCGCCGCGATCAGTCTGCACCGTTTGAGATGAGTCTAATGACGTCCCATCTGGCGTGTACATTGGATAGTGGACAGACATCGCCTCTTCTGGAGTCGCCATTGTCGGCTGCTCATTCATTTGAGCTCCATTCATGTTGCGTTCCATATCAAAATCACCTTCATCAAAGCTTGCATTCTCTTCAAATTGAGTGAAATCTAATTGGACAAGAACCTCTAGGTCTGGATTCATAACTTTCACTTGAAGTGGAGCCAATTCTTTTTTGCTAAACGTTATTTCTTGACTGCTTAAGTTCTTATTTTGATAGTTCGTATTCGTTTGGAATACATACGCATCCTCTGTCGCTGTAAATGTTCTCTCTGGGTCCATTAACACGTCTTGAATTAGAGAGCCATATAAGTAGACTTGGCTACTATTAATCGGCCAGTCACTTTGGAAACGGAAACTCTTATTTAGTGCTGGTGTTAACACGAAAACTCCATCATCATTACGAAGGATAATTTGACTTTGATCTTTCGCAGCGTTTTTAAGTGCTACACGATAGTAATCCTTTTCTTGATGCCAAACATCCACTTCATATGTTTGTGGCTCATTCCCAGTCTGCAATGTCATCGTAGCGGTTGCTTTATAACCACTGATTTCCGACAGTTTGCTTTCTAGGTCTCCAAGGATATCATCTTGAGTCTTCTCTCCGCATGCTGCAAGAACAGATACCATTAAGACTAGTGCTATCAACCATCTTACCCTTTTCATACCTTCACCCCTTTGTCTCGATTAACGCCAAAGAAGAGAATTCTACCAATCAAGAGACGGCTTTCTTGTTTGTGACCAGTTGTTCTTACTCAGCTCGGAGTTCTAATGCTCTTGGCACTAGTTAGAGAACTACCCTGGCTTCTTGTTGTCATCTTAGACCTGACTCTACTTGAGTTGGCACAAGCTCTCCCATTCGCATTACAACTATATGAGGCGAAGTAGGACTTTATGCAGACTAGCTTGACAAGCGCTCTAAAATCACTTGAGCAATCGCATTAGACTCACTGTGAGATATTGAAAGGTGAACGGTACAATCTATCTCAGTATGTAAGACAGGCTTACCACTATCTTCATTTAAAACTTCAATGTCGTGCCAACCATAAGTCGCAGATATTCCTGTGCCAGCTGCTTTGACAAACGCTTCTTTGGCAGCGAATCTGCCGGCAATGTATTCTACTAGCCTTTTCTCAGTGAACTGGCAACAAGTAGCTTGTTCTTTTTTTGTTAAAATCTTCTCTAGAAAACGCGGCTGTTTGTCCATCGCCTTCTTTATTCGATCAAGTTCAATAATATCAACACCGATTCCAATAATCATTTATACAACCCCTTCACATTTGATCGTCAAAAGATCAAATTGGTTATTTCATATGAATCTTTTGCTATAATAATATAAGTACATCACTACGATAGGAGGAGTGAACTTGTTTATTCGCCAAGAAAGCTTCTATTCCTTTAGAAGAAATTATCCGATCATCTTCGGACTATTAATCATTCACTTTGCACTATTTCTTTGGATGAATCTCTTACCGGGGGGAAGTTGGATTCGGACAATGGGAGTTGGCTACAACTTGGCCGTCGCTAACGGAGAGTGGTGGCGACTTATCACACCTATTTTCATGCATATCACCGTCGGGCATGTTGTGTTTAACTCCTTTTCTCTTGTCATTTTCGGTCCAGCACTAGAGCAAATGCTAGGGAAGATACGCTTCATTTTGTTTTACCTAACCACTGGTATTATTGCAAATATCGCCACATTTTATTTGGGTGGACTGGGCTACCCTCCACACTTAGGGGCATCTGGGGCAATCTTTGGCTTATTTGGATTGTATGCCTACCTTGTACTCTTGCGAAAAGATCTAATTGATCGAGCAAATTCACAACTAGTAATGACCATCCTTATTATTGGTCTAGTTATGACCTTTGTAAACTCGAACATTAACGTCCTTGCCCATTTATTCGGGTTAATAGGAGGCGCTGCACTTGCACCCTTAATTATAATCGGTGTAAAGCCTTATCAATCCTTCCACCACGTACACGAGCCTGGTGAGGTAACGTTTAACCCCAACCGTTGGGCGAAACAACGTAAAAATAAAAAGGTAATCTCTCGCATATTATGGGTTGGTTTAGGTATCCTTTTGTTAGCTGGAATCTTATCAAACATACTTTAACAAAAAGACCCACCATTCGGGATTAATTCATTCCCCTTTAAAAATGGTGGGTCTTTCTATATTATTTTATTGTTTTAGACCATCTACGAACGTATTCACATTGTGCTTCATCATATCAATGTATGTCTCAGCTCCGCTACCTTCTGTCCCAACAGCGTCTGTATATACACTACCTGCAATCTCTACCTCCGCATTTTCAGCAACCGTCTGCATATATCTCTCATCTACAGTTGTTTCTACAAACACAGCAGGGATGCCTTGATCACGAATAATGTCAACCACACGGGAAATCTGACCTGGCGTCCCTTCTTCACTAGAGTTTAACTCCCAAATCCCAATAGTTTCAAAGCCATATGCTGCCCCAAAATATTGGTATGCATTTTCACTTACAACAATGGTTTTCTTATCAGCTGGAATCTCAGCCACTTCTGCTTGGATCCACTCATCAAGCTCTGTTAATTCATTAATATAAGCTTCTGCATTGGCTTCATATTGCTCACTGTTGTCTGGATCAAGAGTCATTAATTCATCACGAATGTTTTCAACATATTGAATGACATTATTTACATCTAACCATGCATGAGGATCATCTTCATCTGAGTTTCCAACTGGAATGACTTCTTCGATACCATTAGAAACGGAGACAGGCTCTACGCCACCTGCATTATCGACTAATCTCACTAACCACTCTTCAAGACCTAATCCATTAACAAAGAAAATAGATGTGTCGCTTGCCTTCTGGAAGTCACTCGGAACCGGCTCATATTCATGTGGCTCTTCTCCTAATGGAACAATATAATCAACAGTGGCCAAATCTCCTGTCACTCGTTCCGTAAGATCGGCTAAAATAGAAAAGCTCGTAAGAATATTTAGCTGACCAGAATCTTCTGTTGTTCCTTCATCTCCACCGCATGCCGCAACTACTACGAGTAATGTTGATAAAACAAAAAGTAATAACCATTTCTTCACTTCAATCATCCTTTCATAAATATAAGTTTTGTCCTCACTAAAAAAGTTGTGTACAGGCAAAAAATAAAACAAAAAAATATTAGTTTCACCCAATCAAAATATCTTTCCCTTACGCAACTTAATTTTGCCATAGTGCAACTTCTTTGTCTAGTGTTTTATCAAATTTTTCACTTTACTCCGCTTGACACCTTACTGTATGAATCAAAACTCAAGATCGTGCATATCTTTTCATTTACTACAAATAGTATTCACTTGACCTGTTCGATATATCAAAAAAGATTAATCCCATTGCTGCACTAGCAAATATGATTAATCTTATGTACAAGTCTAGATGTTAAGAGCGTGTAACTTTTTTCCCATGCTTATTTGCTCCAGTAGACGCTGTTAAAAATGCAATGTATTCTTTATCGGTTGCAAAATAGTCATGATACTTTTTCACTTAACGGCTTCGAAAAATAACTTATAATCACGTCTTTAACAAACTATTGTAACATCGCTCTTTTTTTATTCACCCTATTTAATCTCCCTATTTGTAAGGACATTCGTCCCTACGATTGCAATCGACCTGACACCTTCCAACGGATTCATAGATCGAACACCAAGAACGTTTGGCATAGCAGATCGGGATATTTTGTTCAGCTGCTTTTTTCTTGAGCACTGATGTTAGATTGTGATTAATAAAATCAGTCAACACCAAGACGAGATCCACATGAGTAGGAATGTCTCTTTTAACCATCTGAGCCTTTCTTCCATTCAAGTGAATAATTTTATCAAAACCTAACTTTTCAAGCTTTTGCGGAATTGAACCTAGCTTATCAGCGCCAACAATAAGTAATGAACTCATATCCTTCTCATCTCCCTTTTGATAATTGTTCTCATCATCATCTTAATTGAAATTAATTATCATTGTCAATTGTATTTTTAGATCATTTCAAATAAAAAAAGAACCCTACTTGGATTCTTTTCTTGATTAATATTTTTTCAGCAAATATCTAAGTGGAATAATTGAGACAATTACAATTAATAAAGCGGAAGGAGCAGCCATATAATACACTGCTTCACTCGTTTCTACCCAGATACGGACAGCCAATGTATCAAATCCAGGGGGACGTAATAACAATGTAGCTGGTAATTCTTTTATACTACTCACAAATACCAATGCACCACCAGCAAGAATGCCAGGTAAGATCGATGGAATAATGACCTTAATCATGACCTTCCAAGGTGGTTGCCCTAAACTCCGTGCAGCTTCATCTATCCTTGGTGAGATCAAACTTAAAGAAGCATCTGTTGATTGCATAGCTTGCGGAAGAAAACGGATGACAAAAGCAATCGCGACAAGATAATACGTGTTGTATAAGATCGGAATGTATTGATTAAAGATAAAAATAACCCCTAATGCCACGATTACACCTGGTAAAGCATAGCCTGCATAACTCATCTTCTCAATTGTTGATGAAACAACTGACGGGTATCTTGAACTGAGATAGACAACGGGTACAGCGAAGACCATACATACAAACGCAGCTATCCCAGATACTCTCACGCTATTCCACGCATACCCCCAAAATCTTGAATCAAGAGCTCCTGCTTGTAGTCCTAACACAGACCAGTAAATAAGCACAATTAACGGCAAAATGAATGCTACAAAAAAGATTGAACATACAAATGTAAAGGCTGGCCATTTCCATTTTCCTAAAGGCAAAATATCTGGTTCTTTAAATGTATTACTTGTTTGATAATAAGATTGCTTCTTCTTCGTACGCGACTCAATCCAAAGGATAATCAGTGTTAGCAAAATGAGTACAACACTCAGTACTGTCGCTGAAACATTATCATAACTCCCCATCTGATAATAGATAGCGGCAGTAAACGTCGTATACCTCATCATCGCAATAGCCCCGAAATCAGATAGCACATAAAGAGCAATTAAAATAGCACCTGCTCCGATAGCTGGGCGTAAAAATGGAATGTTCACTTTCCAAAAAACTTGAGAAGCTGTCATCCCTTGCGACCTAGCCACCTCTTCAAAATTACGATTCATTTTTCTGAGAGTTGCACTTGCAATTAAGAATACGTATGGATACGTGAAGAGCGTCAGAACAGTAAACACACCCCAAAATGAGTAAATGTTAATTGGATATTCTCCGAATGTATTTAATAACCATTCATTTTCACGCCATTCTCTCCACAACCAGCCTCTTGGACCAAATACAATAATATATGTAACAGCTCCTACATAAGGAGGGATAACGAGCGGTAACGCTAACAACCACTGCCACATTTTTCGTCCAGGTAGCCTTGTCCGATTAACAATCCATGCTAATATAACACCAATGGACACGGCAAAAATGGTTACCATAACAGTGAGTGACATTGTGTTCCATATCAGCTGAGGTATACGTGAATCAAGTAAGCGCAACCAACGGTCTGTACCGGCAAACAATGAGAGCCATGCGACATAGAAGACGGGGATCGCCATCAATAACCCAATTAATGCAGATAGTGTCAATAAGACGCCACCCGGTCTACCACTTCGACTCTGTGGTAACCAATTGGTAAAGAAACGGCGAGAGGTTGGAGACATTTTGTCTCCAACCTGATTAGATTGTCTTTTTTTTTGATCGTCTCCGTGGTGCTTATTCATGACGTCACAACTCCCACTCGCCTAAGTATTCCTTATTTCTTACAGATCTAGATCAAGACCTGATTGTTCAATTAATTCACGTGTATCTTCCCACACTTCACCTAATTGACTTAAAGGCATATCATGTGTTTTATAATCAGAAATTGTCGCTGCACCTTCAACCGCTTCAATTTCAGGGTTAATCGGTACTTCAAGTGATGCATAAGAGAATTCTCTTTGATTCTCTGGTTGAAGAATCCACTCTAAGAAAACATGTGCACTATGAGAATTTGGCGCATTCTTCACTAGACCAACACCTGCCGCATTAACAACCGCACCCATTTGATCATCTTCTTGATCTGGGTAAATAACGCCTACGTTGTTATCTGTTGGTTCTGCTAGTTGTTGGTGATAGTAATAGTTGTTTACAAGGCCAAATTTAAACTCTCCAGCTCCTACCGCACGACGAATATCACCGTGTCCTTGTAGGATGGCACCTGCATTATCTTTTACATCACTAATCCACTCTTTAGTCTTCTCATCGCCCCACTCATTACGAAGCGCTGATACATGTCCGATCATACCACCGTTACCACCACGAGTGATAGCGAATTCACCTTCGTATGTCGGATCCATTAAATCTTCAATTGATTTTGGCATTTCTTCTTCGGTAATTAGATCTTTATTATACATTAAAACACGAGTACGTGCTGATAAAGCGAACCAAGAATTATCGTCGGCGCGATATTGTTGGTCAATCGATTCAACACCCTCTGGGTTAGCTTCTTCTAATAAACCTTCTAAACGTAAGTTTTCAAGAGCTCCGATATCATTTGAGATAAAGATATCAGCTTGCGTATTGTTTGCCTCACCTTTAATACGACTTGTAGCATTATCACCTGCATGTAGTGGCATCACTTCAATACCAGTATCCGCAGTGAATTTTTCTAAAAGTGCATCGACGAAGTTTTCATTTCGAGATGAATAAACAACTAATTCTCCTGTTTCTTCCGCTGTTGCCTCCTCATCAGCTTCTACTTCTTCTTGATCAGCCGGTTCTTCAACCGTCTCTTCTTCCGGAGCTTCTGACTCTTCCTCATCAGCACCGCAAGCTGCAAGAGCGAATATAGATACAGCTAATAGACTAAATAAGAATGCTTTTAACCATTTGTTCATTTGTCTTTCCCCCTGTATGTTATGTATGAATTTACTCGGTTAATGATTTTCATTCTCAATCAACCTCACAAGTCATACTATACTGCTATTGATAATCATTGTCAACTAATTTACGTAAAAATTTATAAACTCTTTTGAGCATCCTGCTTTTAAATGAAACGAAAAAGCCCTCAGTACTCTGAGGGCTTTTCCTAGGCTTCTACTAACGCGACCAATTCGGGCTTTATGTCAAAGGACACAATCGCTCCGATTTCGATCTCTTGCTCAACAGGTGCATAAACAACCATCGGCTCGTTAGTGACTCGCTCGTCCCCTAGACGAACTTCAAGCTCTTGGTATTCACCACTATATGTCACACGTTCCACTCGCCCTGAATAACGCCCGTCCTCTACAAGACGACAACCCTCTGGTCGAATCGATATACGCACATCTTCAAGTACTTTATCAGACTGAGATGGCAAACAAACACGTCCAATATGAGTTTCTACATGCTTTAAATCTTCGCACAATGTTCCTGAGAGTAAATTTGTTTTTCCAACGAATTGGGCAACAAAACAATTTTTCGGACAACGATACATATCACGTGGTGACGCAATCTGTTGAATGACGCCTTGATTCATGACAACGACACGATCGGATACAGCAAAGGCGTCCTTCTGATCATGCGTGACAATAATGGCTGTTGTATTCGCTTTACGTAAAATAGTTGTAACATCAAAACGCATTCTCTCACGTAATCCTGCATCAAGATTACTGAACGGTTCATCCATTAATACAACATGCGGTTTCGGCGCTAATGCTCGAGCTAATGCTACACGCTGTTGTTGACCGCCTGAGAGCTCACCTGGAAAACGCTTTGCATAGTCAGATAACCCAACTAATTCAAGCACTTCTTTTGCACGTTTTTTCTTATTTAAGGTACTCCATTTATTCAAACCAAATGTTACGTTCTTTTCAATTGTTAAATGAGGAAAGAGTGCATAATCTTGAAAGACCATCCCAATCCCTCTTTTTTCAGGAGGAAGATAGGAACGATTGTCGTAAACAACCCGATCATCAATCTTAATTGAACCACTAGAAGGTTGCTCAAAGCCTGCTATCATCCGAAGTGTTGTTGTTTTACCACAACCACTTGGACCGAGTAAAGTAATAATTTCCCCTTGCTCGATAGATAGATCAATATTGTCAACAGCTCGTGATTCTGCTTTGTGATACGTCTTCGTTATATTTTCAAGGTTGATAAATCCCATTATGTACGTCCCCCTCAACCTCTTCTTTGAGAATGAATTTCAATCTAAATAGATCATATCACAGCTCAATTCTAAGCGTCAATGCAAAACCACTTTAAAATAGCTTACTTTCATTATTTTCAGTCAATTTTCTTCAAACTATGTAAAGGATTTAACCGTCTCACTATCGGGAATCCTACCTAAATGAAAACTCCATAAAAACTAAGGTTGTACATTATTCCGCTTTTTTTGTACAGTATAAATGACGAAGGAAACGAGGTGCAGATATGGTTGCGAACATGACAGAAGATCAATTACTAGTCCTTGTCATTAAGTATGTGAAAGAATCAAAACGACATTCTCTACAAAAACTTTTAGAAGAACTTCATCCTTATGATTTTGCCCAGCTGTATAAAGGGTTGCCGGAAAAACATCATCATAAATTCCTAACCTTACTAACCCCAGATCAACTAGCCGACCTCATTCAGGAGCTCGACTATGACGTACAAATTGAAATCTTACATAAACTCGGAATTGAGCGTTCTTCTAAAGTTATGAATTTAATGGATAATGATGATCTAGCTGACCTTTTAAATGAATTATCCGCAGATAAAATTCAAGAATTTTTAGACGTCATGAAAAAAGAAGATTCTCAAAAAATACGTTCATTAATGAGTTATCCCGCAGATACTGCTGGTGGACTTATGACCAATCAGTTTGTTTGGATTAATGCCAACCAAACTGTAAGACAAGCTGTAAATAAGCTGAAAGAATACGCTGGTTTCTCGGAGAATATTTACTATCTGTATGTCATTAATGAAGAAAAAAACCTTGTTGGCGTAGTCTCATATCGCGACTTATTAATTGCTGATGCTGATGATTTCATTGAAGACATTATGTTTAATCGTACCGTTTCAGTTAATGTGGAAGCGGACCAAGAAGAAGTCGCTCAAATTATTGAGCGGTATGATTTCATCGCTGTACCTGTTGTCGATGATCAAAACATTTTACTTGGGATTATTACGGTTGATGACGCAATTGATATTGTTATTCGCGAAGCAAATGAAGATATTGAAAAACTATCGGCCTCAGGTAAGGATATTGATTTCAATACAAAAGCTACAACTGCTTCCTTTAGACGTTTACCATGGTTGATCTTATTGTTATTTATTGGTCTTATTTCAGGAAGTATTATTAGTGGGTTTGAAGAAACGCTGGATCAAGTTGTCGCACTGATCTTCTTCATGCCTATGATTGCAGGAATGACTGGGAATACAGGTACACAGTCTTTAGCAGTTGTCGTTCGAGGACTCGTCACAAGTGACGTCGATAAGAAAACAGTGACTAAACTTGTTTTTCGGGAGCTTCGAGTAGGTGTCATTATTGGAATCACCTGTGGATTATTAATCTTAGCAGTCGCTACATTATGGATTGGTAGTTACACTCTAGGATTAGTCGTCGGTTTCTCTCTTCTCATTACTCTAGTTGTAGGAACGTTAGCTGGTACAATTATTCCCCTCTTACTTTATCGTTTCGGCGTCGATCCAGCCGTCGCATCAGGTCCATTAATTACAACGATTAACGATATCTTCTCTTTAATGATTTACTTTGGCATTGCCACTGCCTTCTTAACACAACTACAACATTTATAGACACGTGAAGCAGACTTCTTTAAGAGAAGTCTGCTTTTTCGCATAAACCAGCAACTGTTTATCATTAGATAAGAGATAGCTTGTCCGTTTATGAAGAAGGGAACCATAACATAAAGTCATACTTTCTATTATTGTTGTTGCCTCCATCATTCTAATTACTTCTTCAAAACGTTCCAAGTATCATTAAACTTCGACAGATTTCCAGGGAAATAAATCGAAACAACCACACTTTGCAGAAAAATGTCGCATCCTAAAACAAAAGACACCTCACTCAAAAGAGATCAGTGTCTTTAATCTATGTTGTCATGATATGGCCAATGACCCAATAAAGAAGTCCGTATAACATGGCAACAGACGCGATAATAATAAACAATGCTTTATTCGAAAGTTTCATCGTCTCCACCCTTCATCAACATTCTTCCCGTAGTATACAGTATTTTCTCCGTTTATTGACTGAATTATTTTTGAACATCGCACAGAAAGAGAAAAAGAACTCACGGTATGTTGTCTATTCGCACACCGTGAGTTCTTTTTAGTTATGGTCATGCATACTATACATTCTTGTGTAAATATGTTCTACATCTGCATCTGTCATCAGCATTAGTTTTCTCTCTTGCATCCCCTCGATTTTCGTAAGGAATTGAATCATATTTTCACGTTCTTTCCTGCTCATGCCCTCCACCCTTTCTGTGTTAGTACAAATTCGATTATTTTTTATTATTATATAACAGGAGATTCGGAATGGTCAATCATTTCTTTCATCTTTTTTTAATCACTATTTTTGCCTATTTCTTTACCTAGTAAAAAAAGCTCTCATCCTAAGATGAAAGCTTTTGCATTTTCTTTATTTCATGATTAGAACAGGGCAAGTAGCTTTTTTCATAACTTTATGGCTTACGCTTCCAAGTACCAATTGTTGCAGTTGATTCAAACCGCGACTACCTATGATGAGTAGGTCGGAACCGGTGGCCTTTGCGAAATCCACAATGACCGCGACTGGCTCTCCTCGAATGACTTTAACTTCGTAGTGAATTCCCTCCGCTCGTGCTCGTTGCTCAATCATCAATAATCGTTTCATGCGTTTCTCTGACACACCTAGTGAATCCCAACTCTCTAAAACATCCAATTTAGAGGTGGGACTATCTACTGCGTAGACGACATAAACCATTGTCTCGCGGCCCTTGGCTAGCTCTATCGCTTTTTCTACAGCTTTCATTGACTGCTCTGAACCATCTGCCGCTACAACAATTTGTTTGAACATAGGATCACATCCCCTTATGACTCTATTTCAAAAACCTCTTGCAACCTCGTTAACTCTAACATTTTCTTTACTTGACGACTAACATTGGAAACCTTTACTGTCCCACCATTCTCCGTCGCCCGTTTATGGAGTGTGACCAAAACTCCTAACCCTGCACTATCAATATACTCAACATGTTTCATATCGAACCAGAACGAATGACATCCTTTTTGTAGAAATGGATATACTTGATCACGAATGGACGTTGCTTCTTCTACATATATATTCCCATCAAGTACAATGGTTAACTCACTACCTGATTGACTCATTTTTTGAATACCCATTGTTTGGTCCCTGCCTTCTTTAGAGATTAAATTTCCCTACATTTTCTTTTAATTGTGATGTCATTGAATTTAATTCATTTATTTGTTGCTTCATTTGTTCTAATGAATCGGTTGTTTTCATTGTATATTCCGATAGGTCCTGTGAATTTGTCGCTGTTCTTTCAATCGTGGATGCTACAGCGTCAATCAACTCAATGATCTTATCGGAACTTGCAACTTCTTCATTAGCAATATTGGCGATCTGATCCACATCACTAGCCGTTTTACGAACTGCTTCTAGGATGTACTTTATTGATTCACCTGATTGATGAACCGCTTGAACACCTATCTGAGCATCTTCTCTACTTCGCTGAACCGATACAAGAGCTTCCTCTGTACCAACCGCAATCTTTGAAACGAATTCTCTTACTTCCTTCGCTTCATGATTTGTTTGTTCAGCAAGCTTTCTTACCTCGTCTGCCACGACAGCAAATCCTCGACCACTTTCACCTGCACGTGCAGCTTCAATTGCAGCATTTAAGGCTAATAAATTCGTTTGTTCAGCGATTCCTGTAATCGTATTCGTTAACTGACCAATCCGATTAGAATACTCAGATAGTTCTCCCATGACATCTTCTGAATTCGTTGTACTTTCTTGAATACGCTCCATGCATTCAACTGTTAAAGTGACATGCCTAACCCCATTTTCAGCATACTCTATTGTTGTACCTGAACTCATTGAAGCTGATTTGGCTTTGTCTTTTGCAATTTGAACTAACGCAGATAGTTCAAGCAATGCTTGAGAGGCATCAACAACGGAATCCTTCCCAACTTCAGCATCTTTTACGACTTGCTTTGTGTTTTTCGATGCATTCGCAGCAGCCACCGCCACATCCGTAATTGAAGCCACCATCTCTTCTGAAGTCGAGGCAACTTGCTCAGTCGAGGCATAGACATTTTCATTAATTTCCTTAATGAGCTTACGTAGGTTTTCAATCATTTGATTAACCGAATCACCTAACTCACCAATTTCATCATTTTTCTTCACTTCTACACTCGTCTGTAAATCTCCTTTAGCAACTTGTTTGGTTACCTTCGTAACCGCTTTTAATGGACGTATAATAATCCATTGAATAGCTAAGAGAATAATTGTAGTCGTCACAAATAACGTGATAAATTGGCTTACGTAAACAACTAGATTTCCTCTCATAAGGTCATCAACTATATCGACATTCATGATAAATAAGTTTACTTGACTCGCGATAGGTGTGCTTATTAATAGGCTCAATACAATGGCTATAACTAATTTAAAGCGTATTCCAAACTTCAGACGGCTACTCATCTAACTCTCTCCCTACTGTGGATGTATGTTGTATTACAACCTATTCTTAATTAATGTGACTTCTTGTCCACCCTTTGAAAATAGAATCTCATCACACATTTCCTGCATCATCCAAATCCCTCGACCATTCTCTGCTAAATTATGTGCTGCTTGTCGCAATTTCTCTTGTGTTTTTGTTTTTTCTTGTGTCCACTTCTCTACGTCGAACCCTGGCCCGTAATCCCTTACAACGACTTTCATTTCATCGTCGTTCCAACGACATAAAATGTTAATTGGAAAAAGCACTTCCTTCGCTCCATGCCAAAACGCATTGTTGATCGCTTCATTAACAGCTACTTCAAACGACATATCCTCTGGAAACAGATCATGTAAAACCATCCTGATATCTTTTCTACTCTGACGAAAATCGTCTACTGAATTGATTTCTAATCTCATTTCTTTTTTCATGACAGTTAGTCGCCCACCTTTATTAAGACGGCTGACCTATCATCTTGATGAGGCCCGATTCGTCTCATTTGTTTTAACCGTTCAACTTTCTCATCTAATGAACATTCGTTCTTTAGTACATCGACTACGTTTTGCTCGTAAAATCCATCGGAAAGAAAATACCATTCTTCCTCTTTTTGAATCTCTACAGTAAATGCCGGAAATTCAACATTTTTAAACATCCCTAGTGCATAGCTTGCTCGTTCAAACACTTGCATTTCTGAACATGACTGCTTATAAAAATAGTGAATACCTGCAGGGACAACTTTCAACTGCTCCTTCACAAAATCAAACTCAAAAAAGATGGCTGCCACATAATAAGCATCCGGTAAATAAGAATCAATAATCGAATTCAAATGCCTCACTAGTTCTTCTAACTTCCATCCTTTACGTATTTCTTGTGAAAACAACGTATGTAATGCGGAAACAGTTAACCCCGTGGCCAGACCGTGGCCCATGACATCAATTAAAAACCCTCTCATGAGGTGTTGTTCTTGATACAAATCTGTTAAAACACCCGGTTCTATTTCAGTTACGTAGAAAAAAGAATCTCCGCTAATTACTTCGGCTGGTTGATAGACTGTTTGAATCTCGACAAAAGCATCTTTGTACAGAGACGGTAGAAATGACCTTTGGACTTCTTTCGCTCGAGTTAATTCATCCTTGCACCGAACGATTTGGTCGTGTCGCTCCCCTGTAATCATAGTTAATTCTTCATTTAGATTTCGAATACTACATAATGTACATTTATAGAGCGTGCTGAGCTCTTCACTTGGCCATCTCATTTGTAATAGACTAGTTGCCTGACCCGTGTCAGAACTTTCCTTTATACACGTAATCAACTTCATCTTTTCAGAGTCTAAAATAAACGAACGAAAATCGCTCTTATACAAAATGGCCTCGCTCAACGACGTTTGCTTTTTAAACACATTGTTCCAATTCGTGATTTCAAATTGTTGATTGATGCATATTAGGAATTGATCCAATTCCCTCACCTCGTCTCCAGTTCTAATAATGAGACTTTATCATCACTTTGTAAACGGGAAACCAATAAAAAATAGTTCTTTTTACATAAAAAACACGAGATGGTCTCATGACCTTCTCGCGCATCAATCAGAATAGTATTGATTCTAGTTTTTTGGCTTTGTTAATCCTTCAAGAAGGATTGAAAATAAGATCTCTGACCATTTTTCATTACTAACATCCACATCCTTTTGAGTGTAGATGATCTTTAGAAGGATATTCGTTTTCATCAAGGCAGAGATGTCTTGTCTCAAAAGCCCTTGTCGATCGGATCGCTCAAAACAGTCAGATATCTTTTGGAAGAGCCAATCATACTGTGTCTGCACTGTACCGATCTTGAAAGCAACAGTATCAGAGACTGTGTTATTTATACTAGAGGCCACCTCTAATATAAATAACACATTCGATGAGTCAATTAAAAGTTGGATGACTTTATGCAAATAAATCAATGGCTGGTCCTCATCCTTAAGTTGATCTAAACGTTTGGTTATGAGAGTCATTAAACGACTGAGGTGTTCTGCGACTAACTCTTCTTTATTTGCATAATACTCATAGATTGTGCTTCTACCGACACCTAGTTCATAAGCAACTAATTTGAAATTTATTTTATCATAACCTACCTGCAAAAGTAGTTCTCCAGTCACGTCCATTAGCTCTTGTTCATCAACTTTTTTCTTTCTAGCCATTTTATCCTCCATTCTACTAAGGCTTTATAACCAGTATACCTCCCCTTCCAAAAAGTTCAAATCTTTTCACTTGGTTTAATTTTCTAAAAGACTATAAAACCTCGACTGAAAATCTGCTACAATACACTCAACTACACGTAACGAAAGGATGAATCGATTGAAATCACTTGCGATAATTACAGGTGTCAGTCGTCAAAGAGGCATTGGTGCAGCAATTGCAAAAGCTTTCGCAGAGCAAGGCATTGACCTTTTTCTCACCTATTGGAAAGCCTATGATGACGAGTTGAATTTACCGACAGAACAAGATGACTTACGTAAAATAAAAGAAGAGGTATCCTCTCACGACGTTAATATTTATCAATTTGAATTAGATTTATCAAAGCCTTCTTCCTCTAAGGATCTTTTCGATAAAGTGAAAGAGGTTTATGATCGACCTGCTACTATTTTAGTTAATAACGCATGCTGCTCCATAAATGCCTCAATAAAAACATTGACGCCAGAACTACTCGATCGTCATTATGAAATCAATATTCGTGCGACAACTCTACTTGTGGCTCAATTCGCTAAAGAATTACTAACAAACGGGAGGATTATAAATCTGACCACAGGTTGGAATAAAGGAACGATGCCAGATGAATTGCCTTATGTCCTTACAAAGTCCGCCATCGATACGTTAACCTACACTCTCGCTCCAACTTTAGCCAAACAAAGAATTACCATTAACGCGATTAACCCAGGTCCAACAGACACGGGCTGGATGACAAATGAGATTAAAGAACATCTTCTCCAAAGGTTTCCCCAAGGACGGATCGGTAACCCCAATGATGTAGCTAAATTAGCGACTTTTTTAGCAAGCCCAGAGGCAGAATGGGTAACTGGTCAAATTATTCATTCTGAGGGAGGATTTATTAATAGTGATGGTTGAAGTCAAACACTTTGCATTCGTCTCTTTAAATGAAATAGACTATAAAGTGATCCAGACAAATTCACAGAACGTTTACTAAGAAAGATAAAATGTTAGAAGGAGCCGAACATGACCCATCACACATCAGACGAGGACTTGTACCATTTGATTCTAAAGAATGATAAACAAGCCCTAGAACAGTTGTATGATCGATATGAGCGAATACTATTTTCCTTTATTTATCGCTTCACAAACGACAACGGGCTGACCGAAGAAGTGATGCAAGATGTATTTATAAAAATATGGCAAAAAAAAGCTCATTATGATTCTTCAAAAGGTAAATTTTCTTCTTGGCTACTAACGATTGCACGAAATGCCTCTATTGATCAAATAAGAAAAAGAAAACTGACCGAAGTTGAATACGACGTACGAGATAGCAGAGAAGACCCTCATCTCGTCGAAGACATCGTTGAACAGAAAGAAGACCAACAAATAGTTCAGGAAGCTCTCAAAAAGTTACCTAATGACCAAGCAAAAATTGTTCGCCTCTTTTACTTTGAAGGGGAAACACAAAAGACAATATCAGAAAGATGCGGCATCCCTTTAGGTACTGTTAAAGGTAGGATTAGGCTTGCCTTAGGTCACCTTAGAAAACAATTAAGCCGGGGAAATGGAAGAGGCGATATTTATGAATAAACGTGAATGCATACATGTGCTTGATTACTTCAACAACACATTAGATGATCGAGAACGAGAAGAATTTGAAAGTCATTTGTTAGAGTGCATGGATTGCCAAGAGCAACTTGCTGAGCTCTCTTTAATAGATGAGGATATATCAGCAATTGACTCGTCTCTTCAACCACCTAGAGGAATGAAGAAACGTGTTCTTGGGGCTGTTTTCGAGCAAGAAAAGGAAAATCAATCTGCATCTCATAATATAGAAACTTTCAACCCCGTGCCCAAAAAAGATGAGTCACCAAATCGGACGGCGAAGTCACGCAAACCGTTATGGACACTCGTTACAGCGGCAGCTCTTCTTATTTCGGTTGGGACGAATCTTTATACTTCTAATCAGTTATCGAATCTCGAGCAAGAATTTGCCCAAATCGAAGCTGAAAGAGATGAACTTGTTACGATAATTGATCGTACTCAAGACGAGCCTACTCAAAGCACCGAGTCACTCCTTACTTACACATCACTTGTTAATGAAACCGAGACAACGATCGGTGCTGCTTCTATCGTTGAAAACGAACAAGGCCGACAGCTTGTCGTTCAAGTAAGTGATCTCCCAGCATTAACTGACACGAGTGTTTACCAAGTTTGGTTGATTAGAGATGGCACTCCATATCCAACAGGCTCCTTCGTTACTAACCAAACGGGTCAAGGTGCCGTGACATATTCTCTAACAAAAGAAGAAGATTTGGGCGAAGCAATCGCAATCTCCCTTGAAAGCCAGCCTAACAACACAGCACCTGAAGGAGACATTGTAACCATCTCGGATCTTTAAACGTTACAGGCCTGAAGCCGTACAGAACCGTGTACGGCTTTTATAAATTCTTTTCATACTAGTATCATACGAGATGGTTTTCATTAAACACTGTGCGAGCTTCTATTAGTACTTGTCAATACTATTTGTGATACATAGGTCGAACACATTCTTGTATCTAGTTTCCAAAAAAAAGAAGAAGTCATAGTGAAATGACTTCTCGAAATTCTTTTATGAAGTTAGTTCATTTATAGAGTCTGCAACAGTTTGAACTAACAACTCAATATCTTCTATTTCTGTCGACAATGGGGGCGAGAGCGTGAGCACGTTGTTATAACCCGCTACTGTAGCTCCGTTCTTCCCAATAATGACACCTTTTTGCTTACAAGCCCCGATGACTTGATTTACAAGCGTTACATCTATAGGTTCTTTGCTTTTTTTATCTTTTACAAGTTCGATGCCAATCAACATTCCTTTTCCACGTACATCTCCTACATACGGGTTGTTTTGTAATAATGTTTTGAGATCGGCTTTCATTTCAGCCCCTAATGTTTTGGAGCGATCAAATAATTTTTCTTTCTCCATGATTTCTAAGTTCTTAAGTGCGAGGGCACATGATGCCGGACTTCCCCCAAATGTATTGACATGCCTTAAGTACTCATACTCCTCTGTTCCTTTAAACGCTTCATAAATCTCACGTCTTACCGCTGTTGCTGAAAGTGGGAGATATGCACTTGTAATACCCTTCGCCATCGTAACAATATCAGGTTGAACCCCGTAGTTTTGAAACCCGAAAGCTTCTCCCGTACGCCCGAATCCACAAATGACTTCATCGACAATGAGGAGCGCCCCGTGATCTTCACACGCTTGTTTGACCCCCTTCATATAACTCTCAGGAGGAACAAGTACACCCCCACCTGTAATAATTGGCTCCATAATAACAGCTGCCACCGTTTCACTCAATTCCCATGTCATCGCTTGATCAATATCTTGAACAGAAGCTAGGTCACGCGGCGCCATGTCCTCGCTCTCAGGACGGCGATACGAATCTGGTGGGGGCACATGAATGAACCCTGGAGCGAGTGGCTCATATTTGTATTTTCTTTGAGCCTGCCCTGTCGCAGCAAGAGCCCCCATCGAATTGCCATGATATGCGCGGTATCTTGAAATGAACTTATACCGGCTAGACTCCCCTCGCTGCTGGTGATACTGACGCGCGATTTTAAATGCCACTTCGTTTGCTTCAGAACCACTGTTTGAAAAGAAGATGACGTACTCATCACCTAGCATCTCATTAAGCTTTTCACCCAATTTGATAGCAGGTTCATGACTCTGAGTTAAAGGAAAGTAAGCAAGTTGCTTCAACTGTTCGTAAGCAGCCTCTGCCAATTCCTCGCGCCCGTAGCCAACGTTTACACACCATAAGCCCGACATTGCATCGAGGTATTCATTCCCATCGTTATCCGTGATTCTTGCCCCTTTTGCTTTTTTAATAACCATTGTAGCATTAGGACTATATGGCTTCATCGAGTGCCAGATATATTTCTCATCTAGAGACTTCAAATCATGCTTTTGGTTAACCTTCTCCACATCAGGCCCCCCCTTTCTTGAATAATGTATCCTAAAAGTCGAAACGAGAAGTAATCATCTTCTTACGAGTAAAGAAGTTGACTCCATCTTTTCCATTGACATGTAAGTCTCCGTAGAATGAATCCTTCCATCCAGAGAATGGGAAGAACGCCATCGTTGCGGGAACTCCTACATTAATACCAAGCATTCCTGCATCGGCTTCTTCACGGAATTTCCTTACTGCTTGAGCATCTTTTGAGTACAAGGTCGCGCCATTTCCGTAACGAGACTTGCGAATGTATTCCAGACCTCCGTCTAAGTCCTCTGCACGTAATAGGCTTAATACAGGTGCAAAGATTTCTTCTTTAGCAATGGTCATATCAGGAGTCACATGATCAAAGATCGTCGGTCCTAAGAAACATCCTTGTTTGATCTCATCCATTTCTTTTCTTCCATCACGGAGAAGTGACGCTCCTTCTTCTACACCTTTATGAATATAGCCAAGAACTTTTTCACGGTGGGAATCACGGATAATTGGCGTTAACAATACTTCCTCGTCCATCCCACTTCCAATCGTTAATTCATCAGCTTTTTGTTTTAATAGGTTCACAAACTTTTCATTTTCACCGACTATGACGACTGCACTACATGCCATGCAACGTTGACCTGCACTTCCAAATGCCGAACTAATAATATGTTGAGCTGCTTTCTCAAGATCGGCATCAGGCATAACAATATGATGGTTCTTAGCACCAGATAATGCTTGCACACGCTTGCCCTCTGCTGCTGCACGTTGATACACATATTTTGCTACTGGCTGTGACCCAACAAATGAAATGGCTTTGACATCTTTATGATCAAGTAATCCATTTACTACATCATGCGCCCCGTGCACGATATTCAGCACACCAGATGGAGCTCCTGCCTCGGTAAACAACTCAACCAGTTTACTTGCTAGAAGTGGTGTTCTTTCTGATGGTTTTAAGACAAATGTGTTCCCACATGCTATAGCTAACGGGAACATCCAAAGAGGAACCATCATTGGGAAGTTAAATGGTGTAATGCCACCTATTACACCTAAAGGATAACGGAACATTTCTGAATCAATTTCTTCGGCAATACCAGATAATGATTCACCCATCATAAGAGAAGGTGCGCCTGAGGCAAACTCTACACATTCAATACCACGTTGCACTTCTCCATATGCTTCTTTAAACGCTTTTCCGTTCTCTTCAACAATTAATTTTGCTAACTCTTCATGCTGTTCCGTTAAAAGTGCGTGATAGCGGAAGAAGATTCGTGCACGTTTAGGTACTGGAACATTCTTCCACAATTGAAATGCCTCATTTGCCGCCTTAACAGCCTGATCGACATCTTCCCTTGTAGAAATCGGAACTGTCGCAAGGATTTCACCCGTCGCTGGATTTGGCACCTCAAGTGTTTCCGTCCCATTTGAAGCTACCCACTCACCGTTAATATAGTTTTTTAACTCGGTTGATTTTTTTAATACCGCCATGCCTGTCTCCCCCTTAATAATTTTAATTTTCACATAATTAATTCCATATACTCATTATCTGATATAACCCCCTTTGTTGCATTAGACATAATGTAAAATAACCAACCCTATAAATTAAACAAAAGGGGAGCCGAAACTAGATGACCAAAAAACGAAGAAAATAGCATAGAAAAAACACCCTCCATACTGAGAGTGTCCTATGAGCTAAAAGGTTCTCTATCTAATTGTTCATCCATGTTTAAATAGTCTTTAGCTAGAAGCATCAGTTCAAGAGCTAATCGTTTCTCCCCTTGCATAAAGTCTGCTCCTAGTAAATTTTCTAATTTTTCAATTCGATGATATAGCGTTTGACGAACGATAAAGAGTCGCTTAGCCGTTTCTTGTTTAGATCCACTACAAGAAAGATATGCTTTTAGTGTCTCTAACAGATGACCATTGAAACGTTTATCATGGTCAATTACAGGGGCTAGGTAATCTGTAACAATATTATCAAGGTCTGCATGTTCATGGATCACTGATAAAATACGATACAAATGTAAGTCATCATAAAACATACTCATGCCGTTGTCTGAAGCTCGTTTTTTCAATGATAGAGCTTCTCTAGCCGACTGATAGCTTCTAGCGACACCCGTTAACTTCTCCTTGTATTTACCAATACCAAATCGATAAGATTTAATGCTTCTTTTCCCGTTGCCTTCATGTTGGTGCACCTTCTTAAATACTTCTTCTACACGTTCTTTCCAATCCTCACACGAACGCTTATTTCCTAGAATAAAGACAAGATCTGCCCTCACCTCAAGGGTGAACAGGTGAAAACCAAATTGTTCAAATATTGTCCGTATCCACAGCTTTACATAGGTTCGATCTGTATCTATGCCTGGCTTTATTGGTTGAAATTTGCCCACACAAACAACGGCGCCATTTAATTGTAATCCTGGTTCAAGAAACGCTAAATGTTCATGAATCTCTTCTTCATTATGAAGACCGTCTAGCCAATCCATCATCCACTGCGATTCTTCGACATGCTTTCTCTCCTCTATATATAACGTTCGGAGAAGATGTTGAGCTAAAGCCGTTACGGTCCGATCGAGAATCAAATAATCGTAATCATTTAAATTTCGTTCGTTCGAAAGAATACTTACTTCTCCGTATTCACTACCAAGTAGACTTACAGATTGTTTGGCTATCTTGGCTTGTTTTTTTCCCTTGGCTTTCTTAAGTTGGTGTAATAATTCTTCTCGTTTCTCTTTAGAGAGCTCGGGGTAAAAACAACAATTACCATCGGCAAATTGCGCCACAACTTGAACACCTAGATAAAATTGACAGAAGCTTAAAATTTCGTCATAGTCATTCATTTCTAGCAACTTCATATTGAGTTGTTGAGAGTACCGTTCAAGGTCTGCAATCATTTGATATTGTTGATTTATAAGTGTTGCGTGTATGTCTTGTGTAATTTCTACAAAGCGAACTTCTTTTGTGAATAAGATAATTGGAAATTGATGAGCGTTTGCTAATTTGATGACATTTAGAGGTACTCGCGTTGTATTTGTACCCATTTCTAAACAAAGCCCTCCAGCACCACATTCAATGAGTTGCTCGAGGAATTGAAGAAAAAGCTCTTCATCGTCTTTGAAGCCAAGTCCTGTTGTTAAAATCAATTCATCTCCTTTAAGTAGATTTCGAATATGAATAACCTCGACAACATGAATCCATTTCACAAATCTACTTAAGCCTTCTTTACCTGCAATGATGTCAATATGTTCAAAGTGCTTACGCTTTGTAATCTCTTCGATCGATAGATAACCCTTCATAACTTGAACATCACCTCACTGTTGTACTACCTTCTATAACGCACTTTAACATTCCTGCTTTTCGATGGTCATTTTATGGGAGAAAAGCTCCCATAAAAAAAGGCTATCCCTAGTTTATAAACTAGGAACAGCCTACTTATTCATCCCGTTTTTTGATTCTGTTTTAAAAGAACAACCGAGAAGTATTTCCTAGCATCCGCTGTCTTTATGTGGAGACGTTCATAACGCTGCGAGTTCTCCTTGACACCCTCTTGCGGGAGTTCAAACTCTACAAATGCCCCACTCAAATTTTCTGTCACGCCTTTTATCACATACCCTTGCTGAATTAAATAATCAATCTCATCACGTTCAGCAAGAAACTCTTGATAATCAGACATTCTCTCACCTCTCTCTACGCGTTTTGAGCTGTTTTATCGACCTCGACAGGTTCATTGTCATCTGAAATCACCCAATCTCGCCCGACCGTAATACCGAGGTACTTTTCATCACTCGGATCTTCTAACTCAGCTTGTTTATACTTCTCAAACCACCAATATTTTGCAAGCACATAATAAATAGCAGCCCCAACTACGAATCCAACGATAAATGAATATGTCTGGATAAAGTAAGCGGCCCCACCTCCGACAACCCAAGCAATTAAACCTGCCAGATTTAGACCTTTCCAATATTGGTACTGACCATTTTCTCTGTACAAGTCATGAACGTTAACGCGACGTTTACGAATGAAGTAGTAATCCGCAACGAGAATCCCTACAATTGCTGATAAGATCCCTCCAACGATTAATAACGCAGGAATGATAATACCAAACAAGTTCCAAGGTTGAACAAGTAAACCGATCAAACCAGCGACAACCACACCCGTCCAGAAAGGAAGTTTTGGTCCCCCTACATTAGAGAAGATTGTAGCTGCTGGCACTAAGTTTGCCGAGATATTCGTGGACCACTGAGCAAGAACAATCATCAAAAGAAGAACTCCCAGCACAAGGCCACTTGCTGCTTCTTGAAGTGCGAACACAGGATCATAGTTCGATACGGCAATAAACGAAACCGCCCCGATAATCACCATGAATGTTTGAACAATGGGTAAAGCCACAAGACTTCCGAAAATCTGTCCGCGATTTCGTTTAAACCAATTTCGCTCAAGTTTAGGCGCTTTAATAAATCGGGAGATCGACGGCATATCCGCAGCAAGCGTCCCCCAAAAGCCCATATTACTCATTATCACAATTGCAAATGCCGTGACAGCTGCGCCGCCTGTAACAGGACTCTCAATCCAACTCCACACATCACGACCTGCTGCAAGGGCTTGATCGGATAATGTCATATATATCCAAGCAGAAATAATGATAATGATTGGAGCAGCTAGATCTGCAAAGCGTTCCACCGCTTTAATCCCAAGCGCGGTATTAATCACCTGAATCGTTGCAAAGATTAGGAAACAGACAAACCAATTATCATAGCCAAACAGGACAAATAAGATTCCGTTCATCGCTGTTGATCCAAAGTACGTGTTAATCCCAAACCAACAGGAAGCAACAAATCCTCGAATAAGTGACGGGATATGAGTACCAATCGTTCCAAACGGAGCCCTCATATAGACAGGAAATGAGAGACCATGCTCTACCCCAATGTCTCCAGTCAACGTCATACATACACCAATTGCAATCGAGCCTATGA
This sequence comes from Bacillus sp. FJAT-45037, assembly GCF_002797325.1. Classification (GTDB taxonomy): domain Bacteria; phylum Bacillota; class Bacilli; order Bacillales; family Bacillaceae_D; genus Alkalihalophilus. The sequence continues at coordinate 3,212,237 of NZ_KZ454938.1, read as the reverse complement.
TTGTCGCGAGTACAACCATTCCAAGTGGTAAAGACTGAACTCCTTCACCACCAATAGCAAATGCCGCTAACACGACCGCCATCCCTACCCAGATAAACACGAATCCTAACGAACTAATTTTTCGGTCTCCATGATTGATTGGAAGCAAGTCAGGAGACTTTAAATAGCTTGAGTTTTTATTCATCACGAGATCCCCCTCTTAGGCGCTAGCAAACTAGCATTTCTTACCCCTTACGTTTCTATAGAAAGGTTCATGCGTGACTGGCTTCCCTCTCCCCTAACATCTCTCTAATTCGGTTTTTGTTTAGGTGACGGTTGGTGTGAATTCATTATTTTGATAAGGCTTCATTTAATTCTTTCGTTAACTGTTCACCATACTTTGCTCGCTTCACATACGTACCAGAACCTGTTGTTCCTACAAATCGCTTATCACGTATAACGAATTTCCCACGTGAAAGAACAGAAACTGGCTCTCCCGTTACTTTCATTCCTTCAAACGCGTTATAATCGACAGCCATATGATGTGTCTTCGCTGAAATGACTCGTTCTGCATTCGGATCGAACAAGACGAGATCTGCATCGGCTCCGATCGCGATCGTTCCTTTTTGAGGATAAAGACCAAAGAGCTTCGCAATTCTTGTTGATGTAATATCAACAAATTGATTTAGTGAGATTCTTCCTTTTGCCACCCCCTCGGAATAAAGGATGCTGACTCGATCTTCGATAATCGGTCCACCATTAGGAATCTTAGTAAAATCACCTCTTCCTAGTTCTTTTTGTCCTTTAAAGTCAAACGAGCACTGATCCGAACCAAGCGTTTGTAAATCTCCATTTTTTAGAGCGTTCCAGAGAACATCCTGGTGCTTCTTCTCTCTAAGAGGTGGAGACCAAACATATTTTGCTCCTTCAAAATTCGGTTTTTCCAATGCTGTTTGATCGAGAACTAAATATTGTGGACAGGTTTCTCCCCAAACATCAAACCCTTTTCGTCTTGCCTCTGCAATACGATCTACAGCATCTTGACAAGAAACATGGACAACATAAAGCTGTGACCCAGCAAGACCTGTTAATTGACAAGCTCTTCCTGTTGCTTCTCCCTCTACTTCAGGAGGTCTCGTTAATGCATGATAGATCGGGTCGGTTTGTCCTTTTTCCAAAGCTTGCTTTGTTAAATAATCAATGACATCCCCATTTTCTGCATGAACCATGACTAGACCACCGAGTTCTTTTGCTGTTATAAGTGTTCGAAATAATGTCTCATCATCGGCTTGGAATACGTTTTTATAAGCCATAAATACTTTAAATGACGTAATACCTTCCTCATCGATTACTTTTGGCAACTCAGCAAGTACCTCGTCATTAATTTCACCAATCATGAGGTGAAAACTGTAGTCAATGACAGCTTTGTCTTTTGACTTAGCATGCCATTCATCGATTGACGATTGCAGCGGCTCACCTTTTTTTGTTAAACAAAAATCAATAACCGTAGTCGTTCCACCATAAGCTGCGGCAATCGTTCCTGACTCAAAATCATCTTTTGATACGGTCCCGCCAAAGGGCATCTCTAAATGTGTATGAGGGTCGATGCCTCCAGGAAAGATATATCGACCTTTTGCATCAATAACCTCGGCTCCAGCTATATCAAAATTTGAACCAATCCCTGCAATCTTTCCATTTTCAATAAGAAGGTCTGCAACATACGTTTCAGATGCTGTGACGACTGTTCCATTCTTTATAATTTTCTTCACTGTCTCATCCCCCTTGAATCTGCATTATGAATACTTAACACATCCATTACTTCGTTGTTGTAACACTACAAGTTCCTGCCGCTCCAATCGCCGCTTGGCGCTCATTCCACGTCATTGGTGGCAGCTCTGATTTTAATGCGACCATTTCAATCGCCCCATCGACCGGACAAACAATCGAACATAGATTACAGCCTACACAGTCATCTTCACGCACTTTTAAGATGCTGTTGCCCTGCTCGTCTTTTAACATATCTATGCATTGGTGAGACGTATCTTCACAAGCAATATGACACTTATTACAGTTAATACAAATATCGTTATTAATCTCAGCGACCACTTTATGGTTAAGATCGAGATTGCCCCAATCAGAATATTTCGTCACCGATTTCCCTACGATGTCCATTACGGAGTCGATTCCTTTTTCATCAAGGTAATTGTTCAACCCATCAATCATGTCCTCAACAATCCGGAAGCCATGGTGCATCGCTGCCGTGCAGACTTGCACACCCGTTGCGCCCATTAGCATGAACTCAACAGCATTTTCCCAGTTTGACACACCGCCCATCCCAGAGATCGGAACATTCACATGGGGATTTCTTGCACACTCAGCGACCATGTTTAGCGCAATTGGCTTCACTGCAGGCCCACAATACCCTCCGTGTGCACCCTTCCCAGCCACATTCGGTATCGTTTCTCCTGTATGAATATCAACTCCAGCTAGGCTGTTAATCGTATTGATCATACTAACAGCATCAGCTCCACCACGGACGGCAGCTTCCGCTGTTACTGTGATATCTGTAATATTCGGTGTCAATTTCACAATCACTGGCGTCCGAGCTACTTCTTTTGCCCAATAGGTCTGCTTCTCTACTAGTTCTGGCACTTGACCAGATGCTGCTCCCATTCCGCGTTCGGCCATTCCATGGGGGCAACCAAAGTTAAGCTCTAATCCATCCACACCGACATCCTCTACTCGTTTCACAATCTCGTGCCATTTATCTTGTTGGGGCTCTACCATGAGTGAAGCAATGATCACATGATCTGGAAATCGTTTTTTCGTTTCATAGATTTCTTTTAAGTTGACTTCTAGAGGGCGATCTGTGATTAATTCGATATTATTAAACCCTGCTACTTTTTGACCATTGAAACTCACTGCAGCAAATCGCGAAGAGACATTCAGTATTGGATCCCCAAGTGTCTTCCACACCGCGCCTCCCCATCCCGCCTCAAAGGCCCGTTGCACTTGATAGCCTGAATTTGTTGGTGGTGCAGATGCTAACCAAAAAGGGTTGGGTGATTTAATGCCTGCAAAGTCCATTCGTAAGTCTGCCATTCTACTACCTCCTCTAATCTCTATTAAGCCGTCTCTTCTTGTTGCTTACCAAGTAATTGTTGATGTAGAGCATAGGCAGTTTGTTTTCCTTGTTCTGCCGCTGTTACGACCATTGCTTCTCCTTGGCCTTTACCAAAAATCACATCTCCACATGCAAATACTTTCTCATTTGAAGTCGTGAAATCATCCATGTTTACTTTTACAACACCGCCGTCATGCTCTAACCCAAATTGTTCAATTAAATCAATATATCTTGTTTGACCAATCGCTTTAATGACTGCATCGACTTCTAAAACAAACTCAGATCCCTCTACTGCCACAGGGCGTCTGCGTCCATCTTCGCTTGGTTCACCAAGCTCCATCTTGATGCATTCGATCGCCATCACCTTGCCAGACTCATCACCAATGATCCGCTTCGGTGCTGTTAACCAGCGGAATTCTACTCCGTCTTGTTTAGCAAATTCATATTCAAAATCATAAGCCGTCATCTCAGCACTTGTTCTGCGGTAAAGGATTTTTACGTTATCGGCACCAAGTCTAACTGAACACGTCGCTCCATCGACCGCTGTATTGCCCGCACCGATGACGACAATATTTTTCCCGATATATTCCTCTGTTAATTGACCGGACTTTGTCGCCTTTACAAACTCAATCGCATCATGTACGCCTTCTAACTCTTCACCATCTATACCAAGGCTCGGTACGCTAGACATACCAATAGCAAGAACGACTGCATCATAGTTAGCCAGAAGTTCTGACACCGGTACATCTTCGCCGATTCGTGTATTCGTTTTGATTTTGACATCAAGACTCTTCACTTGATCTACTTCCCAGAAGGAGACGCTTTGTGGTAAACGGAACGAAACGATTCCGTACGTATTTAACCCACCCGCTTCTTTTTCTGCTTCATAGATCGTCACATCATAGCCGATAAGAGCGAGCTCTCTAGCAGCCGACAATCCCGCTGGACCACCGCCAACAATAGCTACCGTTTTGCCATTTTTCTTACCTGCTTTAAATAGCACTTGCTCATTCTTCATCGCCCAATCAGTAGCATATCGTTGTAAATCACCAATCATAATTGGTTTTGTTGAATGATTAAGAACACAGGCCCCTTCACATAACTCTTCTGTCGGACAGACACGTGAACAGCTTGCGCCAACTGGATTTGCCGTCATAATTGTTGTGGCCGAACCTTTCATATTCCCAGATGCAATCTTTTTGATGAATCTAGGAATATCAATACTTGTTGGACAAGCGATAATACAGGGTGCGTCATAACAATAAAGACATCGATGTGCTTCTTCGACTGCTTCACTATTTGTTAAACCTGGATGAGCTTCTTGAAATTGTTTTTCTAAATCTTCTACAGTTAGCATAAAACGTTGCTCGCTCAATGAAAGGCCTCCTTTATACTAGTCAACTATGTTCGTAATACATCGATTCATTTTATAAAATAAGGCTTTACATAGTAGTAAACTAGCTATGTAAAACCTTTTTAGCTGTATTATGGAAGAAGAGCCGTCATCTCGTCATATGTTTCTGGTCTACGGTCTCTGTAGAACTGCCATGTATCTCGCACTTCGCGAATTTTCTTTTTGTCCATCTCACCAATAATTACTTCATCCTGATCACGACTCGCCACGGCTACAAATTGTCCTCGTGGGTCGACAAGATAAGATTGTCCATAAAACTCTCCCATGTTCCAAGGCGCTTCCATCCCTACTCGGTTAATCGCCCCTACATAATAGCCATTAGCAACGGCATGGGCAGGCTGTTCTAGTTTCCACAAGTATTCAGATAACCCAGCAACCGTAGCTGACGGATTGAATACCACCTCAGCCCCATTAAGTCCTAGTAATCTAGCACCCTCTGGAAAATGGCGGTCATAACAAATATAGACCCCAACTTTTGCATAAGCAGTATCAAATACTGGGTAACCCATGTTTCCTGGCTTGAAATAGTACTTCTCCCAAAATCCATATCCTTCTTCCCCTACACCAACATGAGGGATATGTTGTTTACGATATTTCCCTAAGTAAGAACCGTCAGCATCAATCACCGCTGCCGTATTATAATACGTTGCAATGCCTTCTCTTTCATAAATAGGAAGGACAATAACAACTTCTAATTCTTTTGCTAAATCTTGAAATAATCTTGTCGTAGGACCATTAGGAATTTCTTCTGCCGCTTCATACCATTTCGTCTTTTGCTCTGAGCAAAAGTAAGGTCCATAGAAGATTTCTTGCAAACAAATGATTTGTGCTCCTTTTGCCTTCGCTTCACGTATGAGTTTAATATGCTTTTCAATCGCTTTCTCTTTGTGAACGGCAACAGGTTCGTCCCCGTGTACATCATTTGAGGCTTGAATAAGTCCAATCTTGACCTGATCTGACATGCAAATTCCCCCTTAAGTATAGTAAAATAACTTACATTCTCATGTTAAAAAGTATAATGAGTGATAAAGATGTTAGAATAGTTTGAATTCAATATCTATTCTACGTGGCTCCTAGGACAAATACATCATACATAATGTTAAAAGCTTCAATGGCTCGGTTTAGCATTATGTAAAAAGCAGGATTGATGCTGTTGTTTTCATCCTACCATCGCTAACAGACCCTTTCCGTAATGATGGAAGGTAACCTCTCATGGTTTTGTTAGAGATAGTCGTCCTACTCTATGATGACTTCAGCAAAACTATGAAATAACCCTTTCTACCTACACGATTTTCGTTCTACAAATCTCCCTTATTTCTACCTTATTTCCCTATAATAGGCTAATGTTCCTCGTGAAACATGTCGTTTATTGGAAAAACCTCTGAATGTATAAATTTTATTAACCCATTTACTTCTTGTCCTAATAAAGCCGACGTCGTTTGACAAATTTCTGAAAATTCATTATTATTTTCTTATACTATACTGAGCAGTTTAATAAACTATACGTATAGTAGATAAAAGTAGAGACATAGGGAGTTCTAAAAAAAGGGGGCTAAGAAATTGAAAAGGTTTTCAGCTTTTGTCAAATCAGCAGCTTTACTATCCATACTAAGTGTTGGTTTAATGGCCTGTAGTAGTGAACCAACTGAAGAACCAACAAGTGAAGGAGAAGCGGAGAGTTCTGGTGGTGATTTAAAAGTAGCCATCGTATCTGATCCTGTTTCCCTCGATCCTCACGGAGCCAATGAGAATGTTTCAAATTCCATTAACTCGACAATTTATGATCGACTTGTTCATATGGAGAAGGATCTCTCGATACAACCAGCTTTAGCTGAGAGTTTTGAACAGATTGATGATACAACTTGGGAAGCAAGTATCCGCCAAGGTGTTACCTTCCATGATGATACAGATTTAAACGCTGAAGTGGTCAAGGCGAACTTAGATCGAATTAGAGATCCCGAAGTCGCATCTCCAATTGCGTTTTTATTTAGAATGATCACAGACGTAACTATCATTGATGACTATACTGTGCATATTGAAACAGAGTTTCCGTTTGCCTCTCTTCCTGCCCATCTCGCTCACCCTGGTGGAAGTATAATCAGCCTTGATGCGATCAATGCTTCGTATGAAGATATGGAGAATGGTGGACAACCATTTACTGTAATTAATGAAGCTCCTGCAGGGACAGGCTACTTTAAATTTTCCGAACAAAGTCCTGGTAGCTCTGTCACGCTTGTGAGAAATGATGACTACTGGCATGAGGAAAAGGCTAAAGTCGATTCTGTTACGTTTTCCGTTATTCCAGAAGGCCTCACAAGAATCGCAGAGTTGGAGACAGGAGGAGTGGACATTACCTTCCCTGTCAATCCAAGTGATGTTAGTCGTGTAGAAGCTGGTGCTGAGACCTCGGTTCAGCAATCTCCGAGTACGCGCATGGTATATTTGGGCTTCAACACAGAAGAAGAACCATTTAACAACCGTGATGTACGACGGGCTCTTCATATGGCTGTAGACAAGCAAGCTCTTCTTGATGGAATTCTCGATGGAACAGGCTCGATTGCCGATGGTCCGATTGCTCCTGATGTTTTTGGCTTCAGTGATAATATTGATTCATTGGAGTATGATCCTGAACAAGCAAAAGAATTACTAGCAGAAGCAGGCTACCCAGATGGGTTCAAGACGACACTTTTAACGGACGATGAACGCGAACGTCAAGATCTTGCTCAAGCTCTTCAATATCAATTAGCAGAAATCGGAGTCGAAATTGAGATCGACACTTATGAATTTGGCACATATATTGAACGTGCTGGTCTAGGTCAATCTGAGTTGTTCCTAGGTAGTTGGGGGACAGTCACACTTGATGGAGATTATGGATTGTATCCAGTTTTCCATTCAGACAACAAAGGTCCTGCCGGAAACCGATCATTTATCGATAATGAAGAAATCGATCGACTGCTTCAAGGAGCACGTGAAGCAACCGATGAACAGGAACGACTTGATCTATATGAAGCAGCTCAAAACGAATTAGCAAATGAATCGCCTTATGCTTACCTCTACTTCCCTGATATTATTTCAGGAGTTCGAGATGATGTTGAAGGCTTCTGGCAATTCCCAAGTTCGACGCTCTTCTTACGCGATGTAGAACTAAACAGATAAAGACAAAAAAACTGCTTTATGAGATGTACTCATAAAGCAGTTTTTTTCATTTAGAGACAACGTCATATTAGACGTCACATGATCCGTCTGAACAATCCTTTGTATCCTTGGATGGTTGGTGTATAACCACCAATTCTTTTTCTTCATTTTTTACTTTTTCTAATACGTCTAAGAAAGTGTCACTTGATTGAGCACCCGATATGGCATACTTTTGGTTAAAAACAAAAAATGGAACGCCACGAACACCTAACTCCATCCCCTCTTGTTGGTCACGCTCAACTACATCAGCATATTGACTCGTCTTGAGCATTGCTAAAACTTCCCCTTCGTCTAACCCGACCTCTACTGCTAGTTCACTTAATGTTTTCTCATTTCCTATGTGTAATGAATCAGTAAAGTAAGCTTTAAGGAGACGTTCTGTCAATTGAAGCCCTCTTCCCTTCTCATACGCAAAATGAGCGAGCCGATGAGCATCCGCTGTATTCGTTCGAATCGATGTATCGAGATGAAAATCCAAACCTTCGCCTTTAGCTTGTAACGAGACTTGATCGCTCATTTCTTTTGCTTTCTCACGAGACATTCCATACTTACTCGCTAACACATCATATAGATGCGTATCATCTTCTTTGTCTACTTCCGGGTCCAATTGGTAACTGCGAAACACCATATTGATTTCCCCTTCATAAGTAAACTGCTCTAATGCCTTCTCTAAGCGGCGTTTTCCTATGTAACAAAATGGACAGACAAAATCAGACCATACATCAATTCTCATACATCACCCTCCGTAGTGAAATTCTTTTCAATCTTTATTCACAGCATACTCTTACATGAGACACTACAACAACTATTTTGCTTGCTTAACTTGCCTGTTCCTCATTGGACATTTCTACTTCTCTTCTGTTCTTCCAAGCCAACCCTGTATAAAGAGTACCCGTTACTAGAAAGGCAAGAAAACCTGGTGATGCATTACTTGGTATTAGAACATAGATGATCATTCCTATTAAAGCTGCCATAATCCCTATTCGATTGTAGAAATACTCGCCACTTGTGATATTCGAAACATCTTGAGTATTAAATTGTTTCCTTTTTATGAAGAGGAACTCACACACAATGACTGCTGATAATGGAATAATAAGTGCACCTAAAAAACTGATGTAAACCTGTGCTTGTTCTACCAAGGCTGGGATCGTACTTAAGAGGATCGCCAAACATCCAAAAACAACCGCACTCCTCACTCGCCCTAATTGGGGTAGACTATTTAACAAACTATACCCTCCTGTGTACGCATTACTTAAATTAATCATAATCATTGACGCGATTGACGCAATGACAATGATTGTTAAAGATATAGTGGAATTTGTTAATTGACTCGCCGTCACATACGGATTCACACTTCCAGCAAGTGCCGCAGTATACGCACCTAAGATTGCTGTCATCAAAAAACCGAGCACGTTTCCGCTGAATAATCCCCAAAAACCATGTCGAACACTTTTGGCATAGCGAGCCATATCCGACGCGGAGCTAACGCCTGAGACATATTGCACAAACGCTAAACTAGCAAAAAAGAACATCACACTAAACGAAGCTCCTGATGGCTCATTAACAATCGTTCCAAATGTACGCCCATTCACTTCATTTGTCATCAAAATCCACAACATAACGACCCCACCGATAAATAGCATAGGCAAAAAATACCGAGTGACCTTTTTAACTGCTTCAAACCCGACTAAGGCGAGGACAGCCATTATCGTTGCAAGGAAGATCGCCAAAGCGAAAAAGGGGATATTTACCGAAAATGTTCTTTCAATCAATTCTTTTACTAAATACGTTCCGCCAATTGTCTGTACAGCAAACCAATACATTGAGGTTACTGTTCGAACGGGTGAAGCGAGATAACGAGCACCTTTGCTCCCTAAAATGGCCCGAATCCCATACTGAGATGGAATTCCATATTTTGAACCCGGTAGCGTTAAATAAGAGACAAACATAAATGCAAGTGCCGCCCCGATTACCGTTGAAAGGACAGCTTGAAGAAAGGTTAACCCACCTTCTAACACAGCTAAAGCCGGCACAAGTACGTTCCCTGCATTCACAGATATAGCCACCTGAATCGCCGCATATTCTTTAGCGGTCGTCGTTTGAAGGTGCTTTGGTACAGATTCCAGACCAAATCGCTCAATCATTGGCTCTCGAATTTCTTTTTCTACACTCATCTCGTTCTCCTTTACTTTCTTCTTAATATATAAAAATCTGAAAACTATGATATTATAATAACTTCATAACAAGTATAATAGATATACACTACAAAAGGAGGAATACTATGTTTATCCGTAATTGTCTAACACCGAAAAATGAATTAACCCTTCTCCATTCAACCATGTCGATTAAACACGCATTAGAAGAAATGAGAGGTTCTCATTATAGCTTACCAGTTATTGAAGCTGATGGCTCTTATGTTGGAATTTTAAGTAAACGTTCCATTTTAGAATACATGGAATCACAAGATGAGTCAGCTACGTTAGCCACCCTCTATAAAGATTCGATTTCTAATTGTATCGACGTCGGAGCGAATGAATATGTAGACTTACGTGAGGGACATTTTGAAGATTGCCTCCCCATCATCGTACGCTATCCTTTTGTCCCTGTATTAGACGGGGAAGAGTTTGTTGGGATCATTAAACGCTCATTAATTGAAGGAACATTAGAAGACTGTTTTGGTATAGGTGTGGATGGGACTCGTCTTTTACTTGGTGTCCACAACCAATCCGGAACTCTACATGAGATCACAAAAGTTATGAACAAATATGATATCAATATCATCTCAGATATCGGATTCGAAGCGGACTCAAATTATCTCCGTCGCATCTTGATCAAAATTGAGCCAACACCATATCTTGATAAGGTGAAGTCTGATCTTGAGAAACGCGGCGTACGTATTCTAGAAATTGAATAGACATTTGCGAGCAGTCTCTTAATACAAAGAGATGCTCGTTTTTATATAAGTTGCTCCTTCTAAACACAATCTAGTTCATCATAACTTCTTGTATACAGGAGTACAGATTTGTCCATAACCCGTGTTATTACCCTTTACTCTCACCAATTGATTTGACTACTTGGCATTAAACTTGCATTATGTATACATAATTAACGTAAGGAAAAGGAGATGAAACGATGAATAAAGATGCACTCTTTGAAAAGGTAGAAGCACATAAAGATCAATGGATTAATATTAGTCGATACATATGGGAAAATCCTGAACTCGGTCATGATGAACACAAAGCCATGGAAGCTTTGACAAACGAGCTTCGACTTCACGAATTTGATGTTGATACGAACATTTGTAATCTTGAAACGGCCTTTATTGCTCGATTTCGCTCGGAGAAACCTGGGCCGACAATTGGGTATTTCGCTGAATACGACGCACTGCCAGAAATCGGACACGCCTGTGGTCATAACTTAATCGGAATGATGAGCACAGGTGCTGCCATCACTTTAAAAGAGGCTGTCCGCGAGTTTGGTGGCGAAGTAATTGTATTTGGAACACCCGCAGAGGAGACCAACGGAGCAAAAGTCACTTTTGCAGAAGAAGGTCTGTTAGATTCTCTTGATGCCGCGCTCATGGCCCATCCTTCTGGTGTACATGAACGAAGTGGTACCTCGATGGCGATGGAAGCTATGCAATTCGACTTTTATGGACAACCTGCTCACGCTGCCGCTAGCCCTGACGAAGGAATTAATGCATTAGAGGGCGTTATTCAAACGTTTAATTTAATCAACGCCCTACGTCAACATGTCCCTGATGATGTTCGAATTCATGGTATCATTACAAATGGAGGCGATGTCGTTAACGTCGTCCCAGCTCGTGCCCAAGCTCAATTTTATGTACGTGCCAATACAAAAGCCGTGTTAGAAGAAACATCCGACAAAGTTAAACGTTGCGTTGAAGCTGCAGCATTAGCGACAGGCTGCGAATATAAAATAACCAACCACGAGCTTGGCTATGACAACATGACGACAAACGAGACCTTATCAGAACTATATTGTCAAAATTTAATCGAACTTGGCATTGCCCCAGAAGAAATTAAAACCGATCGCGACCACGGATCTCTTGATATGGGGAATGTAAGCCAAGTTATTCCAGCTATCCATCCATATATAAAAATGGATGATTGTCCGCACTCTGGTCACACCGTCGGCTTTAGAGACGCATCCGGAGATTCTAGAGGATTCGAGGCAATGATTCTCGGAATAAAAACATTAGCAGCTACAGGGTATGATTTATTAACGAACCCTACACAAATTAAGAACATTCGAGAAGAATTCGAGAAACGTGTAAAAACACCTTGAATAAACGAAGCGAGGCCATCTACATAAGTGGCCTCGCTTATTATTTATTCGGATATTGGACGTGCCCTGCTCAACTACACTCCACCAATCATTCCTGTATCAGGTACAATACCTGCTTGCCCTGGTACCCAGTTCGCGGGGACTCCTTGACCCGTTTCCTTGTGATAAACCAATCCTTGAAGCATATGACCAAATTAATTTTCGAATTATACATTTTCACAGACCCTACAACAAAAAGCCTCTTATCATTAAGAAGCTCTCATTTATATTGATCTACCTTTTCCCAAGTTACACACCTTTCCAAAACAACTGAGAGGATAACACCCATGATAAGTCCATTAGATAGAATTGGTTGAACAAGAATTGGAATATCTGCAAACATCGTTGGAGATAAGGTCATTAAGCTCACCCCAATTAACAATGGTCCTGCCAACCTAAAAATCGTATTAGACGTGAACCGTTCGCCCTTTAAGCTGTTAAATGCGGTTCCAAACAACTGCAAATATGCGACAAATAACACCGCGTTCCCAACAGAAATAGGTAACGCAATAAGGAATGCTGTAACAGGAGGAATAAGTCCAATAACAGATAACAACCCACCCGCGAGTAAGAACGGTACTTTCTTTAGAATTTGTGTACTTTCTAAAAAGCCGATCGAGGATGTAAATGGTGTATACGGTACAAGTCCAAAACCTGATGCGATAATCGAAAATGTCCCTGTCCAGAAGAAAGATCGCCTATAACGACTCGGATCATCTACCTCGTTATAGAGCTCTGCAGCCGTTTGAATCGAAGCAACTGTATTCGTTAAATTCAATAATCCCGCAAAAAATGCTACTGCAATAATCCCATATTCCAAGTTCGGTGTCCCTAGAGGAAACAATGCTACTTGAAACCCTTGTGGCGCCGCGGTCACTCCCTCGCTTGGGAACAACAGTACAAATGCAATCCATCCGACGATAATTCCAATTAAAATCGAGAAGTTGCTTATTGTTTTCGATCCCTTTATTTTCAAGAGGCTAACAAACAAAATTAAGACAATCGAGAGCAGACTCACTCCCACATCAATTCGACCATACTCCGTTATCCCAAGCATCCCTTGGAAAAACACAAAGATTAATTGAAACGTCAGTAAAAATAGATACACACTCATCACCATTGGTGTAAAGATCCGTTGAACATACCGAGTGAGGTTACAGGCGACAAGAATTATTGTCACCATGCCAGCCAACAGAATCCCCGTGGCCAGTCCCCCACCTATTTGAGTGTAAGTCATACCCATAGCTGGGGCCGATAATCCTAAGTTCAACATGACACCCCATAGTAAACCAGAATGCCCTTCCATGAGAGGATAACGATGGCCAAATAACCCTTGGATCAGACATGCAAGCCCTGTGAATACCAATGAACTACTGAGCATTAACTTAACAAGATCAGGTGGAACTACAAAGGCCGCTGCTATAGATAGCGGAACGACAATTGTATTGGCGAAGATAAAAAATAGCCATTGAATGGCTGAAGTAAACGTAAAGACAGACGTCCAATTTTTCATCTGTTCACCGTGACAGCTTGCTGATTGGAAATCACTTTTAACGTCACGACCTCCACAAGCCCCTTAATTCCAGGAAGTTGAGCTTCAAAGAATACCTCTTTTACTTCATCATCGCCATTTTCTTTTAAATGGATATGTAGTTGCGTAACCTGCTTGCTATACGAATGCAATTTTCGTAACTCTTCTATTAACATCTGTTCTGGTGACAAATCATCTTTATATGAATTCTTTTGATTTTTACATTCTTGCAAAATTGACACCTCATTAGGAATTTATTCCATCATATATAGTTTAAATATATCATACGATGACACGCCTAGACTATATACTCATGAACACGAAAGAGATATGTTATACTACATACTAACAACCTTAAGGAGGCGTTTATATGATTAATGATAAACTTTTAACTGCGTTGAATGATCAAATGAACTACGAATTCTATTCTGCTCATACTTATATGGCTATGGCTGCTTATTGTTCATCTGAGAGTCTTGACGGATTCGCCAACTTTTTCTTAGTTCAAGCGGAAGAGGAACGCTTTCATGCCATGAAGTGCTATAACTTTATAAATGCCGTCGGAAAACGAGCAACCGTGGCTGGCTTTGAGACACCTAATAACTCATTCTCTTCTGTGCTAGATGTTTTTGAAAAAGCACTTCTTCAAGAAAAAGAAGTGACAAAGCGTATTTATCATTTATCTGACTTAGCCCTTGATGCAAGAGAACATGCCACGATTAACTTCTTAAAGTGGTTTATTGAGGAACAAGTGGAAGAGGAAGATCTGTTTGATGGCATTATCCACAAATTAAAACGAATTGACGATGACAGTAACGCGTTTTATATGATCGATGAGGAGTTTAGTAAGCGTTCGTTTACCCCTCCAGCATAATAGAAAAAACCCGACAAGCATCACCTCACATGAGGATGCTTTTGTCGGGATTTTTTAGTTTTCGAACTTTATTGTCATTTGTTTAATTACTTGTTCTTGCCCTTCTACAGGTGCATCCATTTGATTCGTTTCCACTGAAACGATGTCATCAACAACATCCATGCCTTCACGCACTTTCCCAAATCCCGCATAATCTCCGTCTAAATAAGGAGTATCATCAACCATAATGAAAAATTGGGAACCTGCAGAGTTGGGATCTTGAGATCTTGCCATTGAAAGTACTCCGCGATCATGACTCAAATCATTTTCAAACCCATTGCTACTAAACTCGCCTTCAATGGAATAACCAGGTCCACCGGAACCAGTGCCATCTGGATCTCCACCTTGAATCATAAATCCTGGAATCACACGATGGAACGTTAATCCGTCATAAAATCCGTCTTGAACGAGTGAAACAAAATTTTCTACCGTCTTCGGAGCAATCTCATGATACAGCTCCATCACGACCTCTTCCCCGTTTTCCATCTCCATCGTCACAACAGGCGTACCTTCCATAGGCTCTGCTACACTTGTATCCGTCTCTGGTTCTGTTTCTTCTCCTTGACCACATGCTGTCATGATAATCATGAAAAATACTGCGATACTCATTACTTTAAACCATTTTCCCATCTTATAGCCCTACTCTCTATTTTTGATTAAATTTCTTTTCTACATTTTCTAATGGTTCAATCGCTTGAGCGACGTTATAATGAGCTAGATCAATTTCCAAGTTTTCACCTGAAGCAAGTTTAGCTAACTCTGCTCCAAGGAAGGGTCCGACGGTTAATCCTGATGATCCAAGACCATTGGCTACAACAAGTCCGCCCCAATTAGGAACGTCCCCTATGATCGGAAGGAAGTTAGGTGCCACCGGTCTAAACCCTACCTTCGTTTCAACAACCGTCGCATCAGACAGCCCTGGCGCAACAGCAAGAGCCTTATCTAAAATTTCATACATTCCTCCCACAGTCGGTCTAAGGTCAAAGCCAACGTCATCCTCATGTGTGGCTCCAATGACAACTCGTCCATCATTAAACGAAAGGAGATATTGATTAGTGGGCGGCATGACAACGGGCCAAGAACCAACATCAAGATTTGCAAACTCTAAGTGGATAATTTGTGCTTTTTGTGGCTTGATTTTAAAGTGTATGCCAAGTGGTTCGAGTAATTCGTTTGCCCAGGCTCCTGTCGTGAGAATCACTTTGTCTCCCTCTAGGTCTTTTCCTCTAAATCGTACACCGTGCACTTTTTTTCCATCATGTAACAAACTAGCTTCCCCGTAATGAATTGTTGCTCCTAACTTCACTGCGGCAGATAAAAGAGCCTTTTTTAAAGCTTGACCATTTACGCGTGCAGCTCCACTAACATGAACCGCTTCATACCCCTCAGCTAGGAGTGGAAATAGTTTCTTTGTTTCCTCATGGTTTAATCGAGTAATTTTGCCGATCTCAGGCGCTTCCTGCAATCGCTTATGAGCACGCTCTTCCATCTTGTCTAGTTTACTAGAATCTGAATGTAAACCGATAGCCCCTACCCTTTCATAACCTGTATCACCTTCACCTAAATCTTCTAGTTCTTGAATCAACGATGGATAATATTTGGCGCCACCTTTTGCCAGCTGATACCATGCTTTGTTTCTGCGCTGTGTTAACCATGGGCAAACAATGCCAGCTGCTGCTTCAGTCGCTTGTCCTCGATCATTTCGTTCAATAACTGTCACATCACGACCTTCTTTAGCGAGATGGTAAGCGGTTGAAGCTCCAAGTATTCCTCCTCCAACTATAATATATCTTTTCATAACCACACCTTTTCTTTTTTTATCCTGACGATTATTTTACAGCAAACGATCATTGATCACAAACAATGCCAATAAAAAAACGAAACTGTCAATTAAACAGTTTCGTTTTTTTGATCGTATGCTTCCATCGCTTAAGCAAACCCACTTTTTTAAATTCCATATCTTCTAAATCTGGTGTGTATAGCTTATAACAGTTTTTTCCGTTGTACTTGGAGAAATACATCGCTGTATCGGCATGTTCAATCAACGTATCTTTATCTTCTCCATCATCAGGAAACATGCTGATGCCAATACTCAGAGAGATGTTTGCTTCTTTTTCGTTAATATTATAAGGTTTAGATACGTATTCAAGAATCCTTCTAGCGATCTCTTCTATTTCACCTTTACTCGTTTCTTCAAAAAGAACAATGAATTCGTCTCCACCAATTCGAGCGACTAGATCCTCTTCTCTAATACTTTCATTCAATCGACTGACTACTTCTTTTAATAACGTATCTCCTGCATCATGACCCATCGTGTCGTTGACCACTTTAAAATCATCTAAATCAATAAACATAATCGAAAAATTGTGATCATGACGCTTCGATCTTGCTAACGCTTTTTCAATTTGACGGTCAAGTGACTTTCGATTAGGCAGATCCGTCAATTCATCGTGATAAGCCATTTGTTTTAATTCAAACTCTAAATTTTTGCGAACCGTAATATCAACCATCTGACCGACAATTTTCTCTATATGTCCCGCTTCGTTATGAATGGGGGTAGCCATCCGCAACACCCATCTTAGGCCTTTTACGGGGTGTATGATCTTAAATTCTATTTTTGAAGGTTGCCCTTTTTTTAACAATCGATCAGCTTCCTCTACAGCTAAACGATCTTTGGTATCGACCATCTCTTTCCATATTTCTGGTTGATTTTTATACTCGAAAAAAGGTAATCCAAACAACTCTTCGATCCCAGTAGATAAATACAAAGTATTTGTCGTAAGAGTTCTATAGAATACCGCGCCCTCTAATGAATCAAAGAGCTGTTCGTATTCTGTATTCTTTTCTAGAACCTCACGATAATCTTTTTCTTTCGATTGGTATCTTGTATTTAATTGTTTTAATTCTTCCACAGATTTATCATAATGATGGCCAATCCAAAAAATGAAAGGAAAGGTGACAAACGTTAGATACGCGACTATACTTCCTCCTCCAATTAGAGTGATGAGTATAATCACAATAATAGAGAAAATGGCAATCAGTCTACCTAGCTTGTTCATACTAGCACCAAATTTCTTTTTAAGATAATGACTCTGACCTTTATTATAGCGTATTTACGACAAAATTCTACACTAATCCTTTTAGTCAGTTTCATTAATCCATATTCCCTAAAACTTTTTTCTTAAACCATTTATGATTAGATCCCCCTCTATCACAAAGATATTTACGGTTTAATCCTTACTCTTGTGCCGTTTGGGACAATTGACCCGAGTTCATTTACATCAAAATTATACATTCGAATACACCCCCTAGAAACAGCTTGACCAATAGAATCCGGTTCATTCGTACCATGGATGCCATAACTTTTTTTCGACAAAGTTAGCCATAATGATCCGAATGGTCCTCCGGGGTTCGGTTGCCGATTCAAGATGATAAAATCACCGAGTGGCGTGCCAAATAAAATCTGCCCAACCGCAATCGGATACAACTTCTGTAAAACACCATTTTCATATAAGGTTAATGTCCGTTCAGATACCGATACTTCGATAAAATAAGGGATAGTGTCTGGGTCAGGTATGCCTGGAATCGTAATAGCTTGCCCAACATAAATGAGATTGGGATCGGTAATGTTATTCGCCTGCATGATCGCTACAAAAGGTGTGCGAAAATCTTCTGAAATAGAAAATAGCGTTTCACCGGGTTGAACAATATGTTGATACATAAAAAAACCTCCCACATATATAAGTAACAATATATCTTATGTATAAAGAGGCGTTAGTTTGTGTAAATCCATAAAAATAACACATTTACGCATAGAAAAAAGACGCCACTTATCCACCATCGGATTCATTGTAGCGTCTTACTAAATTATAGTTTATCGTTTTTCTTATTCATTCTAATTACAATAATCAAGAGTGCAATAACAAACACACACAATCCAATTGCTAAAGGATTAGCTAATAGGTACTGAATTAAAGACATTTGTCTTGCATCAGCAATTGTAATTGATCGTGTCAAATTCCGCTCAATGAGTGGTCCAAGTACAACTCCGATAATAATTGGTGCTAGGGGAACATCCATCTTTTTAAAGAACGCTCCAAGAACACCTAGGATAATTGCTATTAGTACATCATAGAGACTATTACGTAAACTGTACGCTCCAAACAATGCAAATACTAGAACAGTAGGAACGATGTACTCCATCTTCACTTTTAAAATATAAGAAAAATACTTGATACCAAATGCCCCAATTACAGCCATGGCAATTACCGTTAATAACATTCCATATAAGAAGGTATATGCTACATCTGGCCTTGTAACAAATAAATCAGGACCTAAAACAATTCCGTGAATGATTAATGCTCCTGCAATAATAGCAGTCGTTGGACTTCCTGGTACACCTAATGCAAGGAGGGGAACCATTGAACTTCCTACCGTTGCATTATTGGCCGTTTCTGCTGCAATAATGCCTTCAGTGTTACCTTTTTCAAATTGATCTCTCTTTTTTGAAACTCGCTTCGCTTCACCATACGACATAAAAACAGCTAGCGTCGTCCCTACACCTGGCAAAAGACCAATACATGTCCCAATAAAACCAGACTTCAGAACTAACCATTTCTGTCTAATGATATCTTTTATTACGGTCATTCTCTTAATCGATTGATCTTTGTATGTGTCTAATTCATTAGTTTTCTTACCAATATTTAAAAACATTTCAGCGAAACAAAATAGACCTAACACAATGGGAATAACAGAAATACCTGAACGAAGTGAAACTTGGTCAAAAGTAAAACGTTCTACTCCAAGAGCCATATCCATTCCAATCGTACTGATGAATAAACCTAGCAATGCTGCAAATAACGATTTGTAAAGATTATTCCCTGCAATAGCACCGATTATGACCAACCCGCTTAATGAAATGAAAAACATCTCTGCTGGTCCAAATTTCAGTGCGAAATTTGCTAATGGCGGTGTAAATAATATAAGAACTAATACACCAATTAGTCCACCAAACATACTTGAAAATATTGAATAATAAAGGGCTTCTTTCGCTCTCCCTTGCCTAGTTAATGGATAACCTTCCATTGCTGCTGGAGCAGCAACAATGTCACCTGGTACATTTAATAAGATCGCCGTAATTGAACCACCATACATCCCTCCCATATAGATGCCGCCTAGTAAGAGTATACCTATTTGCGGTTCCATAGTGAAAGTTAACGGTAATAGTAGAGAGATTCCAATTGCCCCGTTCAAACCAGGTATTGCACCAACAATAATCCCAATTAAAACACCGAAAAAGACGATGAATAAAACACTAGGAGAGAGTATATTTAGAAATATTTGAAGTGCATCCATAATGAACCTCCCTCAGTAAATAAAAACATAAACATGCTTAAGGGGTGATCATCCAGTCAAAAAGTCACATCTTCTTGACTGGATGCTTTCCCATTAAATATTAGAAACTACCCTCGTTGTTTTCGATTAACGGAAGAAGCGTCTCGTTTGATTGCTCTAAATACTCGTTAAGATCATCATGGTTTAGGTAACGGTATGGTAATGTAGCATTCATAAACTTCTGTTGGAAATCTTCATTTTCGCTTAAGCTGTCTAGTGCATTTACTAGCTCTTCTCTCACTTCATCTGGAATGCCCGCTGGAGCGACAAGAACACGCGTCACACCTAATTGTAAATCGTAACCTTGCTCTTTAAATGTTGGGTATTCATCAAACAGTTCAAGACGCTCACTTCCTGCGTAACCAAGCGGTTGTCCACCAGCATCGACAATTTGTTGAGCTGCTGTAATTGATGAAGAAGCTACATCAATATGTCCACCTAATAATGCATTAATTAACTCTCCACCACCGTCATATGTTACTGGAGTAACGTCAACATCTGCTTCGTTTTCAAAAGCAAGAACTTTTAATAAGCCTAATGCTCCTGACTCACCTACTGTTACACTTCCAGGATTGGCATTTGCTTGTTCAATAAATTCCTCTACTGTATTAAATTCTGTATTCGGTCCTACAAATAATGCATGTGGAACATCATCATAGGCTGCAAGATATTCGAAGCTATCATATGAAAAATCTGTATTACCTGTATGCTCTAAAATGAAATTATCGGGATAACCAAATAGTCCTAATGTATATCCATCCGCGTCACTTCTAGCAATCTCTGAGATCCCAATCTCACCGCCTGCCCCTTCACGATTCACTACATTAATTTGTCTACCTAATTCATCACTTAGAGAATCAGCAATCATGCGGGCAACAGTATCTCCACCTCCACCTGCACTGTAAGGTACGATAATTTGAATATTTTTCGAAGGATAATCTCCTCCTGACCCTTCACTCACTTCTCCTCCATTTGTTTCTTGAGACTCAGAACCACATCCAGCTAAAATCCCCACTGACAACAATGTTGCACTTAAAGCATACATAAATTTTTTCATATCGAATTCTCATCCCCTTATATAATTTATATAGCCTTTTTTATAGGCTAATTTTTAAATTAACAACCGTTTATTTAGAAAATTTCAAACAATGAACCTTGAGGTGTTGGTAAGTTTAAAAGCAATGTGAACAATACATACATAAAACTAGTTACAATTCCAGCAAACACAATGGCCTTCAATGATAAACGCTTCGTGATTTTTTGTTGATTTGTTCTGTAGTTTTGATAGAAGAAAACCGTAATCACAAGAAGAAATGACGTCACATAAAAACCAAACAAGATCAATGAAAAATAAGCTAGAACTAAAATCAAACCTGGTATGAGTATTTGAAAAACAATGACCTGTCTATCAAGATCGTTCTCCACTCGCTTACCTGATTTATCTCTCTTAATGATCGTATCTACGATCATTAAGACACCTGTGATTCCTAAACCAATAATAATTAATTTAGGAAATAAAGCTGATTGATTCGGTAACTCACCTGTTTGGGTCCAAGCAAAAGCTGAAAAAATAAGAATAATAATTCCTAAAACAATATTCGAGTTGATGATCATCACCCCCTAAATCAAAAAACCACTGATTAGTTTTTCTTGACTACTTCATGTCCACCAAACTCGTTTCTCAAAGCTGCAACAACTTTCCCTGTGAACGTATCATCTTCTAACGAGCGGTACCTCATCATTAGGGATAGGGCAATTACAGGAGCTGCTGTTTGTAGGTCTAATGCTGTTTCAACTGTCCATTTTCCTTCACCTGATGAATTCATAATCCCTTTTATTTCATCAAGCTTTGCATCTTTTCTAAAAGCATTCTCTGTTAATTCCATTAGCCAAGAACGTATTACTGACCCATGGTTCCATACTTTCGCTACTTTTTCATAATCATACTCAAATGGGCTCTTTTCTAAGATATCGAACCCTTCTGCAATCGCTTGCATCATTCCGTATTCAATCCCATTGTGAATCATTTTTAAGAAGTGACCACTTCCTAAAGCTCCTGCATATAAACAACCATCTTCTATCGATAAATCTTCAAAGACTGCTTCCACTCGATTAAATGCATCTTTATTTCCACCAACCATTAAACAGGCTCCATGACGAGCTCCTTCTACACCACCACTGGTACCAACATCTAAAAGATGAATATGTTTCTCTTCTAGGAACGCTCCTCTTTTCAAACTCTCTTTGTAATTAGAATTGCCTCCATCAATAATCGAATCATCTTCATCTAATAGATTAGCTAATGTTCTAATGACTTGATCTGTCACATCACCAGCAGGTACCATCACCCAGATTGTACGTGGGGTCTCAAGCTTTTCGATGAGCTCCTCTATACTATTGACACCCGTAGCTCCTTCTTCAGTAACATCTGACACAGTCTTTTCATTAACGTCGTATGCAACAACTTGGTGATTATGATCTAATAAATTAAGTGCTAGATTATAGCCCATTTTCCCAAGTCCAATTAATCCAATTTGCATGATATCACTCCCTATATCTTTTTTGAAAGCGTTTGCTTTTGTCTCTGAAACTAATTATACGCAAAAAAATTTCTTTTACAACATTTTTATGAAAAAATATTTTTCTTAACTATTCTTTTTAAATAAATAATTGTATAATAAGGGCGCTTACCCATCTATACTTTTGTCTGAAGTAGATTTTAGGAGTTGATCTTGTGATTAATTTTGATCAAAAAGATTATTGCCGATATAAAGTGAAAGCGCTCTATCATGAGTTTAGAGAAAAAGAAAAGAAAATTGCAGATTACGTATTGGAACACCCTGAGGAAATTATTCACTCATCTATAAGTCAAGTTGCTGATAATTTAAATGTTGCTGAATCTACCGTTTTTAGATTTTGTAAGAGAATTGGATTCAAAGGATATCAAGCTATGAAAATCGCCTTGGCTTCTGAGATAGTTACTGGAATTAACAATATACATGAAGCTATTGAAGAAGGTGACGATGAAAAGAGCGTGACCGAAAAAGTATTCCGATCAAATGTCGGTACACTTGAAGAAACCCTCTCTATCTTAAACGAGGACGTATTTCGAAATTGTGTCGAATCTCTAGTAGCAGCTAAACGAATCGAATTTTACGGCAATGGAGGATCTGGTATTGTTGCGATGGATGCTCACCACAAATTTATGAGAACAGGTATCCCATCAATTTCTTACAATGACTCACACTTTCAAGTCATGTCAGCCTCTCAACTTAGCGAAGAAGATGTCGTCATTCTTATATCACATTCAGGTTCAAATCGTGATATTCTTCAAGCGTTAGATATTGCAAAGAATCAAGGTGCTACAACGATCGGCATTACCTCATTAGCAAAATCTCCTTTAAGTGATCGTGTTGACTATGCCCTATACACAGTATCAGAAGAAACAGAGTATCGCTCAGAAGCTCTTTCATCTCGCATTGCTCAACTAAGTTTAATTGATGCATTGTACGTTAATGTGAGTATACAAAGAAAAGAACAAGTAGAAGAGTCTCTTACAAAGATGAGAAAAGCGATTTCCATTAAGCGTTTGTAATCATAAGGATGGTGACGTATAATCATGACAAAAAAACTTGTAATTGGTGTAGACATTGGAACAACTAGTGCCAAATCCGTCCTTTTTGAGCAAAACGGAACCGTAGTAACTGAAAGTGAAAAACCCCTTTCAACGGTTCACCCCAAAAAAGGATGGGCTGAGCAGTGTCCTCTTGAAATTGAGAAAGCCGTCTTATCTACACTTCGGCAAGTCGTCGAACAAGCTACTAAAAGTGGACATCAAATTTCTTCTATTGGTCTCTCCGCTGCAATGCATACTCTTATTTGTGTTAATGAGAATTGGGAACCCCTCTCTCCCTCGATTATTTGGGCCGATGGAAGAAGTACCGAACAAGCTGAACGGATCAAGCAATCAGAGGTTGGACACCTACTTTATCAGCGAACAGGTACTCCAATTCACCCTATGTCTCCTTTTACAAAATTAATTTGGATGAAGGAAAATGAAAATAAGGCCTATCTTGAGGCAAAGCGCTTTGTATCCATAAAAGAATTCATTACAGGAAGATGGTTTCAGCAAGCTGCTGTTGATTATTCAACAGCTTCTGCAACAGGTCTGTTTAACATCCATGAGTTTACATGGGATCAAGTAGCTTTAGATCTTGCTGGAATTAAGATAGAGCAACTCTCAAAGCCCGTAGAGCCAACCTATCAATTTACTGGATTAAACCCAACTTTAGCTGTCCAACTAGGTCTTCCGCAGGATATTCCATTTGTCGCAGGAGGGAGCGATGGTGCATTAGCTAATATTGGACTCGGGGCTATACACCCGGGAGAAACAGCTTTGACAATCGGTACAAGTGGGGCCATACGTCAATTTTCTCATACCCCAGTCCTTAACAAGAACCAATCAACCTTCTGTTATGCGTTCTCAAAAAATTCCTGGATCGTCGGAGGTCCATCTAATAACGGTGGAAATATTTTAAATTGGGTCCGTTCGATTTTTGAAGATGAACAGTTAAATGCGATGTCATACGAGAAGCTGTTTGAGATGATTGAGAGTGTTGAAGTCGGCTCAAATGGCTTATTATTTCTCCCTTTTCTCAATGGTGAACGTGCCCCCATTTGGAATTCCAACATTCGCGGATCTTATATCGGTCTTTCAATTGAGCACCAGAAAAAACATATCATTCGTTCTACTTTAGAAGGGATCAACCTAAACCTTCTCATGATCGATAATTTGGTCTCACAAAGTAACGAAGAAGAGCAGTCCATTTATGCAAGCGGTGGGTTTGCTCGTTCGTCTTGCTGGGTCCAGATGATCGCAAATATATTCGATAAAGAAGTAAGGCTACCAGAGTCTCACCAAAGTTCAGCATGGGGAGCAGCTTGGATTAGTTTGCTTTCTATTGGTGAAGTGGAAAGTCTGTCATCTATAAAAACATCTATTCCTTTCCAAACAGCCATACAACCTAATGAACATGAAAAACAATTATACAAAAGTATCTATAAAGAGTATAAGGAACTGTATGATCGATATAAAAATCTTTTTACGACTTAAAGAAAGGGCATCTACCTCATACGGTAGATGCCCTTTCGTCTTATAGTTATTGAACCGTATACCCACCATCCATGACCACAGCTTGTCCAGTCACACTTTTAGCTTTTTCACTTGCTAGAAACATCGCATAATCAGCTATTTCCTCTACTTCTAGTAGCCGCCTTTGTGGCACGAGTGGATAGATGACTTCTTCTAGCACTTTCTCAAGCTCTACACCACTTGCTTCGGCTAAATCTTGAAGTTGATCTAGTACTAATGGTGTATCTACGTAACCTGGACAGAGTGCATTTACCGTAATTCCATGCTCAACTCCTTCTAAGGCCGCCACTTTTGTCAGACCAATCACGCCGTGTTTGGCGCTATTATAGCCCGCTTTTCCAGCAAAACCAATTAAACCATTGATGGAAGAGATGTTTAAGACTCGACCAAACTTTTGCTTTTTCATTAGTGGAAACACAAGCTTTGTTGCAACAAACGGAGCTGTTAACATAATTTTGATCATAAATTCAAACTTGTCAGTAGGGAATTCTTCAAGAGGCGCTACATGTTGAATGCCTGCATTATTGATTAAGACATCAATTCTACCGTCGTTCATCAACGTATTTAATCTATGGTTTCAAAAAAAGAGAGCATTCTTCTTTTGAAGAACACTCTCGTTATCTTTGGCTTTCTATTTTTCAGCGTTGAACTATGTTATAGTGAAGAAAAGGAGGTCTGTTTATGCAACCGACTGAATGGACGTTACATAATAATAATCAGCAAATAAAGTTACTAGCTCATAAGATAACCATTTTTCAACAATGTAAGGTTGTTGAGTGTAGTGGTGCGAATAACCTTCGCTACTCTTTGTTTTTTTATAAAAACAAATTTTTAACGATACAACCTTTAGTGACAGGTGATCGAAGCTCATTTTTAGGGTTACTTAAACAAAAAGGTCATTGTATCAATGCTCCCAGTCCGATCATTTCACTCCTTCTCTCTGACTCATCATCGGTAAAGATTGACTCAATCAATCAACTCCTGTCAAAAATCACTAAACAATATTCGCTGTTGGACTCATCCTTAATCTTGTCTTACTTCGATTCTTATATTCCACAAGAACAATTAAATACACGATTAAAAGAAGCCTTCTTTAGCTATCGTCGCGACGGAAAATTACTAGGCGCCTTTCGGTTGGCTAAATTGCTACTTACTAGAGGATATAAAGATACGTGGGTAACAAGCGCAATTAAACATGCCGATTACTCTGATTCCAAAGCCCATTTCCAAGCCCCTCTTTCTAAATTGTTAGAAACAGAACCGCTCTATGCCGAACAACAATCTTTCTCTCACAATTACTACGAAACGTTATTAACACTTTATCAACAACAAAACCGTATCATTGACCCTCTTATTATCTATGTAAAGAAATTTCGTGAAGATCCAACTCCTTCAGCTTGCGAAGAGCTAATAAAAGGCTTAACTACTCATTTATCAGCTAAAGAGGCTTTGCTTATCCAACAATCCCTTCTGTCTCATGTACCACCGACATCTGGCTTACATCAACACGTATATCAACAGCTAATGAATGACCATAATTATAACGGTGCGGCTGATGTACTTTTTAATTATTCCTTTTCATTATCTGAAAAAGAAGCCGCCAAGTTACTTGAGTTATTTACACATGTTTCCCTATCAAAGATTAGCCCATCTTTGCAGGCAATCTCTGAACGATTACTTCCTTTTGCTCATCAATCCCCACAAACTTTTGAACACATAATCAAAGCTACCCTTCCCGATCTTTTGGACCGCTATAGCTTAGCGGATATTCACACCCACTTTCAGGAAAGTAGTGAGGTTGATCAACTACCGATTATCTCCAAAATTCAAGAAATGGTTCATCTAATGGATGATACCGATAACCAACTAACACTCGGAAAACTTTATTTTGATTTTCAACAATATGAGAAAGCGATTGAATGCTTTAGCTGGGAAATGGAGCTACGCCCTCAACAAACAGAGCCTATCCAATGGCTTGTTAAAACCTATCAAAAAATGGGTAAACTAGAAGAAGTAGAATCGTATAACAACCTTTTAATACAGATGAAACAATCATCCTAATTAACAAAAAAAGGTCGGTGAAACTAGGCTTCTCTCCTAAATTTCACCGACCTTTTTAAATTGTTCTTTCATTTTTTATCAGCGTCGTGTGTTTGGAACAATATGATTCATGATAAAAACAAAGCCTCTTAAGGTAGTAAATCCTTAAGAGGCTTTGTTAATTAGATTATATAGTAAATCGACATAAACATCAGTCAGTCAATTACTCAACTGTTACACTTTTTGCCAGATTACGTGGTTTATCTACGTCACAATCACGGTGAAGAGCTGCGAAGTAAGAAATCAACTGCATTGGAATTACACTCACTAACGGTGTTAGGAATTCATGCACAGCCGGTAATACGAATGCATCGTCTTCCTCTTCCATTCCTTCCATACTAATGATGCAAGGGTAAGCTCCACGTGCTGCTACTTCTTTTACATTTCCACGAATGCTTAAGTTAACATGCTTTTGTGTCGCGAGGGCAATCACTGGTGTTCCTTCTTCAATCAAAGCAATCGTTCCGTGCTTTAACTCGCCACCAGCAAATCCTTCTGCTTGGATATAGGAGATCTCTTTTAACTTAAGAGCACCCTCTAGTCCTACATAGAAATCAACTGCACGGCCAATGAAGAAACAGTTACGAGTAATCGTTAAATAATCACGAGCAACTTTTTCTAGTTGTTCTTTTTGTGCTGTCAATGTTTCCATTGCATTTGCAACAATCGCTAACTCTTGTAGAGGATCAAAATCCAGCTCGAGTCCTTTTGCTTTTGCCGTATCGACTGCAAGTAGAGTAAGAACAGCCATTTGCGCTGTATAGGCTTTTGTAGATGCGACTGCAATTTCTGGTCCTGCATACGTATGAAGTGTGAAGTCCGCTTCACGCGATAACGTTGAACCCGGAACATTTGTAATCGTTAATGCTTGGTGACCGCGCTTTTTCACGTCGACTAATACACCGCGAAGATCCGCTGTTTCACCACTTTGAGAAATAAAGATAAAGAGTGGGTTTTCCGAGATTAAAGGCATGTTATACAAGAATTCACTTGCAATGTGAACCTCTACTGGACGTTGTGCAATCTTTTCAATTAATTGCTTACCGACAAGACCTGCGTGGTAGCTTGTTCCTGCGGCAATAATATAAATACGATCTGATCCTTTCATCGCTGCACGAATATTATCGTCAAGGCGAACAGAACCATCTTCGTTTTGGTATTTTTGAATGATGTTACGAATAACAAACGGTTGCTCATCAATTTCTTTTAGCATGAAGTGAGGGTACGTTCCTTTTTCAATATCGCTTGCATCAAGCTCTGCTGTATAAGGTTCACGTGCCATAATCGTACCATCAAGTGTTTTGATTGTAATCGCATCGCGTGTCACGATTACAAGCTCTTCATCCATGATTTCAAGAAATTGATTTGTTACTTGAAGCATCGCCATAGCATCTGAAGCAATCACATTCGCATCTTCTCCGACACCAATTAATAATGGGCTTTTGTTCTTCCCAACATAAACGATCTCTGTATTGTCATTATCTAAAAGAGCTGTTGCATATGAACCTTTTAATAATGAAAGAGTGTGACGAAATGCCGTTTCAATTGCCATACCTTCTGCGACAAACTTCTCTACTAACTGAACAATAACCTCTGTATCCGTATCACTCGTTAATTGAATTTGTGATAGATGCTCACGCTTTAATTGCTCATAGTTCTCAATGACACCATTATGAACGATTGTGAAGCGCTCTGTTGTACTTTGATGCGGATGCGCGTTCTTGCGGCTAGGCTCACCATGCGTTGCCCAACGTGTATGTCCAATTCCTACTGTCGCGTCAACTTTAGAATCAACCACTTCACGCAAAGCTGCAATCCGTCCTTTTTCTTTAAATACGTGCACACCGCTCTCATTAGCTACAGCAATTCCAGCTGAATCATAACCACGGTACTCAAGTTTCTCTAGTCCACGTAATAAAATTTCCTTTGCATCTTTTGTACCAATATATCCAACAATACCACACATAATAAATGACCTCCTGAAGTCAGGGGCAAGGACCGTTTGGGGCGCACTTGCCCCCACTCTTTTCGTTAAAATTATAGTGGCATGTTGCCTCTGATTTTGTCCAAAGAGTCACCCCTTTGTTTTTTACAGAAGCTTAACGGCTGTCATGCTTACAACCGAAGGGCATCCGCCGATGATCGATAAACCCTCTCCTCGTCAACTACACAGATTTCCCGTCCAACTGTGTAGTTCAGGCGCTTTTTATTTTTCTCATATGTCAACCTCTACCCTCCCTTTCCTAATTACACACAATATCATACAAGAATGTTGTCTGAACGTCAATCATTGGTAAACGCTTTACACTTTTTTGATTAATTAGAGTGGAAGTACTTGCATTACTTAAAAAATATGCATGAGGAGTCCAAACCGTTCCCTCCTCATGCATGTCTAATTACTCAGTCAAGCCCATTTCTGCTTCTACTACTTTGGTAATCTCGGTCACATATTGCTCACATTGTTCTTCTGTCTTCGCTTCAACCATGACACGTACAAGAGGCTCTGTTCCTGAAGGGCGTACAAGTACACGACCATTGCCAGCCATATCCTCTTCTACTTTCTCAATCGCTTTGCGGACTTGCTCATTATCTGTCACAGCATATTTATCCGTCACACGCACATTAACAAGTGTTTGTGGGAATGTTACCATTTCAGCTGCTAACTCTGACAACTTACGTCCCGTTGCTTTCATGATGTTCACAAGTTGCAACGCAGATAACATCCCGTCCCCTGTTGTGATGTGGTCTAAGAAAATAATATGACCAGACTGCTCTCCACCTAAGTTAAACCCACCTTTACGCATCTCTTCCATTACGTAACGATCGCCAACTCCTGTTTGCTTTGTCTCAATACCAGCTTCTTCAAGTCCTTTATAAAATCCAAGGTTACTCATAACTGTTGAAACAACTGTACCGTGATTTAACCAGCCTTGCTCTTTCATATACTTTGCACAGATAAACATGATTTGATCCCCATCGACCAGTTGACCTTTTTCATCAACTGCAATCAGGCGATCAGCATCCCCATCAAAGGCAAGTCCTACTTGTGCTCCTTTTTCAACTACTAGTTCAGCAAGCTTTTCAGGATGCGTCGAACCACAGCCTTCATTAATGTTTACACCATTTGGTGATGTACCCATTGTTGAGATATCGGCTTCAAGGTCTGCAAATAGATGGGCTGCAAGTGAAGAGGCTGCACCGTGCGCACAATCAAGCGCAATGTGAATGCCTGAGAAATCATCTTGTACTGTTTGTTTAAGGAATTGAAGATATTTTTGACCACCTTCAAAGTAGTCATTCACTTGACCGATACCATCACCTGTTGGTCTAGGTAGATTATCTTCTGCTTGGTCGAGTAATTGTTCTATTTCTTTTTCCTGTTCATCTGTTAATTTAAAACCATCTGGACCAAAAAACTTAATGCCGTTATCAGGTACTGGATTATGTGACGCTGAAATCATGACCCCAGCGTTAGCACTCAATGCTTTTGTTAAGTATGCGACACCTGGTGTAGAAATCACACCTAAGCGCATCACCTCAGCTCCAATTGAAAGAAGTCCAGCAACAAGTGCACTCTCTAGCATTTCACCTGAAATTCTTGTGTCACGCCCAATGATAACACGGGGTTTTTCTGTTTGTTTTGTGAGCACATAACCTCCCATTCTTCCTAGTTTAAAGGCAAGTTCAGGTGTAAGTTCTTTATTTGCTACACCTCTAACTCCATCTGTACCAAAATATTTTCCCATTATCAATTCTCTCCTTCAATCGGTCATTCATCAGAACTTGTCTGGTCTATGACTACGATGTTTACATTTGTTTTGCTCACACTAAATCGAATATTTTGTGGTCCGTTTATTTGAATAGGTACAGAATGTTCGCCCTCACTAAGTCCGCTCACATCTGCATATACTTGGATATCATCGACCGAAAACTGATCAAGGTTGGCTTCGGTTGCATGTGCGACAATGGAGATCGTATCTTCTTGCCCTTCTGCAAGATCGACTAGAAGTCCTGCATTTCTACCAAGTAATTCAATCGACACATCTGACCACTGTCTCGATTTTTCTTCTGCGACTTCAACATCTATTACAACTGTCTCAGGCTCCACTTGTTGAACACCAGGTGGAATTGGAACCTCCATTGAGTAGGTTTCATTTTCATTGATGTCACTCAAATCGAGCGACAAGCCTTCTAGCACATTGATTGAATCAATCACATCATAAGGCCCATAGATCACTACTTCTTTTGGTGTCATATTGATTCGTTCAATACTTAGACCATTCTCCAATTCGCCTTCTCGTGAAATTCGAATCGGAATGCTTTTATTTGGGCTCGTAATAGGTACTTTCACATCCACAATGCCTGGCTCAACATCAAGGTGAAGCTCATTTCCGTTACTGTCATAGAGCTTAACTGGCACCGCTTCTTCTATCATCTTATTCGCATCTGTCACATCGACGTACGCTTTCGATTCAGCAACCTGTCCTGCGATTTCACGTGCAGCGGTAATCGTTACGTTAACTGGTGACACTAAAGGTGTACCAACAGAATACCCTTCTTCAACGGCTTCAGCATTTAC
The DNA here is from genome assembly GCF_002797325.1 of Bacillus sp. FJAT-45037. Classification (GTDB taxonomy): domain Bacteria; phylum Bacillota; class Bacilli; order Bacillales; family Bacillaceae_D; genus Alkalihalophilus. Next base: position 3,180,509 of record NZ_KZ454938.1, on the reverse strand, counting down.
AACTTCAACTTCAACAGGAATTGAAACGGTTTGTTTTTCCTGCAGCTCTACTCTGACAAACTGTGGAACAATCGAAACCGCTAAATCTCCTGGGAACCCTCGATGTTGTACACCTAGAGTATGGACTCCTTCTTCGCGTTCTGATACATCAACAAACACTTCATAGTCTGGTCTCATCAATTGAAACATAGCAATCGCACTTTGAGATCCACTTAATTTCACTTGAACATGTTCAGTCTGATCAATAATCGCGTAATTATCTTCATCATAAAGAACACTCACTTCTACTTCTTCTAACGTAGACGTACGGTCGCTTAATGAAGGTAGTACACCTGGCTGACTCGTCAAGTCATCGATATTGACCATTGTAAAGAGCATTAATGCAATAAAGAAAGAAATGATTTTCACAAACCAATGACTATTAAATAATTTATCCATTCTTCTTCCCCCCCCATTTCCAGCGAGAAGATGATTGTTGTTTCGATTCAATTAACAGTTCACTTTCTAATAATCCTCTTAGCTGCTCTTCATCTAAGTCACGATGCAATTCACTGTTCTTTGTTAACGAGATCGCTCCCGTTTCTTCCGAGACAATGATCGTTAAGCAATCAGTAACCTCACTTACTCCTAGTGCTGCACGGTGTCGAGTCCCTAATTCCTTTGAAATAAAAGGATTCTCTGAAAGAGGTAAGTAGCAAGCAGCAGCAAGAATCTTATCATCCTTTATAATCACAGCCCCGTCATGGAGCGGTGTATTCGGAATAAATGTATTTATTAGAAGTTCCGACGTTAGATCCGCTTTCATTGAAATACCTGTTTCAACGTAATCAGACATTCCTGTCTCTCGTTCAATCGACATTAATGCCCCAATTCGGCGCTTTCCCATATAAACAGAAGCCTTGACTATTCCATCAATTGTTTTTTGTATGGATTCCTCTTGCGGGACCGCTCTACTTGAGAACAATCGTCCACGACCTAACTGCTCAAGTGCTCGTCTCAATTCTGGTTGGAATATAATAATAATCGCTAACAAACCATAGGTTAATGTTTGAGACATAAGGAATTCAAGTGTTCTAAGTCCAAAAAATCGACTTAAAAACCACACGAGTAGAATGACTGTAATTCCTTTTACAAGTTGTACAGCTCGTGTCCCTCGAATAATCATGATGAGCTTGTACACAACATAGGTGACAAGCAATATATCTACAACCTGCCCAATATACTTGAGCCACGTATAATCCTCAAATGGAAACATGGCATATCCTCCAAACCATTAGCATTCATTTACTTATCCTGCTCGTGCACTGTTATCATTTTAAACAACTTCACCCTATCCAAACCAAATTTCAATGAATAGCTCTTTATAATTATCAACTGCCTTATTATATCATAAATTAACCAAGTCGTTTCATTCTCGTTTTGTGCTACTTTTACAGACTTAAAGGCCTTGAAAAATAAAAAGCCCCTAAAATAGGAGCTTCCGTTCTACTTATTATCATCTAGTACTGAGACCACCTCAGAAAAAAAGTTCTTTGTATGATACCAAATCCAATCAAGCACCTGGTTCACTTCTTCTATTTCACCTGAGACATGTCCCGCTGAGGCTAGGTATGGCTCACTGTTAACCAACAATATGTTCCCCCGTACTTCACCGTGAATAACTAACTCCCCATTTCTCACAGTCATATCCCCTTCAATAATTTCTCCTTCAGGGACAATCACCCGCTTACTCCCCTGATCAATTTGGACATTGCCAGAACCGGTGAAGCTTACTTGATCGGTATTATTTTGCCATAGAGAGGATATGCTTGTTGACATAAGCAGTATAAACACTGCTGCCGCGACAAGAATTGGATGCTGCCTTGTCCATCGCTTCCACTTTGACTTTGTTTTCGATGGCGCATCTTTTTTAGGAAGATTGGCCATCACTTGATTGGTAAAATTGTTTGGTGCCTCAATATGGGATGTACTTTGCACAAAAGCAATTGCCTTTTTCAGTTCACGCACATGCAGCAGGCAATCTTCACATGTTAAAAGATGAGCTTCTAGTTGATTTTTTTCACTTTTAGTTACTTCCCCATCTAAATACTTATGAATAAGGGAGCTATACCTCTGTTCACATTTCATTTTAAAGTCCCCCTTTCTATACATGTCGCATACGTTTACGTAAAGCTTCTCTTCCGCGATGTATACGTGTTTTAACCGTTGATATCGGCATATCTAAAATCTCACTAATTTCTTTTAAAGATAAATCCTCTAAATACTTCAGAACAATAGCAATCCGATATTTCGGTGGTAATTGGTTAATTTCATCTTGTACCCATTCTTGTAATTCCATCGTTAAAACCTGTTCATCAGGTGATGCTTCAACTGCAGCTAACTGACTTTCATAAGTTAAATGATCAGAACCATTCACTGAGTCTTGCAAGTAGAAATCTGGTTTCTTCTTTCTTAACCGATCAATAGCGACATTCGTAGCAATCTTAAAAATCCATGTAGAAAATTTCCGATTCACATCGAATCGATCTAAGTTAGTATATGCTCTTAAAAAAGCTTCCTGCGCGACATCTTGCGCTTCATGCGCATTACCGACCATTCGATATGCCACCTGATACACCTTGTCCTTGTAAAGCTCTACCAATTCAGCAAAGGCCTGTTCGTCCCCTTGTTTCACCTCATGTATAATTCTTTTCACTATCGCTTCCATGTCTGTATCCCCTGCTTATATTCGTTCTATTTCTTTCTACGTTCTTTCTCTCACTTTAGTTTCACAACGTACTCATTTAAAAAGTGTAACATGAAAAAATAATTTCTTCTGTCTTTTTATGTTTATTTTTACTTAATGAGGGTATCAATTTAGTATGAGAAAATATGAGCATTTAGAGAGGATGAAGAATATGTCTCTTATAGAATGTAAGCATAGTCAATTGCTTGATCAAATTGAAACATCAAGATCCGCATTAAATGAACTTTCAAAAACACTCCCATTATATTCAGCAACAATGATTTTAAAAAGTAGAGAGTTAGATCATTTATTAAATGAATACGAATTAATTACTCAACTTAAAAGTCATTAAAAACCCCTTAGACAAAATTGTCTAAGGGGTTTGATTATGTATGATATATGGTGGAGCCTAGCGGGATCGAACCGCTGACCTCCTGCGTGCAAGGCAGGCGCTCTCCCAGCTGAGCTAAGGCCCCCCGCAAAATGGAACGGTCTGCGCATTCGAACTCACGACCCGTACCTTCGCAAGGTGATGTTCTACCACTAAACTACTTCCGCAATCTTTCACCCGATAAACTAAATGAAAAATTTTAAATAAGAATGAGCCATGAAGGATTCGAACCTTCGACCCTCTGATTAAAAGTCAGATGCTCTACCAACTGAGCTAATGGCTCTAAAATGGCTGGGCTAGCAGGATTCGAACCTACGCATGACGGAATCAAAATCCGTTGCCTTACCGCTTGGCGATAGCCCAATAAAAATGGTGGAGGGGGACGGATTCGAACCGCCGAACCCTGAGGGAGCGGATTTACAGTCCGCCGCGTTTAGCCACTTCGCTACCCCTCCAGCCTAACTATTAAGATGCCGGCCAGAGGACTTGAACCCCCAACCTACTGATTACAAGTCAGTTGCTCTACCAATTGAGCTAGACCGGCAAGATGGTGGAGGATGACGGGCTCGAACCGCCGACCCCCTGCTTGTAAGGCAGGTGCTCTCCCAACTGAGCTAATCCTCCATAGCTTGTCTTAAAAGTTAATCATTTATGTCTGTCTTAAAAATGGTGACCCGTACGGGATTCGAACCCGTGTTACCGCCGTGAAAGGGCGGTGTCTTAACCGCTTGACCAACGGGCCAATCTGTAAAAACCTTGTCGCTTTTTGCTGACAAAAAGTATTATAGCTAATATTTTAAACCATGACAACCCTTTTTTAATATTTTTATCAAACTTTTTCAAAACGCTTGTAAATGCGAACGTACATTCTGTATACTGAGTATATAACGCTAAATAAGGAGTGACACTATGAGTCATTTTGACCCTCAAAAACAACAAGATCTGCTTGAAAAATTTCACTATATTCGCAATCAAGCACAAGAAGACACTCGCTTTGAAGTAGCTGAACGAATGATTGATTATGGAATTGATTTGAATCTTGTTCGGACTGTAACTGGATTAACAAAAGAACAGCTTCATATGCGGATGATTAGATGAAAGATGTATTATTTTAAGCAAGACGACTTGACCTTTGTGTTAATTTAGAAGAGTACTATCATGACGTTTTCTAATTAGGAAGAAGCGTTTTTATGAGCTTTGTGTTTACAGCTGATATATAGTCACCGATTGACATGAAAATATACGATTAGTGAGAAAGCTACAATAAAACAAAAGCCAACCTACGTAATCGTAGCTTGGCTTGATTCTCATTTATGTATACGTATATGTACAGTCGCTCTGGAGCTTCCAAGCGGATTCGAACCGCTGACCCCTACCTTACCATGGTAGTGCTCTACCTACTGAGCTATGGAAGCATAAAAATGGCTCCACAGGTAGGACTCGAACCTACGACCGATCGGTTAACAGCCGATTGCTCTACCACTGAGCTACTGTGGAACGTAAAAAATTTGTTTGGCAACGTCCTACTCTCACAGGGGGAAGCCCCCAACTACCATCGGCGCAAAAGAGCTTAACGTCCGTGTTCGGCATGGGAACGGGTGTGACCTCTTTGCTATCGCCACCAAACTTATCACTTCAGATGATCGGCAGATTTCTTCGTCAGCTTCCTTGTTCCTATCCTCACGTATGCTTGATACGCTCCGGGTAGGACCTACGTTGCTTCCTCGAACTCTTTGATCCTCTTCGTGAATAGTATAAAATTGAGAGTTGCTCTCTCAAAACTAGATAATGCCCACAGGACGTGGGTACCAGGCGTTGCGACAGGACGTCGCGAACTTAGCGTGGTTTCGTAAACATGTGTCAAGAATAATTTTGGATAAGTCCTCGACCGATTAGTATCTGTCAGCTCCACGTGTCGCCACGCTTCCACACCAGACCTATCAACCTCATCATCTCTAAGGGGTCTTACTGGATTAACTCCATGGGAAATCTCATCTCGAGGGGGGCTTCATGCTTAGATGCTTTCAGCACTTATCCCGTCCACACGTAGCTACCCAGCGATGCTCCTGGCGGAACAACTGGTACACCAGCGGTGTGTCCATCCCGGTCCTCTCGTACTAAGGACAGCTCCTCTCAAATTTCCTGCGCCCGCGACGGATAGGGACCGAACTGTCTCACGACGTTCTGAACCCAGCTCGCGTACCGCTTTAATGGGCGAACAGCCCAACCCTTGGGACCTACTTCAGCCCCAGGATGCGATGAGCCGACATCGAGGTGCCAAACCTCCCCGTCGATGTGGACTCTTGGGGGAGATAAGCCTGTTATCCCCAGGGTAGCTTTTATCCGTTGAGCGATGGCCCTTCCATGCGGAACCACCGGATCACTAAGCCCGACTTTCGTCCCTGCTCGACTTGTAGGTCTCGCAGTCAAGCTCCCTTATGCCTTTGCACTCTTCGAATGATTTCCAACCATTCTGAGGGAACCTTTGGGCGCCTCCGTTACTGTTTAGGAGGCGACCGCCCCAGTCAAACTGCCCACCTGACACTGTCCCTGAACCGGATCACGGTCCGAGGTTAGAATGTCAGCACAGTCAGGGTAGTATCCCACCGACGCCTCCGTCGAAGCTGGCGCTCCGACTTCCAAGGCTCCTACCTATCCTGTACAAACTGTACCAACATCCAATATCAAGCTACAGTAAAGCTCCATGGGGTCTTTCCGTCCTGTCGCGGGTAACCTGCATCTTCACAGGTACTATAATTTCACCGGGTCTCTCGTTGAGACAGTATCCAAATCGTTACACCATTCGTGCGGGTCGGAACTTACCCGACAAGGAATTTCGCTACCTTAGGACCGTTATAGTTACGGCCGCCGTTTACTGGGGCTTCAATTCAGAGCTTCTCCCAAAGGATAACCCCTCCTCTTAACCTTCCAGCACCGGGCAGGTGTCAGCCCCTATACTTCGCCTTGCGGCTTCGCAGAGACCTGTGTTTTTGCTAAACAGTCGCTTGGATCTATTCACTGCGGCTCTCTCGGGCATACACCCTAATAGAGCACCCCTTCTCCCGAAGTTACGGGGTCATTTTGCCGAGTTCCTTAACGAGAGTTCTCCCGAGCGTCTTAGAATTCTCTTCTCGCCTACCTGTGTCGGTTTGCGGTACGGGCACCTCTCACCTCGCTAGAGGCTTTTCTAGGCAGTGTAGGATCAGGAACTTCGGTACTAAATTTCCCTCGCCATCACAACTCAGCCTTCGCGAGAAGCGGATTTGCCTACTTCTCAGCCTAATTGCTTGGACGCGCATATCCATCAGCGCGCTTACCCTACCTTACTGCGTCCCCCCATTACTCAAACGGTGAGGAGGTGGTACAGGAATTTCAACCTGTTGTCCATCGCCTACGCTTTTCAGCCTCGGCTTAGGTCCCGACTTACCCTGAGCGGACGAGCCTTCCTCAGGAAACCTTGGGCTTTCGACGGAGGGGATTCTCACCCCTCTTTTCGCTACTCATACCGGCATTCTCACTTCTAAGCGCTCCACCAGTCCTTACGATCTGACTTCGCTGCACTTAGAACGCTCCCCTACCACTGACACCAAAGGTGTCAATCCATAGCTTCGGTGATACGTTTAGCCCCGGTACATTTTCGGCGCAGAGTCACTCGACCAGTGAGCTATTACGCACTCTTTAAATGGTGGCTGCTTCTAAGCCAACATCCTGGTTGTCTGGGCAACTCCACATCCTTTTCCACTTAACGTATACTTGGGGACCTTAGCTGATGGTCTGGGCTGTTTCCCTCTTGACTACGGATCTTAGCACTCGCAGTCTGACTCCCGAGTAAAAGTTTTTGGCATTCGGAGTTTGACTGAATTCGGTAATCCTGTGGGGACCCCTAGTCCAATCAGTGCTCTACCTCCAAAACTCTCAACCTCGAGGCTAGCCCTAAAGCTATTTCGGGGAGAACCAGCTATTTCCGAGTTCGATTGGCATTTCACCCCTACCCACACCTCATCCCCGCATTTTTCAACATGCGTGGGTTCGGGCCTCCATTCAGTGTTACCTGAACTTCACCCTGGACATGGGTAGATCACACGGTTTCGGGTCTACGACGTCGTACTTCATCGCCCTATTCAGACTCGCTTTCGCTACGGCTCCGCCTTATCAGCTTAACCTTGCACGACATCGTAACTCGCCGGTTCATTCTACAAAAGGCACGCTGTCACCCGTTAATGGGCTCCAACTAGTTGTAGGCACACGGTTTCAGGATCTGTTTCACTCCCCTTCCGGGGTGCTTTTCACCTTTCCCTCACGGTACTGGTTCACTATCGGTCACTAGGGAGTATTTAGCCTTGGGAGATGGTCCTCCCGGATTCCGACGGGGTTTCACGTGTCCCGCCGTACTCAGGATCCACTCAGGAGAAAATAGAATTTCGACTACAGGGCTGTTACCTTGTACCGCGGACCTTTCCAGATCGCTTCGCCTATCCTATTTCTTTGTAACTCCGTATTGAGTGTCCTACAACCCCAAGAGGCAAGCCTCTTGGTTTGGGCTGTTACCGTTTCGCTCGCCGCTACTCAGGTAATCGCATTTGCTTTCTCTTCCTCTGGGTACTTAGATGTTTCAGTTCCCCAGGTCTGCCTCCTCATGCCCTATGTATTCAGGCATGGGTACTATTCCATTACGAATAGTGGGTTCCCCCATTCGGATACCCTCGGATCAACGTTTACTTACAACTTCCCGAGGCATTTCGCTGTTCGTCGCGTCCTTCTTCGGCTCCTAGTGCCAAGGCATTCACCGTGCGCCCTTTCTAACTTAACCAAAAAAAATTAAAAAAGGTTGTTGAATTCTTGACATTCTCGTTCAATCTTTCGATGAACAATCATGTTTACATTTCATTATCTAGTTTTCAAAGAACAATGCTTACAGGATGTAAATACCAGGCGTTGCAACAGGACGTTGCGAACTTAGCGTGGTTCCTTATTCCCTTAGCTTATGTTGAGAGTTTTGTGTTCTCTCAAAACTGAACAAAAGATCCAAAGCGCATATGACCCAAGGTCATACATCGACTAGAGTTAAAATACTCCATAGAAAGGAGGTGATCCAGCCGCACCTTCCGATACGGCTACCTTGTTACGACTTCACCCCAATCATCTGTCCCACCTTAGGCGGCTGGCTCCATAAAGGTTACCCCACCGACTTCGGGTGTTACAAACTCTCGTGGTGTGACGGGCGGTGTGTACAAGGCCCGGGAACGTATTCACCGCGGCATGCTGATCCGCGATTACTAGCAATTCCGGCTTCATGTAGGCGAGTTGCAGCCTACAATCCGAACTGAGAATGGCTTTATGGGATTCGCTCAACCTCGCGGTTTTGCAGCCCTTTGTACCATCCATTGTAGCACGTGTGTAGCCCAGGTCATAAGGGGCATGATGATTTGACGTCGTCCCCACCTTCCTCCGGTTTGTCACCGGCAGTCACCTTAGAGTGCCCAACTGAATGCTGGCAACTAAGATCAAGGGTTGCGCTCGTTGCGGGACTTAACCCAACATCTCACGACACGAGCTGACGACAACCATGCACCACCTGTCACTTTGTCCCCCGAAGGGGAAAGCCCTATCTCTAGGGTGGTCAAAGGATGTCAAGACCTGGTAAGGTTCTTCGCGTTGCTTCGAATTAAACCACATGCTCCACTGCTTGTGCGGGCCCCCGTCAATTCCTTTGAGTTTCAACCTTGCGGTCGTACTCCCCAGGCGGAGTGCTTAATGTGTTAACTTCGGCACTAAGGGCATCGAAACCCCTAACACCTAGCACTCATCGTTTACGGCGTGGACTACCAGGGTATCTAATCCTGTTTGCTCCCCACGCTTTCGCGCCTCAGCGTCAGTTACAGACCAGAGAGTCGCCTTCGCCACTGGTGTTCCTCCACATATCTACGCATTTCACCGCTACACGTGGAATTCCACTCTCCTCTTCTGTACTCAAGTCTCCCAGTTTCCAATGACCCTCCACGGTTGAGCCGTGGGCTTTCACATCAGACTTAAAAGACCGCCTGCGCGCGCTTTACGCCCAATAATTCCGGACAACGCTTGCCACCTACGTATTACCGCGGCTGCTGGCACGTAGTTAGCCGTGGCTTTCTGGTTAGGTACCGTCAAGGTGCCGCCTTATTCAAACGGCACTTGTTCTTCCCTAACAACAGAGCTTTACGATCCGAAAACCTTCATCACTCACGCGGCGTTGCTCCGTCAGACTTTCGTCCATTGCGGAAGATTCCCTACTGCTGCCTCCCGTAGGAGTCTGGGCCGTGTCTCAGTCCCAGTGTGGCCGATCACCCTCTCAGGTCGGCTACGCATCGTCGCCTTGGTAAGCCATTACCTTACCAACTAGCTAATGCGCCGCGGGCCCATCTATAAGTGATAGCCGAAGCCATCTTTTACCTTTCCTCCATGTGGAGAAAAGGATTACCCGGTATTAGCCCCGGTTTCCCGGAGTTATCCCAATCTTATAGGTAGGTTGCCCACGTGTTACTCACCCGTCCGCCGCTAATCAAAGGGAGCAAGCTCCCTTTGATCCGCTCGACTTGCATGTATTAGGCACGCCGCCAGCGTTCGTCCTGAGCCAGGATCAAACTCTCCATAAAAGTGTTTGATTGCTCAAAATAAAACATTGACGAGATATCATGTATCTCATTTTTTTCGCTTGGCTTTTGTTCAGTTTTCAAAGAACGTTTTTGTTGTGTCGTTGTTAGCGACTTGATCATCTTACCGCAGACAAGTTTGTAAGTCAATAACTTTTTTGAAGTTATCTTCCTGTGTGTTTGTTATTCTCTCGCGGTAAGTAATAATATAGCATGTCCAAATTTTGAAGTCAATCTTTTTCTTCAATTCTTTCAACAGGTATGATTGAACTATTCGAAGTAAAGAAAAGACATCATGTCTTTTCTTTATTGGGTATGCTTGTTATTGCGTTGAAGCATATATCGAACTCGTTCATTAGGTGGTACGAAACGTTTATAAATACCATAGATAATTTGATATTTTTCTTCCATTGCTCTTTTTACGATTTCATCAATTCTCGGATCAGATAAATCAAGTAACAGTTCTTCCATTTCTCGCTTTAACATGTATTCTACTTCAATAACTTCTTTACGGTTCAATAAAAAACCAAGCATCCACAACACCTCGACCTTTAGGAACTAAACAACAAGTTATATTATCCCCTGTAAATTGGTTATATCTAACAAAGCTTTCTACCTAAATTGTTTTCTATTCCATTGTTTTTTATTCATATGTTCTAGTTGTTTGCATAAATTTATCGTAAAAGGTGGACGAGGGGGAAACGAAGTGAAGTTTATTTGGGTCTTTCATGCCAAACGAATCAAGCAATTATCATTAATCGTTATCGCAGCACTATTCGCTGCAGGTTTTCTTTATATTGAAAAGGGACAAATCCCTGTATTTTCAACATCAGAAGGACCTGAGGCATTTTACCGTGCAGAAACAGATGACAATCGCATTGCCTTAACCTTTAATATTAGTTGGGGAGAAAAACAAGTAACGCCAATCTTAAATGTACTTTCTCAAAAAAAAGTTGATCAAGCTACCTTTTTCCTTTCTGCTTCTTGGGCAGAAAGATATCCAGATCTCGTGAAGCAAATTAAAGAAGAAGGTCATCTAATCGGTAGTCATGGGTATCAATATAAAAGTTATACTAGTTGGGAAGATGAGAAAGTTAGAAAAGACCTTATTCGTAGCCAACAAATCTTAACGGAGTTAACCGGAGACAAACCCTCTCTTTTAAGACCGCCAAACGGTGCATTTGACAAACGCATATTAGCTTTAGCAGATAAACAAAACTATAGCATCGTTCATTGGAGTGTCGATTCGCTCGATTATCAAAACCCTGGCGTCGATGTCATCGTTAATAACGTCATGGAAAAGACCTCGTCTGGTGATATCTTGTTATTTCATGCATCAGATTCCGTGAAACAAACCGACAAGGCCCTTCCAATTATTATTGACCAACTTCATTCAAAGGGATTTTCATTTATCTCAGTAGAAGAATTAATGGCTAGTACTGAAACATCTAGCGAAGAAATTAAATAAAACAAGGAAGCTCGAGCATTTATGCTCGAGCTTCCTTGTTTGGTTGATTAGTCAGACGATGTAAAATCAGTAACTGCCAAGTATTTGCTGCGATTAACGGAGCAAAGTACATCCATAACCATTTAGGGTCATTGACGGTTAACGCAGGCACCCATTCGATCGTTGTAACAACAACGATAAAAAATAGTGCAGGTATAAACGCGCCCTGGTTAGTACCTTTTGCTTTGAAATAAGCAATGATTATTCCGTATATTAAAAGGAGAATCGGCATAACCGAGTAATGTAAGATTGTTTCTCCCTCTGTAGCAAACGCAATATAGCGCAAGTAAATAAGGTCAAACACCACAAAACCAATAACCACCATTTGAATCCTATTCCAAAGCTTTGTTGTTTTAAATAATCCAAGTCCAAAACGATGGAGTGTCAAATACGCAAAAAATCCCATTTGACTAACTAGACTAAACGCGGCGCTTATTCCAAATAACCAAAGAAGACCCATTAGCATGTTAACAAAACCACCACCGATGTATACATCTAACTCAAGAAAAAAGCCAACAATGGCTCCACTGATACTACCTATTAATAAGGTTGAAAAAAATAAAAAAACTACTTTTCGACTATTCACTGGCATTTCCTCCAAAATCGTTAAAAATCCTCTCATAATTGTATCAATCCAACGATAAAAATACTAGTTGTTGATCGAGAGTCATGCATATTTTTTAAAGAAATATCTCAAATTAATGACAAAGCGAAAGAAAGGAGCTTCTTTCATGAGAAAAATTCTTCACATACTTATCGTATTCAGTCTGATCGTTCCTCTTATTAGTTGTGCTGCAGCTGAAGGAAGTAACAATACCCCCGATTACGAAGGTACGAAAAAAATGATGGTCGATATGCTTAAGACAGATGAAGGAAAAAAGGCCATTCAAGAAATCATGAGTGACGAGGAGATGCGTCATGATCTCGTCATGGATAATGCCTTTGTTAAACAGACGATACAAGAAACCTTAACCTCCGAAGAAGGGCGTACGTTTTGGCAAGATGTGATGAGTGACCCTGAATTTGCAAAAACCTTTGCTCAAAGCATGCAAACTGAAAACGAAAAAATGCTCAAAGGATTAATGAAAGATCCTGAATATCAAGGAATGATGGTAACAGTCCTTCAAGACCCTGAAATGGAAGAGACTATTCTTGAGATTATGAAATCCAAAGAATATAGACAACAAGTGATGACCGTTATGTCCGATGCATTTGAAAGTCCTTATTTTTCAGCAAAAATTAGTGAATTGTTAACAGTCATCGCTAAACAACAAATGGAAAAGCAAGACCCTACCTCTGAGGAGGAAAAACAGAAGCAAGAAGATGAACAAAAAGAAGAAGGCGGTAGTAGCGGAACGGAACAAGAAGAAGGTTAAACAAAAAGAAGCCTATAACGGCTTCTTTTATCTATCTTATTCCACTTTTGCAATAATTCTTTCGGCAATCTTTTTGTAGATTTGACCAATTGGATGATCTGCAGCATAAATCGATGGGGCAAAATCTTTTTCATCAATTTCTGGTTGACCGAGTGGAATTTGACCAAGGATTTCTGTTTTTAACTCTTCTGCCAAACGATCTCCACCACCACGACCAAATACATATTCCTTCTCGCCTGTTAACTTGCTTTCAAAATAAGCCATGTTCTCTACTACACCTAAAATTTCATGATGCGTTTTAATCGCCATGGTTCCTGCACGTGCGGCAACAAAGGCAGCCGTAGCATGTGGTGTTGTTACTAAAATTTCTTTTGAATGCGGTAGCATCGTATGTAAGTCAAGTGCAACATCTCCTGTACCTGGTGGTAGATCAAGAACTAAGTAATCAAGCTCTCCCCATTCAATATCAGCAAAGAATTGGTTGAGCATTTTTCCTAACATCGGTCCCCTCCAGATAACAGGTGCATTATCTTCAACAAAGAACCCCATTGAAATGACTTTCACACCAAAGCGCTCAACAGGGTAGATGCGATCGGCAATGACCTTTGGTCGCTCTTCAATTCCCATCATATCCGGAACACTAAAACCGTAGATATCTGCATCAATAATTCCAACACGTTTTCCTAAGCGAGCCAGTGTTGTCGCCACGTTGACGGAAACGGTAGACTTTCCAACCCCACCTTTACCACTTGTGACAGCAATAAACGTCGTTGGACTATTAGGCGCTAAAATCGCTGGTCCAGAAAATGCAGGAGCACTTACCCCACCTACCCTCTCTACCTCTTGCTCTGTTAACTCTTCAAAACGTAAACCAACAGATGCGGCTCCTTCACCCTTTAATACATTTACAACCTCTTGTTGAACCTCCATTTGTTCAGCTGTTCCTATTTTGGCAAGAGCAATCTTTACGCTCACATTACCATCTTTCACTTTTATCTCTCTTACACCGCCTGTTTCTACGATGCTTTTATTTAGGTCACGATCTTTTACTCGTTTTAAGGCTTCGATAATTGTTGTTTCTGTTACCAAGGTGAACACCATCCTTTAACCAGAGATATGCCTAGTATAGCATATTCTGACTACTTACCGTGAATCCGTTCGCATAGGCTGTACATTACGAAACTGGCTCTTCCTCATTTGTATAATATCTCATAATTCCTTGGTAGATAGAGGCTGCCACCTTCTGCTGATAGGCATGTGTTTGCAACATGGATGCTTCTGTAGGATGCGATAAAAAGCCGGCTTCAACAAGAACCCCCGGTATTTCAGCATTTTTTAATAGAAAGACATTATTAATCGGTTTGGCTGTTCGTTCCGTATTCTCCAAATTTGTTTTGATTTCACTCTGAATAAATTTAGCTAGCCCTTCATTTTCAGGGATTGCTCGATTATAGAACGTTTGTGCACCACTCCATTTTGGAGAAGGAATGGCATTAAGGTGAATAGACACAAACATATCTGCTTCGGACTCATTAACAATCTCCACTCGTCGTTTAAGATCTTCTATTTTACGATGACGAATTTTCTTCGTTCCTTCCGTTGCTAAATCACGATCTTCTTCTCTCGTCATTAACACTAATGCCCCTGCTTCCTGAAGATAGTCACGCAGTTGCTCACTAATCTGTAATGTCACTTCTTTTTCAAGCAACCCATCCTTGGATACAGCTCCACCATCGATGCCCCCATGACCCGGATCGATAATAATAATTTTACCTGACAATGGCAGATGCCATGTGGCAGAATCTTTACTAACGAATTGATATTGAATGATTAATAACACACTAACCACACTTAATGCGAATGTAACTCCTTTTATCCATTTCCACATGTCAGTTCCCCCTTCACCTATCCCCCTACATATATATTAGGACAAGGGAGAAATTATGAACGAGATTTAGTGTAGTCGAAGTCGATGACGCTTTTCCGCCTCTTGAAACCCTCTTTCCCACCAACGGTCAACAAACACATCTGATGAGATTTTCACGGATTCCAGCATAAAATCAGACTGCAACAACCATCCTTGCAGCAAATTGAACAGGGAAAATGAAATATCAGTCAAATCCTCCTCACATCTTGCACGGACTTCACTTATCGTTTCTCCTCGGTAGCCAAACTTCCCATATTGAGCTCCCAATAAATACGCATCAATTGCCATATCCATACAAGGATCAAGCAAGAATGGATGGGACAGAAAATAAAAAGGGAGGATGGGCCGGAAATGCTCATGGATGTCTTCTCTTAATTGCTTTAACGACAACTGACGTAAAACACCTCGTTCAAATTTCCACTGCTTTTCACGTCTTTTTTCTGAAAATGTTGATACAACCGTCATGATCCTCACTCCCATTAACATTGTTTTCGTTAGTATGACATACACGTCTAGCCAACATGCAGAGGAAATATTGTCAGTAAAGAATGACCTTCACGCATACAAAAAAACTCCCAACCGAGTGGCTGAGAGTTTTTGAAAACGATATTAACGTTTTGAGAACTGAGGTGCACGACGTGCTGCTTTAAGACCGTATTTCTTACGTTCTTTCATACGAGCATCACGTGTTAAGAATCCAGCACTCTTTAATGAAGCGCGGTTTTCAGGATCTACCTTAAGTAGTGCACGTGCTACACCATGACGAATTGCACCTGCTTGTCCTGTGTAACCACCACCATCAACGTTTACATGAACGTCATATTGACCTTCAACGCCGATTTCTACAAATGGTTGTTTAGCGATAAGCTTTAAAGTGTCAAGACCGAAATATTCGTCTAATTCGCGACCGTTGATGATCATTTGACCATCGCCTGGTACTAGACGTACGCGCGCAACAGAGTGCTTACGACGACCTGTACCGTAGTATTGTACTTGTGCCAAGATAATAACCTCCCTATCGATTAACCGCGAAGTTCGTAAACTTCTGGTTTTTGAGCTTGTTGTTTGTGTTCGTTACCAGCATAAACATGTAGTTTCATACCTTGCTTACGTCCAAGCGTGTTCTTTGGAAGCATTCCCTTGATAGCAAGCTCAAGCATACGCTCAGGCTTGTTAGCACGCATATCAGCAGCTTTAGTCATTTTCAAACCACCTGGGTGATTTGTGTGACGGTAGTAAATCTTGTTGTTTAATTTGTTACCTGTTAGTTCAATTTTTCCAGCGTTGATGATGATCACGTGATCACCAGTGTCAACGTGTGGAGTGTAAGTTGGTTTGTGCTTACCACGAAGGATAGAAGCAACTTCAGAAGCAAGACGACCAAGAGTTTGGCCTTCAGCATCTACAATAAACCACCTACGTTCAACTTCGTTGGTCTTTGCCATATATGTTGTACGCATGAATTTCCCTCCTAAAATACGATCACTTTCAATTTTTTAAAGAAAAGTTTTAAACCTTAAGTCTCTTGTAACATTCTGCAACCCGGGGCTAGTGGGTTTTAGAATTACCATCTAACATCATATAATATTAAAAACTCTATGTCAACAACTTGTTACGCTAGGGTTCGTTGTTTTAGAAAAGTTTTTTTCATTTACAGAAATTAGTCTTTCTCATATTGCACTGACCATAAATATAAACCGTGACCTGGCGCTGTTTTCCCTGCTAGTTCTCGTTGTTTACTTCTTAACACTTCTCTCACTTGACTAGCTGCTCTTTTTTGATTTCCAACCTCGAGTAACGTACCGACGATGATTCGGACCATGTTATAAAGAAACCCATTTCCATGCAGAATGAAATGTAGTTCATCCCCATCCTCTATAATTTCTATAGTATATAGAGTCCTTACTTTATCAACGACATTTGTATTCGCTGCACAGAACGCACTAAAGTCATGTGTACCTAAAAGATGTGCTGCTGCTTTTTTCATTTCATTTACATCTAATGAGTACGGCACATGCGCGACTAAGTTCCGCCTGAATACGTCCACGGCTTCTGCTCGTAACACACGGTAATGATACTCCTTGCCTACCGCATGATAGCGAGCATGAAAGTCCGGTGCAACAGAACGTGCCGAGATAATCCGAATATCATCAGGCAAACAAGCATTTAAAGCTTTCGGCCATTGCTTTTCAGGAATATCGAAAGGACTATCAAAATGAATGACTTGCCCTCTCGCATGAACCTTCGCATCGGTCCGTCCTGACCCAGTCACAGGGGTAGCCTGCCCTTTATGCACTCTTTTTAAGGCTGCCTCAAGTTCAGACTGAACCGTCCGTTGATTGGGTTGTACTTGATATCCAGAAAAGTACGTTCCATCATAAGACACTTCGCAAGCTATTCGTTTCACAATTCTCACCTATCCATTCCGTAACCATATGATGAAAAAACCAATAAAGACTGTTGCAATCACGATACTTGTATCTAACGTTCGCCATGTCAATACACGCAGTTTCGTTCTTCCTTCACCGCCACGGTACCCACGGGCCTCCATCGCTAAAGCCAAATCCTCAGCGCGTTTAAAAGCACTAATGAATAGTGGAACTAATAAGGGAAGCAAGGCTTTTACACGCTTTGTGATAGGACCAGTAGTAAAATCAACACCTCTAGCCATTTGAGCTTTCAAAATCTTTTCCGTTTCTTGCATAAATGTTGGGATAAAACGTAGGGCAATCGACATCATCAAAGCTAACTCATGCGCTGGCAAACCCAATTTTTTTAACGGGGATAGTAATGACTCTAGACCATCCGTTAAATCAATAGGACTCGTCGTTAAAGTGATCAATGACGTTAGCATAACAAGGGTTAATAATCTAGTCGCAATAAAAAGACCCGTCATTAGTCCACCTTCATGAATGGATAGAGGACCCGCTGACCATAATACTTGCCCTTCTTTCGTTAAAAGGATATGCAAAATCAAAGTGAACAGAACAAGCCATAAGATAGGTCGTAACCCTCGGTATAAGAAAAGAATCGGCACTCTAGAAATGGCCATGAGTGAGATCGTCAGGCCAACTAATAACATGCTAGCAAGCCAGTTGTTTGCTAAAAAAATAATAATGAGCAAAATAAAGACACTAAATAGCTTTGATCTTGGGTCTAGTCTGTGCAAAAACGAATCGGCTTGTACATATTGACCAATAATAACGTTTTGAAACATCTAGTGTTCTCCTCTCTCTTGAAGGAGCTGATCAATGTAATCACCAACTGCATCTATCTCAAATAGACGAGGTACCGTCTGAAGGTCAAATTTTACCTTAATCATTTCGAGTAGCTTTATCGTTTCAGGTAAATCAAGGCCGATCTGCTTCAAGCGATTTGCTTCTTTAAAAATCTCATCTCTATCACCGACCATGTCAATAGCCCCTTGATTCATCACTACTAACTGATCTGCATACTTCGCCGCATCTTCCATGTGATGTGTCACAAGGATCGTTGTCGTCCCATATTCTTGGTGATATTGACTGAAAAGCTCAAGCATCTGTTGTCGTCCTTCTGGGTCTAACCCCGCAGTAGGCTCATCTAATATTAAAACAGAAGGCTTAATGGCTAAAACACCAGCAATAGCGACACGACGCATTTGTCCTCCACTCAATTGAAAAGGAGATGCTTCTAGGATCGTTTCATCTAAACCTACTAATGGAAGAATTTCTTTGGCTCTTTTAATAGCTGCCTCTTCAGATAATCCGAAGTTCATTGGGCCAAAACATATATCCTTCACAACAGTCTCTTCAAATAACTGATGCTCAGGGTATTGAAACACTAGACCTACATGCCGTCTGAGTTCTTTTAACGATTGTTTTTTCTTTTCTGCATGTATGATGTGAGTTCCGATCAATACCTCCCCCGCACTTGGGCGTAGCAACCCATTGATATGTTGAATCAATGTTGATTTACCTGAACCAGTATGACCTATGATCGCCGTGAACGAACCAGAAGGTATATGTAAGTTAATTGGATGAAGAGCTGTTTTTTCAAAAGGGGTTCCTACCATATAACGATGTTCTACCGATTTGAATATAATGTCCATAGCTCGTCCACCAACTCCTCGTCTGTTAAAGGGATACCAGCAAATTGATACCCTTTACCTTTTAGTTCCTGCTGCAATTGCAAAGAGAATGGAACATGTAGTCCAACCTTCTCTAGTTGTGAACTAGATTGAAAAACTTCTTTAGGGGGGCCATCTGCTTTTATTTCACCGTTTTCAAAGATAAGCACACGTTCGGCCATGACAGCCTCCTCCATGTCATGTGTAATCGTGAGAATCGCTACACCACGTTCGTGAAGCATCTGCATCGTCATCATCACATCTTCTCTACCTGAAGGGTCGAGCATCGATGTGGCTTCGTCGAAGATAATAAGGTCAGGCTCTAAAGCTAAGATACCAGCAATGGCTACCCTTTGCTTCTGCCCTCCTGATAATCGATGTGGCTCGGCGTCTAGAAGGTGGTTGATGCCGATGAGTTGGGAATATGTTTCAATTCTACCCACCATTTCATCTCGTCCCACTCCTAAATTTTCAAGTCCAAAAGCAAGATCATCACGTACAGTAGTCGCTACGAATTGGTGTTCAGGATTTTGAAAAACCATCCCAATACGCTTACGAATTTGCCATAGATCTTCTTCATTTGCTGTCATAAACCCATCGACACTTACTTCTCCTTGGTTTGGTATGAGCAAACCATTGAGTAATCGACCAAACGTGGACTTACCTGAACCATTTCTTCCTAAAACAGAAACCCATTCTTTACGGTAAATTGATAACGTTATTTGTTTTAATACAAGGTCTTCAATTTCATCGTACTGAAAAGAAACGTTATCCAATTCAATAAATCGTTCCATCTAAAACCCCTCCCCAAAAAGGTCTACAAACTAAAAAATTCGAGCCAACAAAAAAGGGCTCCCAGAGTCAGAGCGTAACTTGCTCAGATCCTGTACAGCCCTTTGTCGCCTCATATCATGAGTCCCTAAGGATTCATATTATACAAGTTCAATAATAACCATTGGTGCACCGTCACCACGACGAGGCCCAATTTTAAGAATACGAGTATAACCGCCTTGACGCTCCTCGTAACGAGTTGCAATATCAGAGAATAGCTTTTGGATTGCATCTTCGCCTGTCTCTTCGTTAGCTACTTCACGACGAATGAACGCTGCAGCTTGACGACGAGCATGAAGATCTCCACGCTTCCCTAAAGTAATCATTTTTTCAACGATTGAACGTAATTCCTTAGCTTTCGCTTGAGTCGTTTCAATACGTTCGTTGATGATAAGGTCAGTTGCTAAGTCACGGAAAAGAGCCTTACGACCAGCGCTATCACGACCTAATTTTGCATATGCCATGTTCGTTTCCCTCCTTTGTTACCTTCTCTACCTTGTAAAGTAGAGACTATATAGATAATTTCATAACACTTAACGATCTTGAACAAATCAAGGAACTTGGTAAATATTAGTCTTCTTTACGAAGGCCTAATCCAAGTTCACCAAGTTTCTCTTGTACTTCCTCTAAAGACTTGCGTCCGAGGTTACGTACTTTCATCATGTCTTCTTCTGTCTTATGCGTTAATTCTTGTACCGTATTGATACCAGCACGCTTCAGACAGTTGTAAGAACGAACAGAAAGGTCAAGTTCCTCAATCGTCATCTCGAGAACTTTTTCTTTTTGATCTTCTTCTTTTTCGACCATGATTTCAGCATTTTGCGCTTGATCCGTTAAGCCTACAAAGATGTTTAGATGCTCAGTTAAGATTTTTGCGCCAAGTGACACAGCCTCTTCTGGGCGTATGCTTCCGTCAGTCCACACATCAAGAGTTAGTTTGTCATAGTTGGTTACTTGACCGACACGAGTGTTTTCAACTTGATAGTTGACTCGCGATACCGGTGTGTAAATAGAATCAATAGGAAGAACACCAATCGGTTGATCGTCATTCTTATTGCCTACAGCTAAATCGTAACCACGGCCACGCTTCGCTGTAAGACGCATATGGAAGTGCGCACCCTTGGCTAAAGTTGCAATATGCAGATCAGGATTTAAAACTTCGATATCACTATCATGAGTTAAATCCCCAGCAGTTACTACACCTTCACCTTGAACATCTATCTCAAGTGTCTTCTCTTCATCTGAATAGATCTTAAGCGCAAGTTGCTTTAAGTTCAGAATGATTGTCGTTACATCTTCCACAACACCTTCAATTGTTGAGAATTCATGTAAAACAGTATCAATTTGAACTGTAGTTACAGCTGCACCTGGAAGAGAAGAAAGAAGAATACGACGTAAGGAGTTACCAAGAGTCGTTCCATACCCACGCTCTAGTGGTTCAACGACAAATTTACCGTACTTTGCGTCTTCACTAACTTCAACCGCTTCAATATTTGGCTTTTCGATTTCAATCATTAAAACAAACCCTCCTTCAAAACGTCGAACTCCGTTAGACTGCCAGGAAGGCCTAACCGGAAATCCCCATTAGGCAGTTCCCAACCGTTTCACCTTTTTTGTCAATTAGATGTATTCGTCACATCCATTATTGACACTTTCAGGAAATCTATACAATGATTGATTTCGTTACACTCTACGACGTTTTGGCGGGCGGCAACCGTTATGAGGAACTGGAGTAACATCTTTAATCATGTTAACTTCAAGTCCAACAGCTTGTAATGAACGAATCGCTGCTTCACGACCAGCACCAGGGCCTTTTACTGAAACTTCGATTACTTTCATACCATGCTCCATCGCCGTTTTACCAGCACTTTCTGCTGCCATTTGCGCTGCGAATGGAGTTGACTTACGAGAACCTTTGAATCCTAATGCACCAGCACTTGCCCAAGAAATAGCATTGCCGTGCGTGTCAGTAATCGTCACGATTGTGTTGTTGAATGTTGAACGGATGTGCGCGACACCAGTCTCAATATTTTTACGTTGACGACGCTTTGGACGAGTATTCGTTTTTTTAGCCATTTTTTATGCGACCTCCTTTACTTATTTCTTCTTGTTAGCTACTGTACGACGAGGACCTTTACGCGTACGAGCATTGTTTTTAGAGTTTTGACCACGAACTGGTAAACCACGACGGTGGCGAATACCACGGTATGAACCAATTTCGATTAGACGTTTAATGTTAAGCGAAACTTCACGACGAAGATCACCTTCTACTGTGTAAGCTTCAACTGCCTCACGGATACGACCTAATTCTTCTTCTGTTAAATCACGAACGCGAGTATCTTGAGATACGCCTGCTTCCGCTAAAATTTCAGCTGACTTTGTTTTTCCAACTCCATAGATATAAGTGAGTGAAATAACAACTCGCTTATCACGAGGAATATCTACACCTGCAACACGTGCCATGTGCTGTGCACCTCCTTATATATTAACCTTGTTTTTGTTTGTGTTTAGGGTTCTCACAGATAACCATGACCGTCCCTTTACGACGGATAACTTTACATTTTTCACAAATAGCCTTAACTGATGGTCTTACCTTCATTATCGTTTACCTCCTTATGGTACGGAGTGCATTTAATTGTAATCGTTCAATTCATATCTAGCAAGTACGGTTATACGTGCAAGCTAGCAGATCGCAACGTTTTATTTGTATCGATATGTGATTCGTCCACGAGTCAAGTCATACGGTGAAAGTTCAACCGTTACTTTGTCACCAGGTAGGATTCGGATAAAGTGCATACGAATCTTACCAGAAACATGAGCAAGGACCTTGTGACCATTCTCTAACTCTACACGAAACATTGCGTTTGGTAACGGCTCAATAACCGTACCTTCCACTTCTATTACATCCTCTTTGGTCATGTATTTACTCTCCTTCCTTCAGCAAATCAAGTTGTTGGGCTAGAAAGTCGCTAATTGCATAGCGAAGCTTTCCGTTTGTAACACGTCCCGTTTCATCTACACTTATGCGTATCTCAGGAGCAATGTAGTTCAACAATTCTAGATGGTTGATGTTTTTTTTCTTAGCTCGATCAATTTTACGCTTATCTCCATCAGCAATCAAGACATATCGATCATTAATGACCTCAATGATCACAGCATACATACCGTAGTCTCTACCTTTTTTGATTTGCACAAACTGACCGATACGAGGACTCGGACCAGAGTCGTTCATTTCACCCATCACCTACACCTAAAGTTTTGTTAGAATTTCATAACCTGCTTCTGTAATCGCAATTGTATGCTCAAAGTGTGCACAATTCTTGCCGTCTACTGTGACCACAGTCCAGTTATCGGCTAGGGTGCGCACATAACGAGAACCTGCATTAATCATCGGTTCAACCGCTAGTACCATGCCGGGTTTTAGACGAGGTCCTTTACCTGGTGGTCCATAATGAGGAATTTGCGGATCTTCATGTAAGTCTTGCCCTACTCCATGGCCCACATACTCTCGAACAATTGAAAAACCAAATGGTTCTGCATAAGATTGGATTGCATGAGAAATGTTTGACAACCTCTCACCAGCCTTAGCCTGTTCCAATCCTTTAAACAAAGCAGCTTCTGTGACGTCCAACAGTTGTTGGTCCTCATCAGAAATTGCACCTACAGCATACGTCCATGCGGAGTCGCCGTGGTAGCCATTTAACTTAGCACCGATATCAACACTTATTACATCGCCATCTTTTAGCACTCGAGATCCAGGGATACCGTGTACCAATTCCTCGTTTACTGAAGCACAGATACTACCTGTAAATCCATTGTAACCTTTGAATGAGGGTGTTGCACCGTGCGAACGAATCAACTTTTCTGCAATCTCATCCAATTGTTTAGTTGTAACGCCAGGTTTAATGTGTTTCCTAAGCTCTTGGTGAGCAAGTGCAACAATACGCCCAGCTTCTCGCATAATATCTAATTCACGTTCAGTCTTACATATAATCATGCATTGAGTCCTTTCAGAAGTTCGTCTAAGTCTTCGAATACTTTTGTGATGTCTTGATCACCATTAATCGTACGAAGGTAGCCTTTTTCTGTGTAGAAATCAATTAGTGGTTGTGCTTGCTGCTGATTTACTTCAAGACGCTTTTTAACAGTTTCAGGTTTATCGTCATCACGTTGGAATAACTCTTTACCATCTACATCACATTTCCCTTCAACCTTTGGTGGGTTGTAGATCGTGTGGTACGTCTTACCTGAAGTAGGTGATACACGTCGTCCAGTTAAACGGGCCATAAGAAGTTGCTCAGGTACTTCAATGTTGATAACGTAATCAAGTTTACGTTCCATAGAAGAAAGCATATCTTCTAATGCCTCTGCTTGAGCAACTGTACGAGGAAAGCCATCCAATAGGAAGCCTTGTTTACAATCCGCTGCAGAGAGACGTTCTCTCACAATGCCAATCGTCACTTCATCAGGTACTAATTCTCCTGCATCCATGAATGATTTAGCTTTAATTCCTAACTCTGTTTCGCCTTTAATGGCAGCACGAAACATATCACCAGTAGAAATATGAGGGATATCATACTTCTCGACAATACGTTCTGCTTGAGTGCCTTTACCAGCGCCTGGTAATCCCATTAATATAAGATTCAACACTATCCCCTCCATCGCTCCGATTTAACAACAGAAGGCGAACGGGAAGATCAATGCCTTCCCTGCTCCCCTTGTTACTTAATAAAGCCTTTATAAGAACGTTTAATAAGCTGTCCTTCGATCTGTTTCATCGTGTCTAATGCTACACCAACGACAATTAATAATCCAGTACCACCGATTTGAATAGCGGCAGGAAGCCCCATAAATCGAGTGAAGAATACCGGGATAATTGCTACAGTTGCTAGGAACAAAGCTCCAACAAACGTTAAACGGTATAAAATGCGTGTTAAGTACACTTGAGTTGTTTTACCGGGACGAATCCCTGGAACATAGCCACCTTGTTTTTTAAGGTTTTCAGCCATTTTTTCAGGATTGACCTGGATAAATGTGTAGAAGTACGTAAATCCAATGATCAACAATGCATACACAACCATACCAATTGGTTGAGTGTAATCAAACACTTGTACCACCCATGCAGCAAACGCGTTATCAGCTCCGAAGAATCCGGCAACCGTTGGTGGGAAAATAAAGAGAGACAATGCAAAGATAACCGGAATTACCCCTGCGCCATTCACTTTAAGTGGCAAGTGTGTAGATTGTCCACCTGCTGGACTACGACCAACTAAGCGTTTAGCGTATTGAACAGGAATCTTCCGTAGTGCTTGTTGAACAAAAATTACTCCAACGATAATCGCTAGTATAGCTAAGGCTAATAGTAGAAGGGAGACGATACTCAAGAATAACTGATCACCAGCATCTTGAATTTGCGTTGCATACAGCTGGTTAAGACCATTTGGTATACCCGCAGCAATACCTGCAAAGATAAGAATCGAAATCCCGTTCCCTACTCCCTGAGCAGTAATTTGTTCACCGAGCCACATAAGAAAAGCCGTTCCCGCTGTAAGAACAAGTGCAATAAACAAATAAGTAGAAATGCTTGGATTTGGAATTAACCCTGGAAAGAAAGAGTTAAAACCAACTGACATCCCTATAGCTTGAATAAATCCTAAAACGATCGTTCCATAACGGGTAAACTGTGCCAGCTTACGACGGCCAGCCTCCCCTTCTTTCGCCCACTCAGCAAACTTAGGTACAACATCCATCTGCAACAATTGAACAACAATCGATGCGGTGATGTATGGCATGATTCCCATTGCAAATATGGAGAAGTTACCGAGTGCTCCACCACCAAACGTGTTCAGAAAACCAAACGCATTTAGTTGATCGTGGAAATTCAGAACGTCACTGTTCGCCCCTGGTACAGGGATGAAGCTACCGATCCGAAAGACAACGAGCATGAGAAGGGTGAAAACAACCTTACGTCGTATGTCACCCACTCGAATAATGTTGGAGATCGTCCCGAACATTAAATCACCTCAGTTTTTCCGCCAGCAGCTTCGATTGCCTCTACTGCTGATGCAGAAAACTTGTGTGCCTTAACTGTCAAGTTCTTCTCAATCTTCCCGTTTCCAAGAATCTTAATTCCGAACTTAACGTTCTTTACTGTACCTGATTCAATAAGCAATTCTGGTGTTACCTCGGTACCTGCATCAAAACGGTTGAGCGTCTCAAGGTTAATCACTGTGAACTCCTTACGAGTCGGGTTTGTAAAGCCACGTTTTGGTAAACGACGATAAAGTGGATTTTGACCACCTTCGAAACCAGGACGAACGCCACCGCCAGAACGAGAGTTTTGACCTTTGTGACCTCTACCTGATGTCTTACCGTTACCAGAACCTATACCTCGACCTACGCGATTGCGTACTTTGCGAGATCCTTCTGTGGGCTTCAACTCATGAAGTTTCATATCGACACCTCCTCATGTATAAATTATGCTATTAAGCTTCGATTTCTTTTACTGTTAAAAGGTGAGATACCTTATTTACCATAC
Source organism: Bacillus sp. FJAT-45037 (assembly GCF_002797325.1). Taxonomy (GTDB): domain Bacteria; phylum Bacillota; class Bacilli; order Bacillales; family Bacillaceae_D; genus Alkalihalophilus. Next base: position 3,154,480 of record NZ_KZ454938.1, on the reverse strand, counting down.
CGCGAATCGCAGCGTTATCTGCTTGAACAACAGTTTGGTGCATCTTGCGAAGTCCAAGTGTGTTCACTGTAACGCGTTGGTCTTCCGGACGACCGATAAGACTACGAGTGAGGGTAATTTCTAATTTCTTAGCCATTGACGTTCCCTCCTTATCCTAACAGTTCTTCCACTGATTTACCGCGAAGTTTCGCAACTTCCTCAGCACGCTTAAGCTCTTTAAGTCCTTGCATAGTTGCACGAACCATGTTGATCGGGTTGTTAGAACCTAATGATTTAGATAGAATGTCACCTACACCAGCAAGTTCTAGTACCGCACGTACAGGACCACCAGCGATTACACCAGTACCTTCAGAAGCTGGTTTAAGTAATACGCGACCTGCTCCGAAGTGACCAACGACTTCGTGTGGAATTGATGTGCCAACAACTGGTACTTCAATTAGGTTTTTCTTTGCGTCTTCTACCGCTTTACGGATTGCTTCAGGAACTTCCTGAGCTTTACCCATACCAAATCCGACACTACCGTTCTTATCGCCAATTACAACTAATGCAGAAAAGCGGAAACGACGTCCACCTTTAACTACTTTAGCTACACGATTGACAGCTACTACTTTTTCTTCAAGTTCCAACGTATTAGGGTCAATACGACGCATTCGTTTTCCCTCCTTTGTTCTTTAGAATTGCAGACCAGCTTCACGAGCTGCATCCGCTAATGTTGCTACACGTCCGTGGTAGATATATCCTCCACGATCAAAGACAACTGTTGAATGTCCATTATCAACCGCACGTTTAGCGACAAGCTCACCAACAGCTTTAGCCGCTTCAATATTGCCACCGTTCTCAAGTTTAAGCTCTTTGTCTAAGCTAGAAGCTGAAGCAAGAGTTACACCATTTACATCATCGATAAGCTGTGCGTAAATGTGCTTTGAAGAACGGAAAACATTTAGACGTGGACGTTCAGGTGTTCCTGTAATCGCACGACGTACGTGAGCGTGTCTTTTCTTACGCGCCAAATTTTTACTAGGCTTCGTAATCATTGAACGTCATTCCTTTCCGTATGTTAATTATTTACCAGTCTTACCTTCTTTACGACGCACATACTCGCCTTCATAACGAATACCTTTACCTTTGTAAGGCTCAGGAAGACGTACTGAACGAATATTAGATGCAACTGCTCCAACGCGCTCTTTGTCGATACCTTTAACAATCACTTTCGTGTTTACCGGTACTTCGATTTCGATACCCGCCTCAGGAGTGATTTCAACTGGATGAGAGTAACCAACGTTAAGTACAAGCTTTGATCCTGACTTCGTTGCACGGTAACCTACCCCGATAAGCTCAAGCGCACGCTCGTAACCTTTCGTTACGCCCTCAACCATGTTATTGATCAAGCTGCGAGTAGTTCCGTGAAGAGCTTTATGCTCTTTGTTGTCAGAAGGACGCTCAACTGTAACTAGGCTCTCTTCTACATTGATTTTCATATCCTGGTGAAGATTACGTGAAAGTTCACCTTTAGGACCTTTAACCGTGATTAGTGTTCCGTCGAGTGTAATTGTTACACCAGCGGGAACCTCTACTGGTTTATTACCAATACGAGACATTCTTGTACACCTCCATTTCTTTCAAGGAACGTATTACCAAACGTATGCTAATACTTCTCCGCCGATTTGTTGTTGACGTGCTTCCTTGTCTGTTACTAGACCATTTGATGTTGATACTAGAGCAATACCTAAACCGCCTAATACACGTGGAATTTCGCCAGCTTTAGCATAGACACGTAGTCCAGGCTTACTAATACGTTTTAGACCAGTAATTACACGCACATTTGTAGCACCATATTTTAAGAAGATGCGAATAACACCTTGCTTGTTATCTTCGATATATTCAAAGTCACGAATGAAGCCTTCACGCTTAAGAATTTCAGCGATTTCTTTTTTTACCTTTGAAGCAGGTAACTCAAGCTTCTCGTGACGAACTGTGTTCGCATTACGAATACGAGTCAGCATATCTGCAATTGGATCTGTCATCACCATAGTTTTTACCTCCTTCCCGTTCTTGGGCTTACCAACTAGCTTTCTTCACACCAGGAATTTGCCCTTTGTGAGCAAGCTCTCTGAAGCAAATCCGGCAAAGTTTAAACTTACGCAATACTGAATGAGGACGACCACAACGTTCACAGCGAGTGTACTCTTGTACCTTGTACTTTTGTGTACGTTTTTGCTTTGCAATCATTGATTTCTTTGCCAAAGTTTTCCCTCCTCTTTGAAACGACTTTGATTATTTTTGAAATGGCATTCCCATTTGTGTTAATAATTCACGAGCTTCTTCGTCTGTATTCGCAGTTGTTACGATAACAACGTCCATACCCCGAACTTTATCCACTTTATCGTAATCAACTTCAGGGAAGATCAATTGCTCTTTAATACCTAATGTGTAGTTTCCACGACCGTCGAATGCTTTTTTAGAAACACCGCGGAAGTCACGTACACGTGGTAATGATACAGCAACTAACTTTTCAAGGAATTGGTACATACGCTCGCCACGAAGTGTTACTTTCGCACCGATAGGCATACCCTCACGAAGTTTGAAACCAGCAATTGATTTTTTAGCTTTAGTAATTAAAGGCTTTTGACCAGTAATACTAGCTAACTCTTCTACAGCTTTATCTAATGCTTTAGCGTTAGACACAGCATCACCAACACCCATGTTTACAACGATCTTTTCAAGCTTAGGTACCGCCATAACAGATGAGTAGTTGAACTTCTCTACTAGAGAAGGAACGATTTCAGTTGAATATTTCTCTTTTAATCGATTCATACGATTGACCTCCTTTCACACTCTGACTAGTTATCTAATAATTCGCCAGACTTCTTAGCAATACGTACTTTTTTTCCGTTCTCAACTTTGTGTCCTACACGTGTAGGTTCACTAGACTTAGGATCTAAAGGCATAACGTTTGAAGAATGAATTGGCGCCTCTTGATTCAAGATTCCACCTTGTGGGTTATCTTGAGATGGCTTTGCGTGTTTCTTCACAATGTTAATACCTTCTACAAGAACACGATTCTTCTTAGGAAATGCTTCTAAGATTACACCTTGTTTCCCTTTGTCTTTACCAGAGATGACCTTAACTGTGTCACCTTTTTTGACATGCATCTTCGCCATGTTCGCACCTCCTTGACAGGGCCTTCCGTTAATATCTATTAAAGAACTTCTGGAGCAAGAGACACAATCTTCATGAATTGGTTGTCACGAAGTTCACGTGCTACTGGTCCGAAAATACGCGTTCCGCGCGGGCTCTTATCGTCACGTACGATAACTGCTGCGTTCTCATCAAACTTGATGTATGAACCGTCATTACGACGTACACCACTCTTAGTGCGAACGATAACTGCTCTTACAACTTCACCCTTCTTGACAACGCCACCTGGTGTTGCTTGTTTCACAGAACAAACGATAACATCACCAACATTAGCTGTCTTACGACCAGAACCACCTAATACCTTAATACAAAGTACTTCACGAGCACCAGAGTTATCAGCAACTTTTAAACGGGATTCTTGTTGAATCATGCGATCTTACCTCCCTTCAATCGAGAACTTCTATTAAATAACTACCGATTCTTCTACGATTTCAACTAAGCGGAAACGTTTATCTTTTGAAAGTGGACGAGTCTCCATAATACGAACTAAATCTCCAGCTTTCGCAGCGTTTTCTTCATCATGCGCCTTTAACTTCTTCGAGTATTTTACGCGCTTTCCGTAAAGGCGATCTTTTTTGTATGTTTCAACAAGAACAGAAATTGTTTTATCCATTTTGTCTGAAACAACGCGCCCTGTATATACCTTACGTTGGTTGCGTTCCATTTAGCAAACCTCCTTTTTAGCCGTTGTTAATTCCAAGCTCACGTTCACGCAATACTGTCTTCGCACGAGCAATTGCTTTACGAACTTCACGAATGCGGGCTGGATTATCCAATTGACCAGTCGCTAGTTGAAAGCGAAGGTTGAACAACTCTTCTTTAAGCGATTTCGTCTTTTGCTCAATTTCAGCAGTGGTTAAGTTACGAATATCATTAGCTTTCATTTGCGTCACCACCCACTTCTTCGCGTTTTACGAATTTACATTTAATTGGTAATTTATGAGAAGCTAGGCGTAAAGCTTCACGAGCAACTTCTTCAGAAACACCAGAAATTTCAAACAAAACCTTACCAGGCTTAACTACAGCAACCCAGCCCTCAGGAGCACCTTTACCAGAACCCATTCGAACTTCAAGTGGCTTTGCAGTGAAAGGCTTAGATGGGAAGATCTTGATCCAAACTTTACCACCACGTTTCATATAACGTGTCATTGCAATACGCGCTGATTCAATCTGACGATTTGTAATCCAAGAAGCTTCAAGCGCTTGTAGACCGTACTCACCGAAATGTACTTCAGTACCACCTTTTGCACGACCACGCATCTTACCGCGGTGTTCGCGACGATATTTCACACGTTTTGGCATTAACATGATTAGTTGCCTCCTTCCTCTTTGTTCGTTCCTTTCGTTGGAAGGACTTCACCACGATAAATCCAGATCTTAATACCTAATTTACCGTAAGTAGTATCTGCTTCAGCTGTACCATAATCGATATCAGCACGAAGAGTGTGAAGTGGAACAGTTCCTTCGCTATAATGTTCTGAACGTGCAATATCAGCGCCACCAAGACGACCAGATACTTGAGTTTTAATACCTTTTGCACCTGAACGCATTGTACGTTGGATCGCTTGTTTCATAGCACGACGGAACGAAATACGATTTTCTAATTGACGAGCAATGTTTTCAGCAACTAATTTAGCATCTAAATCAGCTTGCTTCACTTCAAAAATGTTGATGTGAACGCGTTTGCCAGTTAATTCGTTAAGAGCTTTACGTAAAGCTTCAACTTCAGAACCGCCTTTTCCGATCACCATTCCTGGTTTAGCTGTAGAAACAGTTACGTTGACGCGGTTAGCAGCACGTTCGATTTCTACCTTAGACACAGAAGCATCTTTTAAGCGTTTTTCAATGTATTCACGGATCTTAATATCTTCGTGTAATAGATCAGCATAATCTTTCTCAGCGTACCATTTTGACTCCCAATCGCGGATAATACCAACTCGAAGTCCAGTAGGATTAATCTTTTGACCCACGCTTTATCCCTCCTTCTTTTCAGTTACAACCAATGTAATGTGGCTAGTGCGTTTGTTGATACGACTCGCACGTCCCATCGCACGTGGACGAAAACGTTTCAAAGTAATACCTTCATCAACATACGCTTCACTAATTACAAGATTGTTTGGCTCCATTTCATAGTTATGCTCAGCATTCGCAATTGCAGAGTTTAGAAGCTTTTCTACAACAGGTGAACCAGCTTTTGGTGTGTGACGTAGAATTGCAATCGCCTCACCTACTTGCTTTCCACGAATCAAGTCAACAACTAAACGCACTTTACGAGGAGCAATACGCACTTGTTTTGCTACAGCTTTAGCTTGCATGGATAGGACCTCCTCTCTAACTTACCTTAACGTCTTGTTTTCTTATCATCAGCATGACCTTTGTACGTACGCGTAGGTGCAAACTCACCAAGTTTGTGTCCTACCATGTCTTCAGAAATATAAACTGGAACATGTTTACGGCCATCATATACTGCGATAGTGTGCCCGATGAACTCAGGGAAAATCGTTGAACGACGAGACCAAGTTTTGATCACTTTTTTGTCATCAGTTTCATTGTGAGCTTCTACTTTTTTCATTAGATGATCATCAACGAAAGGTCCTTTTTTCAAACTACGACCCATGAGAAAACCTCCCTTCGTGATTAGCCACGGTTCTTCACAAAGAACCGTAGTCAAATCCCGTTATTTTTTACGACGACGTACAATGTGTTTGTCAGACGCTTTGTTCTTCTTACGAGTTTTGTAACCAAGTGTTGGTTTACCCCAAGGAGACATTGGAGACTTACGTCCGATTGGTGATTTACCTTCACCACCACCGTGTGGGTGATCGTTCGGGTTCATTACAGATCCACGAACAGTTGGGCGTTTACCTAACCAACGTGAACGACCTGCTTTACCAATGTTAATAAGTTCGTGTTCTACGTTACCTACTTGACCAATTGTCGCACGACAAGTAGCAAGGATGTAGCGAGTCTCACCAGAGTTAAGACGTACTAATACATAATCTCCTTCTTTACCAAGAAGTTGAGCTTCTGTACCAGCAGAGCGAACTAACTGTCCACCTTTACCAGGCTTAAGTTCGATGTTATGAATTATTGTACCAACAGGGATGTTTTTAAGTGGTAACGCGTTACCTACTTTGATATCCGCTTCTGTACCAGATTCAAGAACCATGTCAACTTTAAGGCCTTTTGGTGCTAAGATGTAACGCTTTTCACCATCAGCATAGAAAATTAGTGCGATGTTAGCAGAACGGTTTGGATCGTATTCGATCGTAGCAACGCGTCCTGGAATTCCATCTTTATTACGTTTGAAGTCAATAACACGGTATTGACGTTTGTGTCCGCCACCTTGGTGACGTACAGTTAATTTACCTTGGTTGTTACGTCCGCCTTTATTGTGTAAAGGAGCAAGTAACGACTTTTCCGGCTTGTCAGTAGTAATTTCCGCAAAATCAGATACGGTCATACCACGACGACCGGCACTGGTCGGTTTATACTTTTTAATCGCCATGTTCAGTTCCCTCCTTCGCTTTTAAACTTAGACACCTTCGAAGAATTCGAATTCTTTGCTCTCAGGTGTTAATGTAACGATGGCTTTTTTACGACGAGCTGTATAACCCGTGTAACGTCCAAATCGCTTAGACTTACCTTTATAGTTCATTGTGTTAACGTTAGCAACCTTAATTTCAAAGATCTCTTCTAAAGCATCTTTGATTTGAGTTTTATTAGCACGAACGTCTACTTCAAATGTGTATTTCTTATCAGCCATAAGGTCTGTAGAACGTTCAGTAATTACGGGGCGCTTAATGATATCACGAGCGTTTGACATTACGCAAGCACCTCCTCTACTTTTGCAACTGCGTCTTTAGTGATGACAAGCTTATCATGCTTCAGCACATCAAGAACGTTGACTCCTTCTGCGGTAACGAATGTTACACCAGGAAGATTACGTGTAGATAATGCAACTGTTTCATTGTAATCAGCTGTCACTACAAGCGCTTTGCGATCAACAGAAAGGCTTGATAATACAGATGCCATTTCTTTTGTTTTTGGAGCGTCTAGTTGTAGGTTGTCTAATACAACGATTTCTGCTGCTTGCAATTTGCTAGCTAAAGCAGATTTGATTGCAAGACGACGAACTTTCTTAGGAAGCTTGTAGCTATAGCTACGTGGTGTTGGTCCGAAGACTACTCCACCGCCTACCCATTGTGGTGAACGGATCGAACCTTGACGTGCGCGACCTGTTCCCTTTTGACGCCATGGCTTACGACCACCACCACGTACTTCAGAACGTCCTTTAGTTTTGTGTGTTCCTTGACGTAGAGATGCTTGTTGCATGATCACTGCGTCATGAAGCACACTTTTGTTTGGCTCAATGCCAAAGATCGAATCAGATAATTCGATATCTCCTACTTGTGAACCAGCTTGGTTAAATACTGCTACTTTCGGCATGATGTGTCCTCCTTTCTTTCAATCTTTATTTTGCTTTAACCGCACTTTGAACAGTTATATAGCTTTTCTTAGCACCAGGAACATTCCCTTTTACTAAAAGAAGATTACGTTCTGTATCAACTTTTACGATTTCAAGATTTTGAACTGTAACTGTTTCTCCACCCATGCGACCAGGTAATAGTTTACCTTTGAATACACGGTTAGGAGCAACAGGACCCATCGAACCTGGGCGACGGTGGTAACGTGAACCATGGGACATCGGTCCGCGAGATTGGTTATGACGCTTAATAGCACCTTGGAAACCTTTCCCTTTAGATGTTCCTGTTACGTCTACTACGTCTCCAGCTGTAAATGTGTCAACTTTAACTTCGCTGCCTACTTCAATAGAAGCGTCGAAGTTACGGATTTCCTTCATGAAGCGCTTAGGAGCTGTGTTAGCTTTTGCAGCATGTCCTTCTTGAGGTTTGTTTGTATTTGATTTCTTCTGGTCAGCGAAGCCTAATTGACTTGCTTCGTAGCCATCAGATTCAACAGTTTTTTGTTGAAGAACCACGTTTGGCTCAGCTTCAATAACTGTTACTGGAATGACTTCACCATTCTCAGCAAATACTTGTGTCATACCGATTTTTCTACCTAAGATTCCTTTAGTCATCCGTTACACCTCCTATAAATAACTCATTTTTTGTTTGCCATTTTTTTATCATATACTATCAAATGAATACTTCTATTCATTTATAATGCTTACTTATTAAAGTTTGATCTCGATGTCTACGCCAGACGGTAAATCCAAACGCATAAGAGCATCCACAGTTTGTGGTGTTGGATTCACGATATCGATCAAACGTTTGTGTGTACGCATCTCGAACTGCTCACGAGAATCTTTGTACTTGTGAACCGCACGAAGAACTGTGTATACCGACTTCTCAGTTGGAAGTGGAATTGGACCAGATACAGTAGCACCTGAACGCTTTGCAGTGTCAACAATCTTTTCTGCTGATTGATCTATAACACGGTGATCATACGCTTTTAAGCGAATGCGAATCTTTTGCTTTGCCATTATAGCCCCTCCTTTATCGTCCATTTTATAAACAGACATACTCCGTGAAAATTTCCTACTCCCTGCCATGGCAAAGGGGCCGGGTGTATCAGCAACCTTCCACATCATCGCTGTCAGTGACCAACATTTAATACTCTAATTGAATTTCTAAAAGAAATCAAGTAAATATCGTTATGTCGAGCACACTTCTATTATTATAACGATTGATAGCCAATATTGCAAGGTTTTTTTAAAAACATTTTACATAAAAAGAAAGCATCTTGGTTACCCAAGATGCTTCCTTAGGAAGTAATTGATTACTTCGTGATTTTTGCTACGACACCAGCACCAACAGTACGTCCACCCTCACGGATAGAGAACTTAGTACCTTCTTCGATAGCGATTGGTGAAATTAATTCAACAGTCATTTCGATGTTGTCACCAGGCATTACCATCTCAACGCCTTCTGGAAGATGGATAATTCCAGTTACGTCAGTTGTACGGAAGTAGAACTGAGGACGGTAGTTAGAGAAGAATGGAGTGTGACGTCCACCCTCTTCTTTTGATAAAACATAAACTTCAGCTTTGAAGTTTGTGTGAGGAGTGATTGTACCTGGCTTAGCAAGTACTTGTCCACGTTGAACTTGATCACGTGAAACCCCACGAAGAAGTGCACCAATGTTGTCGCCAGCTTCAGCGTAATCAAGAAGCTTACGGAACATTTCTACTCCTGTACAAGTTGTAGAAGTAGGCTCTTCAGATAAACCGATGATGTCGATTACGTCACCAACATTAAGTTGACCACGCTCTACACGACCAGTAGCAACCGTACCACGACCAGTAATTGAGAATACATCCTCAACTGGCATCATGAAAGGCTTTTCTTTATCGCGCTCTGGAGTAGGGATGTAATCATCTACTGCAGCCATAAGTTCGATAATTTTTTCTTCGTAAGCTTCGTCACCTTCAAGTGCTTTAAGAGCTGAACCTTGGACAACAGGAATATCGTCACCAGGGAAGTCATACTCAGAAAGAAGGTCACGTACTTCCATTTCTACTAATTCAAGTAGCTCTTCGTCATCTACCATGTCACATTTGTTTAAGAATACAACAAGGTAAGGTACACCTACTTGACGAGATAGAAGGATGTGCTCACGAGTTTGTGGCATTGGACCATCAGCAGCAGATACTACTAAGATACCACCATCCATTTGTGCAGCACCAGTGATCATGTTTTTAACATAATCGGCGTGACCTGGACAGTCAACGTGTGCATAGTGACGGTGTTCAGTTTCGTACTCAACGTGTGCAGTAGAGATTGTAATCCCACGCTCACGCTCTTCTGGAGCACCATCGATAGCGTCATACGCCATTGCAGCACCTTTACCAGAACGTTTAGCTAAAACAGTTGTGATTGCAGCTGTTAAAGTTGTTTTACCATGGTCAACGTGTCCAATAGTACCGATATTGGCATGTGTTTTGGAGCGATCAAATTTTTCTTTACCCATGATTCATTTCCTCCCTTAATTGAACAATTCAAAGTTTTTTTATGAATAAGAAAGGTGCCATACTCATACTTGAATATCACCTTTCTTAGCTTACAACAATTTGTTACATGAAACAATTACAAATGGAGATTATTCTCCGCTACGCTTTTTAATAATCTCTTCTGCAACACTCTTTGGCACTTCTTCATAGTGATCAAAGAACATTGAGTACGTTCCGCGTCCTTGTGTACGAGAGCGTAGTGAAGTTGCATAACCGAACATTTCTGCTAATGGAACAAACGCTTTAACTGTTTGTGCGTTACCGCGAGCTTCCATACCATCTACGCGTCCACGACGTGCTGTAACGTCACCCATTACATCACCCATGTACTCTTCAGGAATAACAACTTCTACTTTCATTAATGGTTCAAGTAGAACTGGTCTACACTTTGATTTAGCATTTTTAAGTGCCATTGAAGCAGCAATCTTAAACGCCATCTCACTTGAATCGACATCATGGTATGAACCATCATAAAGCTTAGCTTTAATATCGATTACAGGGTAACCAGCAACCATACCGTTACCAAGTGATTCAGAGATACCTTGTTCAACAGAACCGATGTATTCACGAGGAACTGATCCACCAACGACTGCATTTTCGAACTCGAAACCTGCGCCTTCTTCGTTAGGAGAGAATTCAACCCATACGTGACCGAATTGACCACGACCACCAGACTGACGAACAAACTTACCTTCAACTTTAGCCGTTTCACGGATTGTTTCACGGTAAGATACTTGAGGAGCACCTACATTAGCCTCTACTTTAAACTCACGTTTCATGCGGTCAACAATGATGTCAAGGTGAAGCTCACCCATACCAGAGATAATTGTTTGACCAGTTTCTTCGTTTGTTTCAGTATGGAAAGTAGGATCTTCCTCTGCAAGCTTAGCTAAAGCCATACCCATCTTATCTTGGTCTGCCTTAGACTTAGGCTCAACAGATAATGAAATAACCGGCTCTGGGAAATCCATAGACTCAAGAATAACTAGATTCTTTTCATCACATAGAGTGTCACCAGTCGTTGTATCTTTAAGTCCAACAGCGGCAGCGATATCACCTGAGTAAACCGTTGCAATTTCCTCACGAGAATTTGCATGCATTTGAAGGATACGACCAACACGCTCACGCTTATCTTTTGTTGAGTTTCTAATATATGAACCTGAATCAAGCGTACCAGAGTACACACGGAAGAAGGTTAACTTACCTACGAATGGGTCAGTCATAACTTTGAACGCAAGAGCAGAGAACGGATTCTCGTCACCAGGCTCACGAATCATTTCCTCATCCGAATCAGGAACTGTACCTTTAATTGGAGGCACATCTAATGGTGATGGTAGGTAATCAAGTACCGCATCAAGCATTAATTGAACACCTTTGTTTTTGAAAGCAGAACCACAGATAACTGGGTAGAATTCAACATCACAAGTTCCTTTACGAATTGCAGCCTTAAGCTCTTCCTTCGTTAACTGTTCGCCCTCTAAGTACTTCATCATAAGTTCTTCATCTAGCTCAGCAGCTGCTTCAACTAGTTTCTCATGATACTCTTGAGCTTGTTCTTTGTATTCTTCTGGAATTTCTTGTGCGTCAGTACGAGTACCTAAGTCATCCTCATAGAAGTATGCAACCATGTCAATGAGATCAATGATACCATTGAAATCTTCTTCCGCACCAATTGGTAATTGGATTGGATGTGCATTAGCATGAAGACGATCATGCATCGTTCCAACAGAATACAAGAAGTCTGCACCAGTCTTGTCCATTTTGTTAACAAAGACAACACGAGGTACACCATAAGTTGTTGCTTGACGCCATACTGTTTCTGTTTGCGGTTCAACACCAGATTGCGCATCAAGTACCGCTACAGCACCATCAAGTACACGTAATGAACGTTCAACCTCAACTGTGAAGTCTACGTGTCCAGGTGTATCGATGATGTTAATACGATGCCCTTTCCATTGAGCCGTTGTAGCAGCAGAAGTGATTGTGATACCACGCTCTTGCTCCTGTGCCATCCAGTCCATCTGTGAAGCACCTTCGTGCGTTTCACCAATTTTGTGGATACGACCTGTGTAAAAAAGTACGCGCTCAGTAGTAGTTGTTTTACCAGCATCGATGTGGGCCATGATACCGATATTACGCGTATTATTTAAGGAGAACTCTCTTGCCATGGGGTCTTTCTCCTTCCTATTTCATGCGTTTTATTTAATAAGAATATAATCTTACCAACGGTAGTGAGCAAACGCTTTGTTCGCTTCTGCCATTTTGTGAGTATCTTCACGCTTCTTAACTGCAGAACCTGCATTGTTAGCAGCATCAAGAATTTCGTTAGCTAAACGCTCTTCCATCGTTTTTTCTCCACGAAGACGTGAGTAGTTTACTAACCAGCGAAGACCTAAAGTCGTACGACGCTCAGGCTTAACTTCAATCGGCACTTGATAGTTTGCACCACCAACACGACGAGCTTTAACTTCAAGAACAGGCATAATGTTCTTAAGCGCTTGATCGAATACTTCCATAGGGTCTTTTCCACTACGTTCTTTCACTAGTTCAAAAGCATTATATAGGATTGTTTGAGCAACCCCACGCTTTCCATCAACCATAATACGGTTGATTAGACGTGTAACTAGTTTTGAATTATACATAGGATCTGGTAATACATCGCGACGAGTAACTGGACCTTTACGAGGCATTGTTTCCCCTCCTTTCAACATTTAAACAATTATTTTTATTACTTTTTAGCTTTTGGACGCTTAGTACCATACTTAGAACGTCCTTGCATGCGATCTTGAACACCTGCTGTGTCAAGTGCGCCACGAACGATGTGGTAACGTACTCCTGGTAAATCTTTCACTCGTCCTCCACGGATAAGAACAACACTGTGTTCTTGAAGGTTGTGTCCGATTCCTGGGATGTACGCCGTTACCTCAATTTGGTTCGTTAAACGAACACGTGCATATTTACGAAGAGCCGAGTTCGGTTTCTTCGGAGTCATTGTACCAACACGAGTACAAACACCACGCTTCTGTGGAGAAGATAGGTTAGTTTGGTTTTTCTTGAAACTATTGTACCCTTTGTTAAGTGCTGGTGAATCTGAATTTCTAACTTTAGCAACGCGTCCTTTACGGATTAGTTGATTAATAGTAGGCATATTTTGTCCTCCTCTCTTTTATAAAAGTAAGACCACTGATCCTGGTGGTTCATATTTAGGCAAAAGTAAAGTTTTTGCCATACGGATCGCACCGGATGGCAAAAACACGATTACTCCCTTAAAGCAACAGTGGCTGCACCAACCTCAATGCCACAAGCTTTTCCAAGCTTCTTCATTGAGTCTACATAGTAGATTGGAACTTGTTTTGATTTAGCGAGCGCTTCAACTTTGTGTACAACACGTGTATCTGCATCCTCAGCTACAATCAATTCATGAACCTCTCCGATCTCTAGGGCCTTTAGCGTCTGCTTAGTACCTACAATGAGGTCACTAGCTCGCTTTACTTTTTCATAAGACATGTTTCATCCTCCAAAGTAATAGGGTTCCGAGGCACACTTTGATATCTTATCACCCTGACATGTGTGTGTCAACCACTTAAGAATAGTTTTTATTCATGTGTTCCGACTTCCGCTAATACAGCTTTATTCGAAGCATCCTTTTGGTTGTCGTCATGAGTAGAAATTATGTTTAAGTGACGGTAGCGGTTCATACCTGTACCAGCAGGAACTAGCTTACCAATGATAACATTTTCTTTCAACCCAAGTAATTCATCACGTTTTCCTTTAATTGCTGCATCAGTTAGAACTCTAGTTGTTTCTTGGAATGACGCGGCAGACAGGAATGAATCTGTTTCAAGAGAGGCTTTCGTAATACCGAGTAATACTGGTCTACCCGTAGCAGGACGTTTGCCTATTCGTAAAACTTTCGCATTCTCATCATTAAAGTGTTGAATTTCGATTAGTGATCCAGGCAATACGCTTGTTTCACCTGCATCAACAACACGAATCTTACGTAACATCTGACGCACCATTACCTCTACGTGCTTATCACCAATTTCTACCCCTTGCATACGGTATACTTTTTGTACTTCACGTAATAGATATTCTTGTACTCCATTCATTCCGCGAACTTTAAGAAGTTCTTTCGGATCAATGGAACCCTCTGTTAAGCTTTCACCAGATTTCACATGATCGCCAACACTAACTTTAATTCTAGATCCGTAAGGAATTGCGTAGCTCTTCGTTTCCATTTCACTACGAACTGTTACCTCGCGCTTGTCACCTTCCTTGAAGTCGATTACTTCCCCTTCAATTTCAGAGATCGTTGCTTGACCTTTCGGGTTACGTGCTTCAAATAACTCCTGGATACGCGGAAGACCTTGAGTAATATCGTCTCCTGCTACCCCGCCTGTATGGAATGTACGCATTGTAAGCTGAGTTCCTGGTTCACCGATCGATTGCGCGGCGATGATACCAACTGCTTCTCCAACTTCAACATCGCTTCCTGTTGCCAAGTTGCGTCCGTAACATTGCTTACATACACCGTGACGAGTGTTACATGTAAAGACCGAGCGAATCGTCATTTCTTCTACACCAGCATCAATGATAATCTTCGCAATATCTTCTGTAATTAGCTCGTTTTTCTTAATTAATACGTCTTTAGTGCCAGGACGACGAAGTGTTTTGAACGCTACACGACCGACAAGACGGTCATACAAACCTTCAATAATTTCGTTTCCTTCTTTAATAGCCGCTACTTCAAGACCACGATCCGTTCCACAATCTGTTTCACGTACGATAACATCTTGAGCTACATCTACAAGACGACGAGTCAGGTAACCTGAATCGGCAGTCTTTAGGGCCGTATCAGCAAGACCTTTACGCGCACCATGTGTAGAGATAAAGTACTCGAGTACCGTTAAACCTTCACGGAAGCTTGATTTGATCGGAAGCTCGATGATACGACCAGACGGATTGGCCATTAAACCACGCATACCAGCTAGTTGCGTAAAGTTAGATGCGTTACCACGGGCACCAGAGTCGCTCATCATGAAGATTGGGTTATGCTTATCAAGCGTACCCATTAATTTATTTTGGATGATATCCTTTGCTTCACTCCAGACAGAGATGACTCGGTCATAACGCTCTTCCTCTGTGATTAAACCACGGCGGAATTGTTTCAGTATCTTCTCAACTTTATCTTCAGCTTTCGCAAGAATTTCTTTCTTCTCGGCAAGTACTACGATATCAGCTACCCCAACTGTAATACCTGCTCTTGTTGAGTGTTTAAATCCAAGATCCTTCATGCGATCGAGCATCTTAGATGTTTCTGTAATTTTAAACTTCTTGAATACTTCAGCGATGATGTTTCCTAAGAAGCCTTTCTTAAATGGTGTAACAACTTCACTTTCAGCAAAGTGTTTCGTCACATCTGTTGTGCTTGGAACAATGTATTTAGAAGGCGTTTCTACTTCTAAGTTCACTGTCGAAGGCTCATTAATGTAAGGGAATGTCTGCGGTAAAATCTCATTAAAGATCAATTTACCGACGGTTGTCAACAATAATTTATCTTGTTGATCTTCTGTAAATGTCGGCTTCTTAAGTGAAGCAACAGGAACTGCGACACGTGTATGAAGATGCACAAAACCATTTTGATATGCAAGTAGTGCTTCATTTGTATCCTTAAAGATCGCCCCTGTACCTTTCGCATCCTCACGTTCCATTGTTAAGTAGTAGTTACCTAATACCATATCTTGGGACGGAGTAACAACCGGCTTACCATCTTTCGGGTTCAAGATGTTTTGAGCTGCAAGCATAAGAATACGCGCTTCTGCTTGTGCCTCTGCTGATAAAGGTACGTGAACAGCCATTTGGTCACCATCAAAGTCAGCGTTATAAGCTGTACATACGAGTGGGTGAAGTTTGATCGCACGACCTTCAACAAGTGTTGGCTCAAACGCTTGGATACCTAGACGGTGAAGTGTAGGTGCACGGTTCAATAGAACAGGATGCTCACGGATTACTTCTTCAAGTACATCCCACACCTCTGGTTGAACACGTTCAACTTTACGCTTTGCACTCTTAATGTTATGAGCAAGACCTTTACTTACAAGCTCTTTCATAACAAAAGGTTTGAAAAGTTCTAGTGCCATTTCTTTTGGTAGTCCACATTGATACATCTTCAAGTTCGGACCAACTACGATAACCGAACGACCAGAGTAGTCAACACGCTTACCAAGTAAGTTTTGACGAAAACGTCCTTGCTTACCTTTTAGCATATGCGAAAGTGATTTCAATGGACGGTTACCTGGACCCGTTACCGGACGACCACGACGACCATTATCAATCAATGCATCTACTGCTTCTTGGAGCATACGTTTCTCATTTTGAACAATGATGTTTGGAGCACCTAAATCTAATAGACGCTTCAAACGATTGTTGCGGTTAATTACTCGACGATATAAGTCATTTAAATCAGATGTTGCAAATCGCCCACCATCAAGTTGAACCATTGGGCGTAATTCTGGTGGAATAACCGGTAACACATCGAGGACCATCCACGATGGCTCATTTCCAGAGTTACGGAATGCTTCAAGAACTTCTAAGCGCTTGATCGCACGAGTACGACGTTGCCCTTGAGCAGTGATTAATTCTTCTTTTAGGCCTTCAACCTCTTTTTCAAGATCAATGTCAGCTAACAGTTTGCGAATGGCTTCTGCACCCATTTGCGCTGTGAAAGAACGACCGTATTTATCACGGTATGTGCGGTATTCTTTTTCTGAAAGTAATTGCTTTCTCTCAAGAGGCGTTTCACCAGCGTCTGTCACTACATATGAAGCGAAATAAATGACTTCTTCCAGTGAACGTGGAGACATATCAAGTACAAGACCCATACGGCTCGGAATTCCTTTGAAGTACCAGATATGTGAGACAGGCGCAGCAAGTTCAATGTGCCCCATACGTTCACGACGTACCTTAGCACGTGTAACCTCTACTCCACAACGATCACAAACAACACCCTTATAACGAACGCGCTTGTATTTTCCACAATGACATTCCCAGTCCTTTTGAGGTCCGAAAATACGCTCACAGAACAAACCGTCTTTTTCAGGTTTTAATGTACGATAGTTAATCGTTTCTGGCTTCTTGACTTCTCCTCTTGACCAAGAACGAATCTTGTTTGGTGAAGCAAGTCCAATTTTCATATACTCGAAATTATTTACATCTATCAAGGGGCCAACCTCCCTTTTGATTTCCATGTCTTATCAAACACGCAAATTGTCCGTTCTCTATATTCTCTTTGTTCATATCTAAAAGAAGTTCAGACAGCAACAGGGGAACTAGTACATCTAGCTCCCACCTATTGCTTTCATTCTTATACGTTTGATTCACTCGACTCAATATTTAGATTGAGTTTTTCAGAAGCTTTTTCATCTTCATCAAGCTCTCTCATTTCAATCTCTTCTTCGTTGATTGAGAGCATTTTCACATCCATACCTAGTGATTGAAGCTCTTTGATTAATACTTTAAATGACTCTGGCACACCTGGCTCAGGTACATTTTCACCTTTGACAATCGCTTCGTAGGTCTTCACACGTCCGACAACATCATCGGACTTCACTGTTAAGATCTCTTGCAATGTGTAAGCAGCACCGTATGCTTCAAGTGCCCATACTTCCATCTCACCGAAACGCTGTCCACCAAATTGCGCTTTACCACCTAGAGGTTGCTGTGTAACAAGTGAATACGGTCCAGTTGAACGAGCATGTAGCTTATCGTCAACCATGTGAGCAAGTTTGATCATATACATGATTCCAACTGATACTCGGTTGTCAAATGGCTCACCAGAACGTCCATCATAAAGAACCGTCTTACCGTCACGCGCCATGCCGGCTTCAGCAAGTGTACCCCAAACATCTTCCTCGTTCGCTCCGTCAAATACAGGAGACGCAACGTGGATGCCAAGTTTACGTGCAGCCATACCTAAGTGTAGCTCAAGCACCTGTCCGATGTTCATACGAGATGGTACCCCTAATGGGTTTAACATGATATCAATCGGTGTTCCGTCTGGAAGGAATGGCATATCCTCTTCAGGCAGGATACGTGAGATAACACCTTTATTTCCGTGACGACCGGCCATTTTATCCCCTTGGTTGATTTTACGCTTTTGTACGATGTAAACACGTACTAGCTGATTCACACCAGGAGGTAGCTCATCGCCATCTTCACGATTGAAGATTTTTACATCAAGTACGATTCCGTCTCCACCATGCGGTGCACGAAGAGATGTATCACGAACTTCACGAGCTTTTTCACCAAAGATTGCGTGTAAAAGGCGCTCTTCCGCTGTTAATTCTGTAACCCCTTTTGGTGTTACTTTACCAACTAAAATATCGCCATCTTTTACTTCAGCCCCGACGCGAATAATTCCACGTTCATTAAGATTCTTTAACGCATCCTCCCCAACGTTCGGGATATCGCGAGTGATCTCTTCAGGTCCAAGTTTTGTATCACGAGCTTCTGACTCATACTCTTCAATATGAATAGAAGTATAAACGTCGTCTTTTACAAGGCGCTCACTTAAAATGATCGCATCCTCATAGTTGTAACCATCCCATGTCATGAAACCAACAAGAACGTTACGTCCAAGAGCCATTTCACCTTGTTCCATCGATGGACCATCAGCAAGGATTTCACGGTTTTCAACGACATCCCCTTCAGCCACGATCGGACGTTGGTTATAGCTTGTACCTTGGTTAGAACGGATGAATTTCTGTAGACGATACTTATCAAGGTCACCCTTAACTTGCTTTCCGTCTACATCTTCATAACGACGAACGAAAATTTCTTTTGCCGTTACACGTTCTACAACCCCCGGGTTCTTTGAAACAATTGCAGCCCCAGAGTCTCTAGCTGATACATGCTCCATACCTGTCCCGACAAGCGGCGCTTCTGGAATAAGAAGTGGCACGGCTTGACGTTGCATGTTCGCTCCCATTAGGGCACGGTTGGAGTCATCATTTTCTAAGAAAGGAATACACGATGTCGCAGCAGAAACAACTTGCTTAGGCGAGACATCCATATAATCTAAACGTTCACGTGGAACAACCGTGTTCTCTCCACGGAAACGAGCAATGATATTATCATTTACAAACGATCCATCATCTTTAAGACGTGCATTTGCTTGAGCGACAACATAGTTATCCTCTTCATCTGCCGTTAAGTAATCGATTTGTGCTGTTACTTTCCCTGTCTCTGGATCAACACGACGGTATGGAGTTTCCATAAAGCCGAATTCATTGACCTTCGCATAGGAAGATAAGGAGTTAATTAGTCCAATGTTCGGTCCCTCAGGCGTTTCGATCGGACACATACGACCGTAATGGGAGTAATGAACGTCACGTACTTCAAAGCCTGCACGCTCACGTGTTAAACCACCGGGTCCTAATGCTGATAGACGACGCTTATGCGTTAACTCAGCAAGCGGATTCGTTTGATCCATGAACTGAGATAACTGAGAGCTACCAAAGAACTCTTTAATTGATGCAATTACTGGACGAATATTGATTAGCGCTTGTGGTGTAATCATATTCGGATCTTGAATAGACATACGCTCACGAACCACACGCTCCATACGAGATAAACCGATACGGAATTGGTTTTGAAGTAACTCCCCTACAGAACGTAGACGACGGTTACCTAAGTGATCGATATCATCTGTATCACCTACACCATGTAACAAGTTAAAGAAGTAGTTAATAGATGCAAGAATATCAGATGTCGTGATGTGCTTAACCTCACGCTCTACAAGTCCATTACCGATGATACGGATTACTTGCTCACCCTCTTGATCATCTGGTGCATAGATCTTAATAGATTGTAGGTTAATTTCACTATCATCCACTACTCCTCCAGATGCATGAGCAGTACGGAATCCAATATTATTTTCTAGATTAGGAAGGATGCGATCAAGCGTACGACGATCTAACACCGTACCTTCTTCAGCAATCACTTCACCCGTCTCAGGATCAACTAGCGTTTCTGCTAAACGTTGATTAAATAAACGGTTTTTAATATGAAGCTTTTTATTGAGTTTGTAACGACCAACATTCGCTAAGTCATAACGCTTCGGATCAAAGAAGCGAGAATCAAGTAGACTTTTCGCATTTTCAACTGTTGGTGGTTCACCAGGACGAAGACGCTCATAGATTTCTAATAATGCCTTCTCCGTACTATCTGTGTTATCTTTTTCTAGTGAGTTACGAAGATACTCATCCTCACCTAATAGATCAATGATCTCTTGATCAGAACCAAACCCTAAAGCACGCAAAAGAACCGTCACTGGAATCTTTCTTGTGCGGTCGATACGGACATAAACAATGTCCTTTGCATCGGTCTCAAGTTCCAACCATGCTCCGCGGTTTGGAATAACAGTAGCGGTGAATCCTTTCTTCCCATTCTTATCAGTCTTTTGACTATAATACACACTCGGCGAACGAACTAGCTGAGATACAATGACACGCTCAGCTCCGTTGATTACGAATGTACCCGTCTCTGTCATCAATGGGAAATCACCCATGAATACTTCTTGTTCCTTTACTTCGCCTGTCTCTTTATTAATCAGACGGACCTTAACGCGTAAAGGAGCAGCGTACGTTACGTCACGCTCTTTTGATTCATCGACTGGATATTTCGGCTCCCCAAGACTATAATCAATAAACTCTAAAACTAAATTCCCTGTGAAGTCTTGAATTGGGGAAATGTCTTGGAACATTTCTCTCAGTCCCTCATCAAGAAACCATTGATAAGAAGCTGTTTGAATCTCAATTAAGTTTGGCAACTCCAACACTTCATTAATTCTTGCATAGCTTCTACGTTGGCGGTGGCGTCCATACTGAACAAGTTGACCTGTCAACTGATTCACCCCTCAAATCTCGCGTTATAGTATCTAAAAATGATCTGTCCTATGTACCGCTCCCTATATAATAAAAGAAGAGTTTATAGATTGAACATTTTTATAGATTGCGTGCACACCTGCTTGTCATGCTAGTCGCATCACAAAACAAGCTTAAAACATTTAAATCCTGACATAGCCATCACGTACAAAAAGAAAAAATGGTTTCCACTAAAAAACCACATTTCCACTCATTCGTTCGATTATACTAGTATAACCATATTTCCCCAGTACTATACAGAAATAAAAAAATGACAGCACGAAAAATAGGTAGTTATACGCATTAAATAACAATACCACAATGTCTAAACTGAGTCAATTTTTTTCGCACATAAAATTAAGTAGCCCTTTTTCTTGTTCACTACTTCTACGTTTCCATAGATAGCCTTTATTTTTTCCAATGCTGAAGGCGCGCCTTGCTTTTTCTGAATCACGACCCATAACTCTCCACCTTTTACTAAATGATCATAAGCTTGTTCGAAAATATCATGAACCACTTGCTTGCCCGCTCTAATAGGTGGGTTCGTGAGGATAGCTGCAAAATTCTGGAGGTGAACTTCGCTCAAACGATCACTTTGATACACTTGTACATTGGTCACCTGATTGGCTGTCGCGTTTTTCTTCGCTAAATCAAGGGCGCGTTCATTAACATCAACCATATGAACTTCTCGATTTCCTTCAATCGATGCCACAGTTATACCAATTGGTCCATAACCGCAACCTACGTCTAATAGCGGCCCTGAAATTTGAGGCATTACAAATGACTCGATAAGCAGGCGACTACCAAAATCAATTTCTTTTTTTGAAAATACCCCTCGGTCTGATATAAATGTAAAAGTTTTTTGCCGAAGTTCAAATGACCATGAACGTTCATCACTTTTTACATCGGGGTCTTTTGAATAATAATGCCCAGTCACGTCTCTTACGACCTCCCTTATATGCATTCTTCTCTTTATTTATAGTATCGACGTGTCATTACACATTCATAACGATTCTCTCATAATAAAAAAGACCCGCAGAGACGCGAGTCTTTTATATAAAGAGTTATTACTTAACTTCTACAGAAGCGCCAGCCTCTTCAAGCTTAGCTTTCATTTCTTCAGCTTCTTCTTTAGTTACGCCTTCTTTGATTGGAGCTGGAGCACCATCAACAACTGCTTTTGCTTCTTTAAGTCCAAGACCAGTGATCTCACGTACAGCTTTGATTACGCTGATTTTAGATCCACCAGCTGATGTAAGGATTACGTCAAATTCAGTTTGCTCAGCAGCGGCACCGTCGCCACCAGCAGCAGCTACAGCTACAGGAGCAGCAGCAGATACACCAAATTCTTCTTCGATAGCTTTAACAAGGTCGTTAAGTTCTAAAACAGTCATTTCTTTAACCGCTTCAATGATTTGTTCTTTAGTCATTTTAAAATCCTCCTATTAAATAAGTTTAGTTTTGTTTTGTTTTACTGTGCGAGATGCGTTAACTTACGCACCTTGCTCTTCTTTTTGGTCCGCAACAGCTTTTGTAGCAATTGCCAATCCACGAACTGGAGCTTGAAGTACGTTTGCAAGCATAGAAAGTAGACCTTCGCGTGATGGTAGTTCAGCAAGAGCTTTGATTTCTTCAACCGTAGCAACTCGTCCTTCAATAACACCAGCTTTAATTTCAAGAGCTTCATGCTTCTTAGCGAAGTCGTTAAGCACCTTAGCAGGAGCAATAACATCCTCAGCACTAAAAGCAACAGCATTCGGTCCAACAAGACTTTCGTTCAACTCAGAAAGTTCAGCTGCATCAGCCGCACGACGAGTTAAAGAGTTCTTGTAAACTTTAAATTCAATACCCGCTTCACGAAGTTGCTTACGAAGTTCAGTCACTTCAGCAACGTTAAGTCCACGATAATTAACTACTACTGTCGCTTTATTATCACGTAACTTATCAGCGATATCAGATACGATTTGTTTCTTTTGTTCTAGTACGCTCATCCTTACACCTCCCATGGTTTTATACCATACCGTTTAAGAAGCGATATAAAAATGCCCCCATGTAGACATGAGGGCATATTGATGTCAGTTGTTATAGTAACACTGAATCTATAGCTTACCTCGGTAGGAAATTAAGCAACAAGGCACCTACTGTCTACGGTATGATGTTCGTTTTGATCTTAATTGTGCGAAAGCACTCCTAAGAGTATAATTCAACTTTTACCAACTGTCAATAATTACTTCGTCATTGATGAAGCATTAACACGAACGCCAGGTCCCATTGTTGAAGCTACAGCAACATTCTTAACGTATGTTCCTTTAGCAGCAGCAGGCTTAGCTTTCATTACTGTTTCGATAATTGTTGAGAAGTTTTCAACAAGTTTCTCTGTTTCAAACGAAACTTTACCAATTGGTACGTGGATGTTGCCAGCTTTATCAACGCGGTATTCTACTTTACCAGCTTTGATTTCATTAACAGCTTTTTGTACATCAAATGTTACTGTACCAGTTTTAGGGTTTGGCATTAAGCCTTTTGGTCCAAGTACGCGACCAAGTTTACCAACTTGCGCCATCATGTCAGGTGTAGCTACGATTACATCAAAGTCAAACCAACCTTGGCTGATCTTATTGATGAAATCTTCTTCTCCTACATAGTCAGCACCAGCAGCTTCAGCTTCTTTTGCTTTTTCACCTTTTGCAAATACAAGAACACGTTGTGTTTTACCCGTACCATTTGGTAGAACGACAGCCCCACGAATTTGTTGGTCTGCTTTCTTAGGGTCAACACCTAGACGTACAGCAACTTCAACCGTTTCGTCGAATTTAGCTGTAGCGGTTTTTTTAACAAGTTCAATAGCTTCTTCAGCTACGTATGCCGCATCACGGTCTACAAGCTTCACAGCATCTTGATATTTTTTACCTTTTTTAGCCATGTTAATTTCCTCCTCGAATGTGGTTTTAGCGGTAATACCTCCCACTATTAAAGGTTGCGAACCTAGAAACTAGGTAAAGAGGGGTTTCCTCATCGCAACCTCCATAAAACAATGTTACTTATTAGTCTTCAATTACGATACCCATGCTACGTGCAGTACCTTCAACCATACGCATAGCTGCTTCAACGTCAGCTGCGTTTAAATCTGGCATTTTAGTCTCAGCAATTTCGCGCACTTTATCACGCTTAACAGTTGCAACTTTTTTAACGTTAGGCTCACCAGAACCTGACTCAATCCCAGCAGCTTTCTTAAGAAGAACAGCAGCGGGTGGAGTTTTAGTGATGAATGTAAACGAACGATCTTCAAATACTGTGATTTCTACTGGAATGATAAGACCAGCTTGATCTGAAGTACGAGCGTTAAATTCTTTACAGAATCCCATAATATTAACACCTGCTTGACCTAATGCAGGACCAACTGGTGGCGCTGGATTAGCTTTACCAGCAGGAATTTGCAATTTAACCATTTTAATTACCTTTTTAGCCACGTGACACACCTCCTTAGTCCGTGATGTGGTTATCCGGGTGTCTGCACCCTCCCACTCAAAAAACGGATGCACTCATGCACCCGATGGTTCATGTAGAAAAAACATGATGAAACATGAAGATTTTATCACCTTCAGCAGAAAGTTTCAAGTTTTTTCGTTAAATCTTTTCAACTTGATCAAAATCTAGCTCAACAGGCGTCTCTCGACCAAACATATTTACATGAACTTTAACTTTTTGCTTTTCCATATAAATTTCTTCAATCGACCCGATAAAGTTAGCAAACGGACCTTCTTTAACTTTCACTGATTCTTTCAAATCAAAGTCAAGCTCAGCTTTAGGCTCAGTTACACCCATTTGCTTCAAGATCGCTTCTACCTCTTCCGGCAATAGCGCTGTCGGTTTAGAACCTGCACCAGACGAACCAACAAAACCAGTGACACCTGGTGTGTTACGTACAACATACCACGAATCATCCGTCATGACCATCTCAACAATGACATAACCAGGAAAAACCTTCTTTATTACTTGTTTTGTTTTTCCGTTTTTCACTTCAGTTTCTTCTTCAACAGGAACAAGAACGCGGAAAATCTTGTCAGCCATGTCCATCGACTCAACACGCTTTTCCAAGTTAGCTTTTACTTTGTTCTCATATCCTGAGTACGTGTGAACAACATACCAATTTTTTTCCATGCTTACTAGGACGGTTTTGTCCTTCCCTCCTTCTTTAAACCATTGTCAATCTAAGACGGTTAACCTCTAATTATCCGAGTAATACGCGAACAATCGATGAGATTCCATAGTCTACAATTGCAAAGAAAACAGTAATAAACGCAACCGTCCCAAGAACAATCCAAGTATAACGAGTTAATTCTTTTCTAGTAGGCCACGATACACGTTTCATCTCTTGTACGACATCTTTCAAAAACCTTCCAATGTTCCTTTCGCCGCTAGCCACAGCAGACACCTCCAGCACCAATCAATATAGACAAACAACTGCACATCTATTCCGAAATTACTTACGATAAGCATAAATAATAACAAATGAACATAACATCCATAGGTAAAGCTTGGACTTCCATCACTTCATATCGAAAAGTGTTTTTCTTTAGCTCTATTGCCATAATAGGGTAAAAAGGCCAAAAAAAGAACCGCTCTACCTGTATTATTTGGTTTCACGATGAAGAGTGTGCTCATTACAATGCTTACAAAACTTCTTCACCTCAATGCGATGAACGTGAGTGAGTTTATTCTTTTCAGTTGAATAGTTTCTAGAATGACAAATCTCACAAGCTTGTACTACTTTATTACGCATTAAGCACCTCCGTGAACCTACATACACACCCATCCACTGTAGCATAGCAACCATAAGGTGTCAATTGCTTCTAATGATTCCAATTCACTTACTTCCCTGTTTTTACTAAGAAAAATAGCCCACCTCATTCCTAAATGAAAGTAGACTATTAATCAATCGTTAGTCATTACGCTAACGTGATACCCTTTAATTCTACATACCTCTCTAGTTTACGCTTCACTCGTTGCAAGGCATTATCAATCGATTTCACGTGACGATTTAAATCAACAGAGATTTCTTGATAGGATCTGCCATCTAAATACAACATGAGCACTTGCCGTTCTAGTTCACTAAGAATCTCACCCATTTTAAGTTCAATATCTTCAAATTCTTCCTGATTGATCAGTAGATCTTCAGGATTAGTCACTTTTGTCCCACTAATAACATCCATTAAAGTGCGGTCTGATTCTTCGTCATAAATTGGTTTGTCTAAAGAAACATAAGAATTAAGCGGAATATGTTTCTGTCTTGTAGCGGTCTTAATTGCCGTGATAATTTGACGGGTAATGCATAGTTCAGCAAAAGCCTTAAAGGACGCAAGTTTTTCCCCGTTAAAATCACGGACCGCTTTATAAAGTCCGATCATTCCTTCTTGAACAATGTCTTCGTGATCTGCCCCTATCAAAAAATAAGAGCGTGCTTTTGCGCGTACAAAATTCTTGTACTTATTGATCAGAAACTCAAGGGCTCTCGTATCTCCACTACGTACATACTCTACTAAAACATCGTCTGCCAATTGATCAAAACTAAGTGTTGATTTCGTTTCTTGAAGGTCCATGTGCACGACAATCCCCCCGACCTTAGATGTTGTCCAAATTATAGGAATATTATATAGCACAGATTTCCAGCTGGTCAACCTGTCATTGCTCACCTCGACGCCATCTTTCAAAAATTTCAATCATTTCATCATTTAAAGGTAGCTTTGTCGAATTTCGTTTATTTTTTATCGATTCGACACTTTTTTTAATACCCTTATTTGCCACTTCGAGTTCAATTAATAACTCTCTAGCAGACTTCCTCAATGCTCCACTTCCAAAGATCAAAGATTGCTCCGTAAAGTCCGATGTCGCGACATGAATTCTTGTATCGATTCGCTTTAACTCCAAGACTAGTCTCTCAATCCGTTCATCAGCTGTTTCGCTTTCTCTTGTATACATTACATCGACTCGGTAATTATGATAAAGCTTACCAATCCCAGCAACAAAGTGAGCATCAAAAACGACTATCACTTTATTGCCTGTATACGCTTGATATTCTGCCATACGTTCAACGAGACGGTCACGAGCCAGAGAGAGGTCGCGATCTTTTAAATCGCGTAACTCCGGCCATGCCCCTATCATGTTATACCCATCAACAAGGAGGATATCTTTCATTTACTTTTTTCCTAACGGATAACGATTACGGTACACTTCATACATCAAGAGGCTCGCCGCGACCGAAGCGTTAAGTGACGTTACCTTGCCGACCATTGGGATCTGAATCAAGAAATCACATTTCTCTTTAATTAGACGGCTAATCCCCTTACCTTCACTTCCAATTACAAGACCGATTGGCATATCAAATGAGGCTTGGCGATAATCTTCTTTTCCGCTGGCGTCTGTTCCAGCAAACCATAAGCCTTTCTTTTTCAAGTCGTCCATTGTGCGGGCAATATTTGTGACTCGTACAACTGGAATATACTCAATAGCACCAGTTGATGCTTTTGCCACTGTTTGCGTGAGGCCGACTGCACGCCTTTTCGGAATGATAATACCGTGTGCTCCTGCTGCATCAGCTGTACGCATGATGGAACCTAGATTATGAGGGTCTTCTAGTTCATCCAAAATTAAGAAGAATGGTTCCTCCCCTCTCTCTTTCGCTACCTTAAATAAATCATCCATTTCCGCATATTCATACGCCGCGATTGATGCCACGACACCTTGATGATTTGAGCTATCTACTAATTGCTCTAACTTCTTTTTCGGTGCATTTTGGATCAAGACTCCTTGTTCCTTAGCTAGCTCAATAAGCTTTGTCATTTGACCTTTTTGCGAACCTTCGGCGATCCATATCTTATTAATTGTATGTCCTGCGCGAAGAGCCTCAATAACTGGATTCTTTCCTAAAATAAATTCTTTACCCACGTTCTAACTCCCCTTTCTCCATATGACCATCAATAATTGAAACCACTTTCTCCATTAGTTCATCTAATCTGCTTGTCCGATTTTGCAAGTATAAAAAGCCCAGTACTGCCTCAAATCCCGTAGAATAGCGATACGTATTTGCATCTGTATTTTTTGGTATTGAGCCCGACTTTGCGTTTCGACCTCGCTTTAGAACAGCGCCTTCTTCTTCTGTTAGAAAGCCTTCATCTAACAATACATAAACAACCTTTGCCTGCGCTTTCGCTGATACAAACCGGGTTGCCTCCATATGGAGACGGTTCGGGCGTACTTTTCCTTGGGCAATGAGATAATATCGAACATACATATCTAAAACGGAGTCACCCATATACGCTAAGGCTAGCGCATTGAGCTGGGTGAGGTCCGTATTTGGTTCTATTAATTTCATCTTAACCTCGCTTCCAGCGAACACCTTGTGCCGTGTCTTCTAACAAGATTCCTTGCTCTTTCAGTTGATCACGAATCTCATCTGCTCTTTGGAAATTCTTGTTTTTACGTGAGTCATTACGTTCTGTAATCAGGGCTTCGATCTGTTCATCTAATAGCTCAACTTGTTCTCTTAGTTCAATCCCGAGCACCCCTGAAAGCTCATCAAATAGATCAATGAATAGTTTCAAAACTTCTTTGGACGTTTGTTCTTCACGTAAGTATCGGTTTGCTTCCTTCGTCAAATCAAACATAACGGCAATACCGTTAGCACTATTGAAATCATCATCCATTTCTTTGATGAACGTTTCTTTAAATTGTTCAATTTTTTCTGTCCATTCTTGTTTCTCCCCGTAGCCCGCTGACTCTTGTAGGCGATGTTCGAGACTTGCCACAACTGTACGTAATCTCTCTAATCCATTTTTTGCTCCTTCAAGCAATTCATCACTGAAATTAATCGGACTCCGATAATGTGCCGTCAGCATGAAAAAGCGCACGACTTCTGCAGAATGCTGTCGAATGATATCATGTGCCAAAACAAAATTTCCGAGTGATTTCGACATTTTTTCATTGTTAATGTTAATAAACCCGTTATGCATCCAATAATTTGCCATCGTTTTTCCTGTTAATGCCTCTGATTGAGCAATTTCATTTTCATGGTGAGGAAACGATAAATCTTTTCCACCTGCATGAATATCAATCGTATCTCCTAAATATTTCTTCACCATCGCTGAACATTCGATATGCCACCCAGGACGGCCCTCTCCCCATGGGCTCTCCCACGAAACTTCTCCAGGCTTAGCCGCTTTCCATAAAACAAAGTCAAGAGGGTCTTCTTTACGCACGTCTACTTCAATCCTTGCACCTGAGCGCAGGTCCTCAATCGACTGGGAAGAAAGTTTTCCGTAGCCTTCAAATTTCTTCGTGCGAAAGTATACATCTCCGCTTGCTTCATAGGCATAATCTTTTTCAATAAGTTTAACCACAAAGTCAATAATCTCTGGAATCGTCTCTGTTACACGCGGATGCTTATCTGCTTTTTTTACCCCTAGTGCACATGTGTCATTATGATACTCCTCGATAAATCGATTAGCCACAGCAAAAACATCTTCTCCTAATTCTTGAGCTGCACGTATAATCTTGTCGTCTACGTCTGTAAAGTTTGAAATAAACGTCACGTCATACCCACGATATTCAAGGTAGCGTCTAACCATATCATATACAATCGGAGGTCTAGCATTTCCAATATGAATGTAATTATAAACAGTAGGACCGCATACATACATCTTGACTTTGCCTTCTTCTATCGGGACAAATGTTTCTTTTTGTTTTGTTAAACTGTTATATAGTCTTATTGCCATACGATCGACTCCCTCAGTGATCTATTATCCTTAGTTTAATGCATATTATTTTCTTTACTACTTTGCTGCTTTAATCGTCTCTGTAACTCCTTGACTTCATCTTCTAGCTCTTTTAATTTATCGGCTATTGGATCTGGGAAAAGATGATGATCAAGTCCATCTAATATTTTCACCCCGTCTTGAACGACAATTCGACCAGGAATTCCTACTACCGTAGAATTTGCTGGAACAGGCTTTAGTACAACAGATCCTGCACCTATACGAGCATTCTCTCCAATGAGAAATGATCCTAACACTTTTGCTCCCGTAGCAATTAGAACACCATCGGCTACAGTAGGGTGACGTTTTCCTTTTTCTTTTCCTGTTCCACCGAGCGTCACACCTTGATAGATCGTGACATTATCTCCTATTTCACAGGTCTCACCAATGACGACTCCCATTCCATGGTCAATAAACAACCGTTGACCAATGACAGCACCAGGATGGATTTCAATTCCAGTGAAAAAGCGACTAATTTGTGACTGTACTCTCGCTAAAAAGTAGAATTTCTTTTTCCACATCCAATGGGCTAACCGGTGAGACCATATGGCATGAACACCAGAATACGTAAAAATAACTTCAAGTCGACTGCGTGCTGCGGGGTCTTGACTAAAGACCACATCGATATCATTTAACAGCGTATTGATAATTTTTCTCATCGCTCCCTCTCCCCCTTTTGAAACCCCATATCATGCAGAACGATAAAAAGCGCCCCTGTGCAATCATTGCACAGAGGCGCATGGCGCGGTTCCACTCTGTTTTTAGTGAAGACTAATACCTGATGTCTTCGCTATCTTAAATAGCGTGTAACGACGCCACTCGCTTTTCCCTACTATGCTTAGCAGTTCGGAAAAAGACTCAAGGGTGCATGTTCAAAGATAGTTGTTTAAACCACTTCCAGCCTTTGGTGGTTCTCTCTAGGAAACAAACTGAACTTCTACTTTTCCCTCTCAACATGTTCAACATATTTATTTATAGTAAGCGCTCCAGACGAGCAGATACGACCGCCTTGCCAAGTAACTCAATAGAATCCGGTAGATCTCGGCCATGTGTTTGACCAGTAGTAGCCACACGAATCGGCATGAAGAGCTTTTTGCCCTTTTGACCTGTAGCCTTTTGAGTTGCCTTGATTGCCCCTTTGACATTCACAGCATCAAATGTTTGAAGTTGCTCAATTTCATGTAAGAATTGCTTTAACACTTCAGGTACTTGCTCTTCGTCGAGAACAGCTTTCGCCTCTTCATTATACTCAATCTCTGTCTTAAAGAACAACTCTGTTAATTCCACAATCTCTGCACCATATTGTAACTGCTCTTGATATAGACCAATCAAGCGTTTTGCCCATTCACGGCGCTCTTCATTCATATCTTCTGGCAACCTACCTGCTTTAACTAGATGAGGAATGGAAAGATCCACTACCGTTTCTAAATCTGCCTTTTTCAAGTACTGATTATTCATCCAAGCAAGTTTTTCCGCATCAAATACGGCCGGTGCTTTTGAAACACGTTCAAGTGAGAACTGTTCGCCTAGTTCTTCCATTGTGAAGATCTCCTCTTCTTCAACAGGTGACCAACCAAGTAGAGCTAAGAAGTTAGTAAGCGCCTCTGGCATATAACCAAGTTCTTTATACTGTTCAACAAATTGAATAATTGACTCATCACGCTTACTCATCTTTTGACGATCTGGATTTAGAATAAGCGATGCATGAGCAAACGTTGGAACATCCCAGCCGAATGCTTGATAAAGCATGACTTGACGTGGTGTGTTTGATAGATGCTCTTCCCCGCGGATAACATGTGAAATTTTCATTAGGTGGTCATCAATTGTCACAGCGAAATTGTACATTGGTACACCGTCTTTTCTTGCAATAACGAAGTCGCCAATCCCATCTGATTCGAATGTCACTTTGCCACGGACAGCATCATGAATAACAATATCTTGGCCAGTAGGGACATGGAAACGAACAACAGGTTTTAGACCTTTTTCTTCGTAAGCCTTACGCTCTTCTTCTGTAAGGTTACGGTCGCGTCCACTGTACTTCGGCACTTCTCCGCGATCCATCTGAGCTTCTCGCTCTGCTTCTAACTCACTTTCAGTCATGTAACAGTAATATGCTTTGCCCTCTTTTAATAGTTGTTCAATATACTCTTTATACAGGTCAATACGTTCCATACAGCTATAAGGTCCGTATTCACCACCTACATCTATGCTTTCATCCCACTCAATACCAAGCCATTTTAAGCTATCCAAAAGCTTTTCTTTCGCTGAATCTACATTTCGCGCTTGGTCTGTATCCTCAATACGAAGAACAAACTTTCCGCCTTGATTTTTTGCGTAAAGATAATTAAATAAAGCCGAACGGGCACCACCAATATGTAAATGCCCCGTTGGACTTGGAGCGAAACGAACTCTAACGTCATTTCCCATTTCTTGCACCATCCATTTCTAAAATAGTATGCTTTTTATTGTAGCATTGTTCCAGTTTTACTGTGCGATTCTTTTTTTATTATGAAGGATTTTTTGTTAATAGAACCGTTGCTTGGGCAGCAATCCCTTCGCCTCTGCCGGTGAATCCCAATTTCTCTGTTGTTGTCGCCTTCACATTAACTTGACTTGTATCAGCCTCTAATAGTTCAGCAATCTTCGCTCTCATCTGTGAAATATGTGGAGCCATCTTCGGCTTCTCGGCAATAATTGTGCAATCAATATTTCCTAACTGATAGCCTTTGTCCTTCACAATATTCCATACATGAATCAATAATTTTGCTGAATCCGCATCTTTAAATTCAGGATCTGTATCAGGGAAATGCTTACCGATATCACCCTCTGCTACTGCTCCTAAAATCGCATCTGCTACTGTATGTAATAAAACATCTGCATCCGAATGCCCTAGTAAACCTTTCTCGTAAGGTATCGTAATTCCACCAAGAATCAGTGGACGCCCTTCGACTAATTGGTGTACATCAAAGCCCTGTCCAATTCGCATCATGCTATACTCTCTCCTTATGGTTCAAAATTGCTTCTGCAAACACTAAATCCTCAGGTGTGGTAATCTTGATATTCATATAATCACCTTCCACAATCGAAACCGAATCCCCCATCCATTCAAGAAGACTAGCATCATCCGTTCCAAGTTTTCCTGCATCGTCTGCTTTCTTATGGGCGGTTTTAATCCGTGCAGTCTGAAAGGCTTGTGGTGTCTGAATCGCCCATAGCTTAGAGCGATCCACTGTTTCTACTACACTCATGTCGTAGACACGCTTGACCGTATCTTTCATTGGAACAGCGATAGTGGCCGCACCTGCTTCATTTGCCTTGAGAACTAAGCGGTGAATGTATTCTTGGTCGATAAACGGCCTAGCTCCGTCATGAATGAGCACGATTCCGCTGTTCTCTAGTACATCTAGTCCATATTTCACACTTTGCTGCCTCTCCTGACCACCAAGAACAACCTCGATATCTTTTTTGCTACTCAAGGTAGATAGCAGACGAAACATCTCTTCACGTTCATTTTCACTTGCAACAACGATGATTCGATCACACCATGGGTCATTAGTAAAAGCTCGAACAGTATGGACAATGATTGGTTCATCTCTTAAATGAATAAATTGCTTGTTCATTCCTGCTTTCATCCGTTTCCCTTGACCAGCAGCTGGAATTACTACATGATAATGCATCTGATTTCCCCTTATGTTCAATCCATCCAACTCAAATGGCTATTTTTCTTTCAGGTCGCTCGCTTAAGCGGTTTATCTTATTTTATTTTATCATGATTCATAGAAATTACGCATATGATTTGGCAGAAAGTTGCTTTGTTCTAGTATGACAGAAAAAGAAAAGCACCTTCCTTTGAATGAACAGAAGTAGGCGCTTTTGCAATCGAATTATAAAGCTTTCTCTAATAACTTAGGCTTTGCAAAGATCATTCTTCCAGCACTTGTTTGCAAGACGCTTGTGACGACAACATCAAGGTTTTTACCGATATGTTCACGGCCACCTTCAACAACAATCATCGTTCCATCATCTAAATACGCAACACCTTGGTGATGTTCTTTTCCGTCTTTTATGACCTGAACATTTAATTCTTCGCCTGGAAGAACGACTGGTTTGACCGCATTCGCTAAATCGTTAATGTTTAGGACAGCGACTCCTTGTAATTCACATACTTTATTTAAATTAAAGTCATTTGTCACAACCATACCTGAAGATAGTTTAGCTAGTTTGACCAATTTGCTATCAACTTCTTGGATCTCTTCAAAATCACCATCGTAGATCTCTACGTTAACCTGTAGCTCCTTTTGAATCTTGTTCAGAATATCTAAGCCACGGCGCCCGCGATTACGCTTTAATACATCTGAGGAATCAGCAATATGCTGAAGCTCTTCTAGAACAAACTCTGGAATCACCAAGGTTCCTTCTAAAAATCCCGTCTTACAAATGTCAGCAATTCGCCCATCAATAATAACGCTCGTATCGAGAATCTTTAGCTGACTGCCTCGTTTCTTTTCTTCCTCTTCTTCTTCACGCTTTTTGTCTTTTCCTAACGTTCTTGTCATTGTAAAAAGATTAATTAATTCATCACGTTTTTTAAATCCAATTTGAAATCCAAAATAACCTAAAAAGATCGTTACGAAGATCGGCACAATCGTGCTAAGAACAGGAATTTGAATAACATTAAGAGGAATACCAATTAAATACGCAACAATTAGTCCGATAATTAAACCCATTGAGCCAAATAAAACGTCTGTTACAGGTGCTTTAACAATTGCTTCTTCTACCAATTTCATTAAGTTAACAATATAATCCGCTAACCAAAATGTCGTGACGAATAAAAGAGCAGCACCAATGATCGCTCCTGCATACGCACTCGTTAGCCAACCAGGAATATTTCCTAGATTAATTACCTGGATCAGCTCTGGTACATATAAAAAGCCTAGTGTTCCACCCATAATAATAAAGAACAATTGCACAATCCATTTCAGCATCCAGCGT
This sequence comes from Bacillus sp. FJAT-45037, assembly GCF_002797325.1. Classification (GTDB taxonomy): domain Bacteria; phylum Bacillota; class Bacilli; order Bacillales; family Bacillaceae_D; genus Alkalihalophilus. The sequence goes on along the minus strand of NZ_KZ454938.1, from coordinate 3,119,525 downwards.
CACCTCCTTCAATTATTATAGACAAGTTTTCATAATTGAAACCTAGCAAACTCCATTTCACATAAAATTCCATGAACTATTTCGTTTTAACGTACCAAAGGGTCCTAGGTCTGTCAATTTTGAAAACGTATCATCATACAGAGAATTCTTAATAGAAGCAACTCATCCAAAATTAAATATGACGGTCAACAAATAATTGTTCTTGGATTCGTTGTAATCCATCCTTTATCATCTTCGCCCGAGCTTCTCCAATTCCTTCAACTTCATCTAATTCCTCGATGCTTGCAAACATCACACTTGATAAATCCCCGTACTTGTCAATTAGGTTCCCGATAATTAGCGGCGGTAATCTCGGAATGCGATTTAAAATACGATACCCTCGTGGTGAAACGGGTTGTTCTTGAACATTAACATTCTTACCGTAGCCGAGAACTTTAACAATCTCATGTTCATCGAGCAACTCTTCCGTTTCTGACTTTGTTAATTCACGCAACGTATCAAACACGTCTTGCTTCTTTTCCTTGACGTAATCTTTTAGCAAATAGATGGCTTCTTTTTCTATGTTTGAGACAAGTTCATTTAACTGCATCGTTATTAAACGTCCTTCATCACCAAGTTCATTCACGTAGTTTAAAATTTCTCGTTTAATCCTTAACACCATTTGAACACGGTGGATGACTTGAGTTACTTCATGGAACGTTACCAGTTGTTCAAATTCTAAAGCGCCTAAGTTTGTTATCCCTTGATCAAGAACGACTTTATATTTCTCTAGCGTCTGAATCGCTTGATTCGCTTTAGTTAAAATCACACCGATGTCTTTCAATGAATACCGATGCTCTCCTTGATACAAAGTAATGACGTTGCGACGTTGGGAAATAGAGATAACCAAATTTCCGGTTTGCTTTGCCACACGCTCTGCTGTTCGATGTCGGATACCCGTTTCAATCGAATCAATCCCGTTGTTTGGCACAAGTTGCGTATTTGCATATAAAATGCGCTTGCTGTCTTCACTAAGAATGATTGCCCCATCCATCTTCGCTAATTCATATAAATAAGCCGGTGAGAAATCACAATTAATAAAGAAGCCCCCATCTACAACGTTCATCATCTCATTATTATAACCAATCACTATCAATCCGCCCGTTTTTGCACGTAGAACGTTATCAATTCCTGCCCGAAGTGGCGTTCCTGGCGCAACAAGTTTCAACACATTTTGGATAAATATCCCTCTTTTTCTTTCGTCCATCACACCTTACCTCCCTAACACAACCTCAAGCGCGCGCTCTACAGTTGGCACTCCTACTACTTCAATCCCCTTAGGCACTGTCCAGCCTCCAAGGTTTTTCTCTGGTATAATCGCTCGTTTAAATCCTAATTTTGCTGCTTCGTTCACTCGTTGATCAATCCTTGAAACACGTCGTATCTCTCCTGTTAAACCAATCTCACCTATAGCCACATCGGTTGGACTAGTCACTTGATTACGAAAACTTGAGGCGATACTTAAAGCGATGGCTAAATCAATAGCTGGTTCATCTAATCTGACTCCACCCGCCACATTTAAATACGCATCTTGGTTTTGTAAAAGTAGACCTACGCGCTTCTCAAGCACTGCCATTAACAACGAAACTCGATTGTGATCAACTCCTGTTGCCATTCTTCTTGGATTTCCAAAACTAGTTGGAGAAATAAGCGCTTGTAGCTCTACTAGAACGGGACGTGTCCCCTCCATGGAAGCAACCACAATGGATCCAGCGGCTCCTTTAGAACGCTCTTCAAGGAAGATTTCTGATGGATTTAAGACTTCTTCAAGTCCTAACTCCTTCATTTCAAAAATGCCCATCTCATTGGTGGACCCAAATCTATTTTTAACAGCACGGAGAATTCGATAAGTGTGGTGACGCTCCCCTTCAAAATACAGAACAGAATCGACCATATGTTCAAGTAATTTCGGTCCAGCAATTGACCCTTGCTTTGTGACATGACCGACAATAAAGATCGCAATCCCTCTTGTTTTAGCAATCTTCATAAAGGCAGCTGTGCATTCCCTAACTTGTGCGACACTTCCCGGAGCAGATGAAATATCTTCTTGATACACTGTTTGAATCGAATCAATAATAACTAGAGCAGGGTTTACTTCATCTATCGCCCGATCAATAAACGATAAATCTGTTTCAGCTAAAACATATAAATTGGAAGAGGAAGCATTCAATCGGTCTGCACGCAACTTCGTTTGTTTCACCGATTCTTCTCCTGATATATAAAGGACTTTCTGATTGGTTTCTGCTAACTTAGCTGAAAGTTGCAAAAGGAGGGTTGATTTCCCGATCCCTGGGTCTCCACCAACAAGGACGAGGGAACCTGGTACAATCCCGCCTCCAAGGACTCGATTTAACTCAACTAATGTCGTATCAATACGGGGTTCTGTCTCACTTTGTATCGTCGTAATTGCCTGAGGTTTTGTCCCTTGAGCAGCACCTGAAGTTACATAACTACGGCTAGATTGTTTGGCACTTGGCTCAAACTCCTCTACCATTGAGTTCCATCCTTGGCACCCAGGGCATTTCCCCATCCATTTCGCTGACTCATAGCCACATTCCTGGCAGACAAATTTTGTTTTTTTCTTTGCCAATTTGAGTTCCTCTTTTCTACTGTTCTTCTTTCTCTCATTGTAACAGAGTAGAAAGCAAACGTGAAAGAAGAGGTACTATCACTCTATGGTGAAAAGCCGAGGGGTTATGTCTGTCCCTCAGCTTTTTTGTAACTAATATTCTTTTACACTTGAGCACTCTCGCGCGTTTCAACGATTAACTCATCGTCTTTCACATCAATGATTGCTTTTTGACCTTTGAAAATCGTACCTTTTAATAACTCTTCTGAAAGACGATCTTCAACTTGCTTCTGCAACGCACGACGTAACGGACGCGCACCGTACTCAGGATCATATCCTAAATCTGTGATTTTATCTTTAGCAGCTTCTGTTAATTCAAATTCAATGCCTTGTTCAATTAGACGCTGCTTCAACTGATCAGACATTAATGTAATAATCTCACGTACATGCTTTTTCTCTAGTGAGTGGAAGACAATGATCTCATCGATACGATTAAGAAACTCAGGACGGAAGCTACGTTTTAGCTCTTCCATAACTTTGCCTTTCATATCTTTATATTCTTGCCCTTCACTTTCCGTTGTAAATCCTAAATACTTATTACGCTTGAGCGTACTAGCTCCAACGTTTGATGTCATAATAATAGCCGTATTGCGGAAATCAACCGTTCGTCCTTTTGAATCGGTTAAACGACCATCCTCTAGTACTTGTAAAAGGATATTAAATACTTCCGGATGAGCTTTTTCAATCTCATCAAGTAAGATAACAGAATAAGGCTTGCGGCGAACTTTTTCCGTTAACTGTCCTCCGTCTTCATGGCCTACATAACCTGGAGGAGAACCAACAAGACGACTCGTTGAATGCTTTTCCATATACTCAGACATATCAATACGGATCACCGCATCTTCATCTCCGAATAATGTCTCAGCTACTGCTCGTGCAAGTTCCGTCTTACCAACACCTGTTGGGCCTAAGAAGATGAACGAACCAATAGGGCGCTTAGGATCTTTTAATCCAGCACGTGCACGGCGCACCGCTTTTGAGATCGATTTAACCGCTTCTTCTTGCCCTACGATACGCTCATGTAAGATGCTCTCCATTTTCAGGAGGCGATCGGTTTCTTCTTCAGCTAATTTAGACACTGGAATTCCCGTCCAACTTGCTACCACTTGAGCGATATCTTCTACGACTACTTCTGTATCTTCTTGACCTTGCTTTTTCTTCCACTCATTTTTCATCTCTTCTAGTTCTTCACGTAGACGTTGTTCGGAATCGCGTAAGGAAGCTGCTTTTTCGAATTCTTGGCTTTGAACCGCTGCGTCTTTCTCTTTACGCGTCTCCTCTAAACGGCTTTCAAGCTCTTTTAAGTTTGGCGGAGCTGTGTAAGAACGCAAACGTACTTTAGATGCCGCCTCATCAATTAGGTCAATCGCTTTATCCGGTAAGAAACGATCTGGAATATAGCGATCTGACATTTTTACTGCCTCATCAATCGCTTCATCGGTAATCGTGACACGATGATGGGCTTCATAACGGTCACGTAGTCCTTTTAGGATTAAAACCGATTCAACTAATGTTGGTTCATTCACTTGAATTGGTTGGAAACGACGCTCTAGAGCCGCATCTTTTTCAATGTATTTGCGGTATTCATCTATCGTAGTTGCTCCAATACATTGCAATTCACCACGTGCCAAAGAAGGTTTTAGGATGTTTGAAGCATCGATTGCACCTTCTGCTCCACCTGCACCAATCAATGTGTGCAATTCGTCAATGAATAAAATGACATTCCCAGCTTGACGAATCTCATCCATCACCTTTTTCAAACGATCTTCAAATTCACCACGGTATTTAGTACCGGCTACAACCGTACCCATATCAAGTGTCATCACTCGCTTGTTACGTAGCGTTTCTGGTACTTCGTTTGCGATGATTGCTTGGGCTAATCCTTCTGCGATAGCAGTTTTACCGACACCAGGCTCCCCGATAAGAACAGGGTTATTTTTCGTGCGGCGGCTCAGCACTTGGATAACACGCTCAATCTCCTTACTGCGCCCGATAACAGGATCTAGGGACTCTTCACGCGCAATTGCAGTTAAATCTCTTGCCAAACTATCTAAGGTTGGTGTATTCGCATTAGAAGAGCTTCCACCCTGTTGAGATGAGTTACCGACTTCATTACTGCCAAGTAGTTGTAACACTTGTTGACGCGCCTTATTTAGACTAACACCTAGGTTGTTTAATACTCTAGCAGCCACCCCTTCGCCTTCGCGAATAAGTCCTAATAAAATGTGCTCCGTTCCAACATAGGAATGGCCTAACTTTCTAGCTTCATCCATTGATAACTCAATAACTTTCTTAGCGCGAGGCGTATAATGAATTGTTTTAGATCCTTCTTGACCTTTACCAATTAACGTCTCTACTTCTTTTTGTATTTTTTCAGAACCTAGACCTAATGCTTGAAGAGCCTTTGCAGCAATACCCTCTCCTTCACGAATAAGTCCTAGTAGCACATGCTCTGTTCCGATATTATTATGTCCTAAGCGAATCGCTTCCTCTTGTGCTAATGCTAATACTTTCTGAGCTCTTTCTGTTAAACGTCCAAACATCATTAGCGTCCACCTCCACGGTTATTCGTTCATTTCATTCTCGAGTTGCAACCTCTCACGGATCAAAGTCGCCCTTCGTTCATCTCGTACTTCTGGCGATAACACTTCTCCCGCATACTGTTGTAAAAAGCCCGGTTGAGTGAGAATCATTAACTCATTCAAAATGTTTGCTGACACATTCTCAAGTAATCCTACATCAATTCCTAAGCGAACATCTGATAACCTTTGCGTGGCTTCTTTTGATTCGATGACTCGACTGTGTGAGAGAATTCCGTAAGAACGATAAACTCTATCTTCAAGTTGCAGTTTCGAGCTTTGCATTAATACTTCACGTGCCGCTCGCTCTTGTTGAATCAACTGCATCACCACATCTCGCAAATCTTCAACGATACCTTGTTCTGATTTACCTAGAGTAAGTTGGTTCGACACCTGAAACAGGTTACCTAAAGCTTCGCTACCTTCCCCATAAATTCCTCTAACAACTAATCCTAATTGATTAATTGCTGGTAAAATTTTATTTAACTGACGTGTCATCGCCAGTGCAGGAAGATGCATCATGACTGAGGCTCTTAACCCTGTCCCAACGTTTGTCGGACAGCTAGTCAGATATCCTCGTTTTTCATCAAACGCATAAGTTAATCGTTCCTCGACCCAGTCGTCTAGTTTGCTTGTAGCCTCTAAACCTTGAGTCAACTGAAACCCTTTAAATAAATATTGAATACGTAAATGATCTTCTTCATTTACCATTAAGCTAACAGACTCATCATCACTTAGCATAACTGCTCCGTGCTTAGATTGTTCTGCTAAATGGGGGCTGATAAGATGCTTTTCCACCAATACTCGCTTTTCATTCACTTTTAACTCATCCATCAATAACATCTCTAACTGACCAATAGACTTGTTTTCTTCAGCTAGCAAAGCTTCTCTCACTTGCTTTACAACTGCGTTCGACTCTTCCATCGTTGAGAGAAGTGGAAACTTATATTCTTTTAGGTTTCTTGCTAATCTTATTCGACTACTCAAAACAATATCCGAATCTGTACCATCTTTTTTCATCCATGGACTGATTGCATCTGAAATAAATCGTTGGAGTGACATCTTTTCACCCCTCTTCTTCATTCTGTTTTTGTTTTTCAAGTGCTCGAATTTGATCACGGGTCTCTGCCGCTTGTTCAAATTCCTCATTCTCTATATATTTCTTCATCTCAATTTTTAATGAGTCAATCTGTTTTTTCAGTTGCAATCCTCCGCCTACACGAATAGGGATTTTACCTGAGTGCGTATCATTTCCACTATGCACACGTTTTAAAATAGGATCTAACTTTTCACCAAAACTTTCATAACATGTAGCACATCCAAATCGTCCAGCTCTCGTAAATTGCTCATACCTCATACCACAATTTGTACATACTAACTCTTTACGCTGAGTTGCTGACTCCTGACCTTCTTTAAGAGGCTGTTCAAAGTGCAGCAATCCTGACAATAATTGATGAATGGAGAAACTATTAGTTCCTGGGAATTGTTCTCCTTTTTCGCGGGCGCATTGATCGCATATATGAAATTCTGTCTTCTGCCCGTTAACAATTTTCGTAAAATGCAATGTTGCCTCTTTTTCTTGACACTCTTGGCACTTCATCGCATATCACCTCTTTCACTTTTGATCAACGGTCTTGTTTATATATTAATGTGCCTAGCATTGCTTTTAGAAGATTCGCTCTTATTTCGTCTCGATGAGCCACCGTGGTTTGAAATAGTGTGCGATCCACTACACTTATCATCAAATTAGCTTCTCTTTTCGACACAGCCTCTTCATCAAGAAGCCTTAAGATAACATTTTCTGCTGTTTGTTGATCAATTTTTTTGCCGATTAGATTCATCAATTGTTCAAAGAGAGCTAGATCGTCATGAGGCTTCACCTTAATAATTCGTATATACCCACCGCCGCCTCGCTTACTTTCAACAATATATCCTTTTTCTATCGTAAAACGAGTACTAATTACGTAGTTTATTTGCGAAGGTACACACTCAAACTGTTTAGCGAGTTCACTTCTTTTAATCTCTAATAGATCATCTTCACTTTTCATCAATGTAGCTTTTAAATATTGTTCTATGACATCAGAGATATTTCTCAACTATCTGGCCTCCCCCCTCTTTGACTTTGACTATCTTTGACTATATACATATTATAATCTCTCTTAAAAAAAAGTGCAATCATCTCGCTCATACACAAGCTAGTATAGCCAACGACTCGACAATCTCTACATAAAAGATATGATATCTTTTTTTCTTTTAATAAAATGAAAGATATTATGATACCAATTTTAACAAGACGAAATCAGCTCAAAAAATGAGTTTTTACAAACAAAAAAGCATCCCATAAATGGAATGCTTTTTAAATACTTGGCAATGACCTGACCTGGCTCATCCTTTCTCTTCTACGGGGAAGATCAACGATTTGCTCTTACTTCGAAGTGCTTCACGATGTATGACGAAGAGAAAGGACTCGTCTCACAGGGTCAAGCACGTTGTTTCTTCAAGATTGTGATTCATGTGGAACATATTAACCGATTCGACAAAAACTCTATTATATCAACGAACGAATTATTTATTATTTTGTTTTTCACTTCACAAACAAAAAAAGCATCCCATAAATGGAATGCTTTTTAGATGCTTGGCAACGTCCTACTCTCACAGGGGGAAGCCCCCAACTACCATCGGCGCAAAAGAGCTTAACGTCCGTGTTCGGCATGGGAACGGGTGTGACCTCTTTGCTATCGCCACCAAACTAGAAAATTGAGAGTTGTTCTCTCAAAACTAGATAATGTGTAAACATGTGTCAAGAATAATTTTGGATAAGTCCTCGACCGATTAGTATCTGTCAGCTCCACGTGTCGCCACGCTTCCACACCAGACCTATCAACCTCATCATCTCTAAGGGGTCTTACTGGATTAACTCCATGGGAAATCTCATCTCGAGGGGGGCTTCATGCTTAGATGCTTTCAGCACTTATCCCGTCCACACGTAGCTACCCAGCGATGCTCCTGGCGGAACAACTGGTACACCAGCGGTGTGTCCATCCCGGTCCTCTCGTACTAAGGACAGCTCCTCTCAAATTTCCTGCGCCCGCGACGGATAGGGACCGAACTGTCTCACGACGTTCTGAACCCAGCTCGCGTACCGCTTTAATGGGCGAACAGCCCAACCCTTGGGACCTACTTCAGCCCCAGGATGCGATGAGCCGACATCGAGGTGCCAAACCTCCCCGTCGATGTGGACTCTTGGGGGAGATAAGCCTGTTATCCCCAGGGTAGCTTTTATCCGTTGAGCGATGGCCCTTCCATGCGGAACCACCGGATCACTAAGCCCGACTTTCGTCCCTGCTCGACTTGTAGGTCTCGCAGTCAAGCTCCCTTATGCCTTTGCACTCTTCGAATGATTTCCAACCATTCTGAGGGAACCTTTGGGCGCCTCCGTTACTGTTTAGGAGGCGACCGCCCCAGTCAAACTGCCCACCTGACACTGTCCCTGAACCGGATCACGGTCCGAGGTTAGAATGTCAGCACAGTCAGGGTAGTATCCCACCGACGCCTCCGTCGAAGCTGGCGCTCCGACTTCCAAGGCTCCTACCTATCCTGTACAAACTGTACCAACATCCAATATCAAGCTACAGTAAAGCTCCATGGGGTCTTTCCGTCCTGTCGCGGGTAACCTGCATCTTCACAGGTACTATAATTTCACCGGGTCTCTCGTTGAGACAGTATCCAAATCGTTACACCATTCGTGCGGGTCGGAACTTACCCGACAAGGAATTTCGCTACCTTAGGACCGTTATAGTTACGGCCGCCGTTTACTGGGGCTTCAATTCAGAGCTTCTCCCAAAGGATAACCCCTCCTCTTAACCTTCCAGCACCGGGCAGGTGTCAGCCCCTATACTTCGCCTTGCGGCTTCGCAGAGACCTGTGTTTTTGCTAAACAGTCGCTTGGATCTATTCACTGCGGCTCTCTCGGGCATACACCCTAATAGAGCACCCCTTCTCCCGAAGTTACGGGGTCATTTTGCCGAGTTCCTTAACGAGAGTTCTCCCGAGCGTCTTAGAATTCTCTTCTCGCCTACCTGTGTCGGTTTGCGGTACGGGCACCTCTCACCTCGCTAGAGGCTTTTCTAGGCAGTGTAGGATCAGGAACTTCGGTACTAAATTTCCCTCGCCATCACAACTCAGCCTTCGCGAGAAGCGGATTTGCCTACTTCTCAGCCTAATTGCTTGGACGCGCATATCCATCAGCGCGCTTACCCTACCTTACTGCGTCCCCCCATTACTCAAACGGTGAGGAGGTGGTACAGGAATTTCAACCTGTTGTCCATCGCCTACGCTTTTCAGCCTCGGCTTAGGTCCCGACTTACCCTGAGCGGACGAGCCTTCCTCAGGAAACCTTGGGCTTTCGACGGAGGGGATTCTCACCCCTCTTTTCGCTACTCATACCGGCATTCTCACTTCTAAGCGCTCCACCAGTCCTTACGATCTGACTTCGCTGCACTTAGAACGCTCCCCTACCACTGACACCAAAGGTGTCAATCCATAGCTTCGGTGATACGTTTAGCCCCGGTACATTTTCGGCGCAGAGTCACTCGACCAGTGAGCTATTACGCACTCTTTAAATGGTGGCTGCTTCTAAGCCAACATCCTGGTTGTCTGGGCAACTCCACATCCTTTTCCACTTAACGTATACTTGGGGACCTTAGCTGATGGTCTGGGCTGTTTCCCTCTTGACTACGGATCTTAGCACTCGCAGTCTGACTCCCGAGTAAAAGTTTTTGGCATTCGGAGTTTGACTGAATTCGGTAATCCTGTGGGGACCCCTAGTCCAATCAGTGCTCTACCTCCAAAACTCTCAACCTCGAGGCTAGCCCTAAAGCTATTTCGGGGAGAACCAGCTATTTCCGAGTTCGATTGGCATTTCACCCCTACCCACACCTCATCCCCGCATTTTTCAACATGCGTGGGTTCGGGCCTCCATTCAGTGTTACCTGAACTTCACCCTGGACATGGGTAGATCACACGGTTTCGGGTCTACGACGTCGTACTTCATCGCCCTATTCAGACTCGCTTTCGCTACGGCTCCGCCTTATCAGCTTAACCTTGCACGACATCGTAACTCGCCGGTTCATTCTACAAAAGGCACGCTGTCACCCGTTAATGGGCTCCAACTAGTTGTAGGCACACGGTTTCAGGATCTGTTTCACTCCCCTTCCGGGGTGCTTTTCACCTTTCCCTCACGGTACTGGTTCACTATCGGTCACTAGGGAGTATTTAGCCTTGGGAGATGGTCCTCCCGGATTCCGACGGGGTTTCACGTGTCCCGCCGTACTCAGGATCCACTCAGGAGAAAATAGAATTTCGACTACAGGGCTGTTACCTTGTACCGCGGACCTTTCCAGATCGCTTCGCCTATCCTATTTCTTTGTAACTCCGTATTGAGTGTCCTACAACCCCAAGAGGCAAGCCTCTTGGTTTGGGCTGTTACCGTTTCGCTCGCCGCTACTCAGGTAATCGCATTTGCTTTCTCTTCCTCTGGGTACTTAGATGTTTCAGTTCCCCAGGTCTGCCTCCTCATGCCCTATGTATTCAGGCATGGGTACTATTCCATTACGAATAGTGGGTTCCCCCATTCGGATACCCTCGGATCAACGTTTACTTACAACTTCCCGAGGCATTTCGCTGTTCGTCGCGTCCTTCTTCGGCTCCTAGTGCCAAGGCATTCACCGTGCGCCCTTTCTAACTTAACCAAAAAAAATTAAAAAAGGTTGTTGAATTCTTGACATTCTCGTTCGATTTTTCGATGAACGTTCATGTTTACATTTCATTATCTAGTTTTCAAAGAACAATGCTTACAGGATAAATATCCTCTAAGTATGTTGAGAGTTTTGTGTTCTCTCAAAACTGAACAAAAGATCCAAAGCGCATATGACCCAAGGTCATACATCGACTAGAGTTAAAATACTCCATAGAAAGGAGGTGATCCAGCCGCACCTTCCGATACGGCTACCTTGTTACGACTTCACCCCAATCATCTGTCCCACCTTAGGCGGCTGGCTCCATAAAGGTTACCCCACCGACTTCGGGTGTTACAAACTCTCGTGGTGTGACGGGCGGTGTGTACAAGGCCCGGGAACGTATTCACCGCGGCATGCTGATCCGCGATTACTAGCAATTCCGGCTTCATGTAGGCGAGTTGCAGCCTACAATCCGAACTGAGAATGGCTTTATGGGATTCGCTCAACCTCGCGGTTTTGCAGCCCTTTGTACCATCCATTGTAGCACGTGTGTAGCCCAGGTCATAAGGGGCATGATGATTTGACGTCGTCCCCACCTTCCTCCGGTTTGTCACCGGCAGTCACCTTAGAGTGCCCAACTGAATGCTGGCAACTAAGATCAAGGGTTGCGCTCGTTGCGGGACTTAACCCAACATCTCACGACACGAGCTGACGACAACCATGCACCACCTGTCACTTTGTCCCCCGAAGGGGAAAGCCCTATCTCTAGGGTGGTCAAAGGATGTCAAGACCTGGTAAGGTTCTTCGCGTTGCTTCGAATTAAACCACATGCTCCACTGCTTGTGCGGGCCCCCGTCAATTCCTTTGAGTTTCCACCTTGCGGTCGTACTCCCCAGGCGGAGTGCTTAATGTGTTAACTTCGGCACTAAGGGCATCGAAACCCCTAACACCTAGCACGCATCGTTTACGGCGTGGACTACCAGGGTATCTAATCCTGTTTGCTCCCCACGCTTTCGCGCCTCAGCGTCAGTTACAGACCAGAGAGTCGCCTTCGCCACTGGTGTTCCTCCACATATCTACGCATTTCACCGCTACACGTGGAATTCCACTCTCCTCTTCTGTACTCAAGTCTCCCAGTTTCCAATGACCCTCCACGGTTGAGCCGTGGGCTTTCACATCAGACTTACAAGACCGCCTGCGCGCGCTTTACGCCCAATAATTCCGGACAACGCTTGCCACCTACGTATTACCGCGGCTGCTGGCACGTAGTTCGCCGTGGCTTTCTGGTTAGGTACCGTCAAGGTGCCGCCTTATTCAAACGGCACTTGTTCTTCCCTACCAACAGAGCTTTACGATCCGAAAACCTGCATCACTCACGCGGCGTTGCTCCGTCAGACTTTCGTCCATTGCGGAAGATTCCCTACTGCTGCCTCCCGTCGGAGTCTGGGCCGTGTCTCAGTCCCAGTGTGGCCGATCACCCTCTCAGGTCGGCTACGCATCGTCGCCTTGGTAAGCCATTACCTTACCAACTAGCTAATGCGCCGCGGGCCCATCTATAAGTGATAGCCGAAGCCACCTTTTACCTTTCCTCCATGCGGAGTAAAGGATTACCCGGTATTAGCCCCGGTTTCCCGGAGTTATCCCAATCTTATAGGTAGGTTGCCCACGTGTTACTCACCCGTCCGCCGCTAATCAAAGGGAGCAAGCTCCCTTTGATCCGCTCGACTTGCATGTATTAGGCACGCCGCCAGCGTTCGTCCTGAGCCAGGATCAAACTCTCCATAAAAGTGTTTGATTGCTCAAAATAAAACATTGACGAGATATCATGTATCTCATTTTTTTCGCTTGGCTTTTGTTCAGTTTTCAAAGAACGTTTTGTTTGTTCTGTCGTTGTTAGCGACTTTACTACCATACCATTTGTACTGATATAATGTCAACACGTTTTCATGATTTTTTTGGTGGAGCCTAGCGGGATCGAACCGCTGACCTCCTGCGTGCAAGGCAGGCGCTCTCCCAGCTGAGCTAAGGCCCCAAAAAAATGGTCGGGAAGACAGGATTTGAACCTGCGACCCCCTGGTCCCAAACCAGGTGCTCTACCAAGCTGAGCCACTTCCCGTTACGTATATGAAATAAATGGTGCGCCCTGAGAGATTCGAACTCCCGACCTTTTGATTCGTAGTCAAACACTCTATCCAGCTGAGCTAAGGGCGCAATATATGGTGCCGAGGGCCGGACTTGAACCGGCACGGTAGTCACCTACCGCAGGATTTTAAGTCCTGTGTGTCTGCCAATTCCACCACCCCGGCAGGACTTACTGCTATAACAATATACAATTCAAAAGTATATGGAGCGGAAGACGAGATTCGAACTCGCGACCCCCACCTTGGCAAGGTGGTGTTCTACCACTGAACTACTTCCGCGATTCATAATGCGGGTGAAGGGACTTGAACCCCCACGTCATAAGACACTAGATCCTAAGTCTAGCGCGTCTGCCAATTCCGCCACACCCGCGTATTAAAATGGTGAGCCATGAAGGATTCGAACCTTCGACCCTCTGATTAAAAGTCAGATGCTCTACCAACTGAGCTAATGGCTCATACCTCTTTGAAGAGTGCCGGCCAGAGGACTTGAACCCCCAACCTACTGATTACAAGTCAGTTGCTCTACCAATTGAGCTAGACCGGCATATATGGTGGAGGATGACGGGCTCGAACCGCCGACCCCCTGCTTGTAAGGCAGGTGCTCTCCCAGCTGAGCTAATCCTCCATATTTATGTTTGGCAACGTCCTACTCTCACAGGGGGAAGCCCCCAACTACCATCGGCGCAAAAGAGCTTAACGTCCGTGTTCGGCATGGGAACGGGTGTGACCTCTTTGCTATCGCCACCAAACTTATCACTTCAGATGATCGGCAGATTTCTTCGTCAGCTTCCTTCTTCCTATCCTCACGTATGCTTGATACGCTCCGGGTAGGACCTACGTTGCTTCCTCGAACTCTTTGATCCTCTTCGTGAATAATATAAAATTGAGAGTTGTTCTCTCAAAACTAGATAATGCCCACAGGACGTGGGTACCAGGCGTTGCGACAGGACGTCGCGAACTTAGCGTGGTTTCGTAAACATGTGTCAAGAATAATTTTGGATAAGTCCTCGACCGATTAGTATCTGTCAGCTCCACGTGTCGCCACGCTTCCACACCAGACCTATCAACCTCATCATCTCTAAGGGGTCTTACTGGATTAACTCCATGGGAAATCTCATCTCGAGGGGGGCTTCATGCTTAGATGCTTTCAGCACTTATCCCGTCCACACGTAGCTACCCAGCGATGCTCCTGGCGGAACAACTGGTACACCAGCGGTGTGTCCATCCCGGTCCTCTCGTACTAAGGACAGCTCCTCTCAAATTTCCTGCGCCCGCGACGGATAGGGACCGAACTGTCTCACGACGTTCTGAACCCAGCTCGCGTACCGCTTTAATGGGCGAACAGCCCAACCCTTGGGACCTACTTCAGCCCCAGGATGCGATGAGCCGACATCGAGGTGCCAAACCTCCCCGTCGATGTGGACTCTTGGGGGAGATAAGCCTGTTATCCCCAGGGTAGCTTTTATCCGTTGAGCGATGGCCCTTCCATGCGGAACCACCGGATCACTAAGCCCGACTTTCGTCCCTGCTCGACTTGTAGGTCTCGCAGTCAAGCTCCCTTATGCCTTTGCACTCTTCGAATGATTTCCAACCATTCTGAGGGAACCTTTGGGCGCCTCCGTTACTGTTTAGGAGGCGACCGCCCCAGTCAAACTGCCCACCTGACACTGTCCCTGAACCGGATCACGGTCCGAGGTTAGAATGTCAGCACAGTCAGGGTAGTATCCCACCGACGCCTCCGTCGAAGCTGGCGCTCCGACTTCCAAGGCTCCTACCTATCCTGTACAAACTGTACCAACATCCAATATCAAGCTACAGTAAAGCTCCATGGGGTCTTTCCGTCCTGTCGCGGGTAACCTGCATCTTCACAGGTACTATAATTTCACCGGGTCTCTCGTTGAGACAGTATCCAAATCGTTACACCATTCGTGCGGGTCGGAACTTACCCGACAAGGAATTTCGCTACCTTAGGACCGTTATAGTTACGGCCGCCGTTTACTGGGGCTTCAATTCAGAGCTTCTCCCAAAGGATAACCCCTCCTCTTAACCTTCCAGCACCGGGCAGGTGTCAGCCCCTATACTTCGCCTTGCGGCTTCGCAGAGACCTGTGTTTTTGCTAAACAGTCGCTTGGATCTATTCACTGCGGCTCTCTCGGGCATACACCCTAATAGAGCACCCCTTCTCCCGAAGTTACGGGGTCATTTTGCCGAGTTCCTTAACGAGAGTTCTCCCGAGCGTCTTAGAATTCTCTTCTCGCCTACCTGTGTCGGTTTGCGGTACGGGCACCTCTCACCTCGCTAGAGGCTTTTCTAGGCAGTGTAGGATCAGGAACTTCGGTACTAAATTTCCCTCGCCATCACAACTCAGCCTTCGCGAGAAGCGGATTTGCCTACTTCTCAGCCTAATTGCTTGGACGCGCATATCCATCAGCGCGCTTACCCTACCTTACTGCGTCCCCCCATTACTCAAACGGTGAGGAGGTGGTACAGGAATTTCAACCTGTTGTCCATCGCCTACGCTTTTCAGCCTCGGCTTAGGTCCCGACTTACCCTGAGCGGACGAGCCTTCCTCAGGAAACCTTGGGCTTTCGACGGAGGGGATTCTCACCCCTCTTTTCGCTACTCATACCGGCATTCTCACTTCTAAGCGCTCCACCAGTCCTTACGATCTGACTTCGCTGCACTTAGAACGCTCCCCTACCACTGACACCAAAGGTGTCAATCCATAGCTTCGGTGATACGTTTAGCCCCGGTACATTTTCGGCGCAGAGTCACTCGACCAGTGAGCTATTACGCACTCTTTAAATGGTGGCTGCTTCTAAGCCAACATCCTGGTTGTCTGGGCAACTCCACATCCTTTTCCACTTAACGTATACTTGGGGACCTTAGCTGATGGTCTGGGCTGTTTCCCTCTTGACTACGGATCTTAGCACTCGCAGTCTGACTCCCGAGTAAAAGTTTTTGGCATTCGGAGTTTGACTGAATTCGGTAATCCTGTGGGGACCCCTAGTCCAATCAGTGCTCTACCTCCAAAACTCTCAACCTCGAGGCTAGCCCTAAAGCTATTTCGGGGAGAACCAGCTATTTCCGAGTTCGATTGGCATTTCACCCCTACCCACACCTCATCCCCGCATTTTTCAACATGCGTGGGTTCGGGCCTCCATTCAGTGTTACCTGAACTTCACCCTGGACATGGGTAGATCACACGGTTTCGGGTCTACGACGTCGTACTTCATCGCCCTATTCAGACTCGCTTTCGCTACGGCTCCGCCTTATCAGCTTAACCTTGCACGACATCGTAACTCGCCGGTTCATTCTACAAAAGGCACGCTGTCACCCGTTAATGGGCTCCAACTAGTTGTAGGCACACGGTTTCAGGATCTGTTTCACTCCCCTTCCGGGGTGCTTTTCACCTTTCCCTCACGGTACTGGTTCACTATCGGTCACTAGGGAGTATTTAGCCTTGGGAGATGGTCCTCCCGGATTCCGACGGGGTTTCACGTGTCCCGCCGTACTCAGGATCCACTCAGGAGAAAATAGAATTTCGACTACAGGGCTGTTACCTTGTACCGCGGACCTTTCCAGATCGCTTCGCCTATCCTATTTCTTTGTAACTCCGTATTGAGTGTCCTACAACCCCAAGAGGCAAGCCTCTTGGTTTGGGCTGTTACCGTTTCGCTCGCCGCTACTCAGGTAATCGCATTTGCTTTCTCTTCCTCTGGGTACTTAGATGTTTCAGTTCCCCAGGTCTGCCTCCTCATGCCCTATGTATTCAGGCATGGGTACTATTCCATTACGAATAGTGGGTTCCCCCATTCGGATACCCTCGGATCAACGTTTACTTACAACTTCCCGAGGCATTTCGCTGTTCGTCGCGTCCTTCTTCGGCTCCTAGTGCCAAGGCATTCACCGTGCGCCCTTTCTAACTTAACCAAAAAAAATTAAAAAAGGTTGTTGAATTCTTGACATTCTCGTTCAATCTTTCGATGAACAATCATGTTTACATTTCATTATCTAGTTTTCAAAGAACAATGCTTACAGGATGTAAATACCAGGCGTTGCAACAGGACGTTGCGAACTTAGCGTGGTTCCTTATTCCCTTAGCTTATGTTGAGAGTTTTGTGTTCTCTCAAAACTGAACAAAAGATCCAAAGCGCATATGACCCAAGGTCATACATCGACTAGAGTTAAAATACTCCATAGAAAGGAGGTGATCCAGCCGCACCTTCCGATACGGCTACCTTGTTACGACTTCACCCCAATCATCTGTCCCACCTTAGGCGGCTGGCTCCATAAAGGTTACCCCACCGACTTCGGGTGTTACAAACTCTCGTGGTGTGACGGGCGGTGTGTACAAGGCCCGGGAACGTATTCACCGCGGCATGCTGATCCGCGATTACTAGCAATTCCGGCTTCATGTAGGCGAGTTGCAGCCTACAATCCGAACTGAGAATGGCTTTATGGGATTCGCTCAACCTCGCGGTTTTGCAGCCCTTTGTACCATCCATTGTAGCACGTGTGTAGCCCAGGTCATAAGGGGCATGATGATTTGACGTCGTCCCCACCTTCCTCCGGTTTGTCACCGGCAGTCACCTTAGAGTGCCCAACTGAATGCTGGCAACTAAGATCAAGGGTTGCGCTCGTTGCGGGACTTAACCCAACATCTCACGACACGAGCTGACGACAACCATGCACCACCTGTCACTTTGTCCCCCGAAGGGGAAAGCCCTATCTCTAGGGTGGTCAAAGGATGTCAAGACCTGGTAAGGTTCTTCGCGTTGCTTCGAATTAAACCACATGCTCCACTGCTTGTGCGGGCCCCCGTCAATTCCTTTGAGTTTCAACCTTGCGGTCGTACTCCCCAGGCGGAGTGCTTAATGTGTTAACTTCGGCACTAAGGGCATCGAAACCCCTAACACCTAGCACTCATCGTTTACGGCGTGGACTACCAGGGTATCTAATCCTGTTTGCTCCCCACGCTTTCGCGCCTCAGCGTCAGTTACAGACCAGAGAGTCGCCTTCGCCACTGGTGTTCCTCCACATATCTACGCATTTCACCGCTACACGTGGAATTCCACTCTCCTCTTCTGTACTCAAGTCTCCCAGTTTCCAATGACCCTCCACGGTTGAGCCGTGGGCTTTCACATCAGACTTAAAAGACCGCCTGCGCGCGCTTTACGCCCAATAATTCCGGACAACGCTTGCCACCTACGTATTACCGCGGCTGCTGGCACGTAGTTAGCCGTGGCTTTCTGGTTAGGTACCGTCAAGGTGCCGCCTTATTCAAACGGCACTTGTTCTTCCCTAACAACAGAGCTTTACGATCCGAAAACCTTCATCACTCACGCGGCGTTGCTCCGTCAGACTTTCGTCCATTGCGGAAGATTCCCTACTGCTGCCTCCCGTAGGAGTCTGGGCCGTGTCTCAGTCCCAGTGTGGCCGATCACCCTCTCAGGTCGGCTACGCATCGTCGCCTTGGTAAGCCATTACCTTACCAACTAGCTAATGCGCCGCGGGCCCATCTATAAGTGATAGCCGAAGCCATCTTTTACCTTTCCTCCATGTGGAGAAAAGGATTACCCGGTATTAGCCCCGGTTTCCCGGAGTTATCCCAATCTTATAGGTAGGTTGCCCACGTGTTACTCACCCGTCCGCCGCTAATCAATAGGAGCAAGCTCCCATTGATCCGCTCGACTTGCATGTATTAGGCACGCCGCCAGCGTTCGTCCTGAGCCAGGATCAAACTCTCCATAAAAGTGTTTGATTGCTCAAAATAAAACATTGACGAGATATCATGTATCTCATTTTTTTCGCTTGGCTTTTGTTCAGTTTTCAAAGAACGTTTTGTTTGTTTCGTCGTTGTTGGCGACTTGATTATCTTAACATTTCGTTAACGAAGTGTCAACACTTTTTATTAAGATGTTTTTCGTCTCACAACAGCGCGTGATGCGTTGTTGTCTCAGCGACAAGTAATAATATATCACCCTGATCAAAAGTTTGCAACTACTTTTTCTAAAAAATAAATGTTTATTTTGCACGGGCATTTTCTATCATTATCTACAAAAGACTCCCTCACTAAACTCTACTAGCACCCCTAGGATTAAAAAAAGCTTAGGTCTAGATTATGACCTAAGCATCTATCTACTATTCACCCTGTTCGCGATTTCTCATTTGCGGAAATAAAAGAACATCACGGATAGACGGCGAATTAGTCAGGAGCATCACTAACCGATCAATCCCGATGCCTAGTCCACCCGTTGGAGGCATTCCGTATTCAAGCGACTCCACAAAGTCCTCATCCATCATATGAGCTTCATCATCACCTTGCTCGCGTTCAACAAGTTGCTGTTCAAAGCGCTGGCGTTGATCAATCGGATCATTTAACTCAGAAAATGCATTCGCATGCTCACGTCCGACGATAAATAACTCAAAACGATCCGTGAAGCGAGAATCTTCTGGGTTCTTTTTCGCTAGAGGAGAGATTTCCACTGGATGTCCATAGACAAACGTCGGTTGAATGAGTGTCTCCTCGACAAAGTGTTCAAAGAATTCATTAACAACATGCCCATAACTCATCGTGTCCTTTACATGTACACCATGTTCCTTCGCAAGAGAACGCGCTTGTTCATCGGTCATTTCAGGCCAGAAGTCGACACCAGATTTTTCTTTCACAGCATCTACCATGTGTATACGCGTCCACTTTGGCTCTAGATCAACTTTATAATCACCATAAGTAACAGCAGTTGAACCTAATACATCTTTAGCAATGTGAGCGACAAGCTCCTCTGTTAGTGCCATAATGTCTTGATAATCTGCATATGCTTCATAAAGCTCAATCATTGTGAACTCAGGATTATGTCTTGTCGATACACCTTCATTACGGAAGACGCGGCCGATCTCATATACTTTTTCCATTCCACCAACAATTAAACGCTTCAAATGTAACTCAATCGCAATACGCATATAAAGTGTCATATCAAGCGCGTTGTGGTGAGTAACGAATGGGCGCGCAGACGCTCCACCAGCAATTGAGTGCATTGTTGGTGTTTCAACTTCTAAGAAGCCTAAGTTATCTAAGTAACGGCGCATCGATTGTAGAATTCTACTACGCAACACAAACGTATCACGCACTTCTGGGTTCATAATTAAATCAACATAACGTTGACGATAACGTTGCTCGATGTCTTTTAAACCATGAAACTTATCAGGTAATGGACGCAACGACTTCGATAGCATTTGGAAGTCTGTTACTTTCACAGATAACTCCCCTACCTTTGTTTTAAACGCTGTACCTGTTACCCCTACAATATCACCGATATCAATTGTATTGAACAACTCATATTGCTCGTCACCTACTGCATCTTTACGTACGTAGATTTGAACTTGTCCTGATAAATCTTGAATATGAGCAAATCCAGCTTTACCTTTTCCACGCTTTGTCATAATACGTCCAGCAAGCGTTACACTGCGCCCTTGCTCTTCTAGTTCATCTTTAGAATATGCTTCAAATTCTTTCTCCATTGAACCCGCTGTATGTGTTCTCTCGAAACGACCACCAAATGGGTTCGCCCCTTGTGCTTCTAATTGAGATAGCTTTTCTCTACGCACGGTAAGCAAATCATTTAACTCAAGCTCTTGGCTCATTTCTACTTCATCTCCTCTATTAACATCTACTCATGATCATCAAGACAGGTCACAACACCTTGTCCTCTTTCATTGAACTCACTCATACTTATTATACAGACATTTTCTATATAGAAAAACTGCCAGTGGTTTGCTGGCAGTTTCATAAACTCTAACGAATTATAGTTAATTCTATCTAGAAAGTCAAACAGCACTAGTCTCCACGGCCATTTTCTCTTCTAATTGATCTATGAAAGCATAAAGTGATTTTTCTACATCATCACGCAATTCAAATTGATTAATTTGCTCACGGACAGGCCCACTTCCACGTAAACCTTTTAAATACCATGCAGCGTGCTTTCTCATTTCGCGAACCGCAACCGATTCACCTTTCAAATCGATCAAGCGATCTAGATGAAGCATGCACACATCGATTTTCTCTCGTGGAGATGGGTCTGGGTGTAGTTCACCATTCTCAAGATACTTAATTGTACGATAAAGCATCCATGGATTCCCTAGAGCTGCTCGGCCGATCATTACTCCGTCTACTCCGACTTCATCAAGCATACGACGAGCATCTTGTGGAGTTTGCACATCACCATTGCCGATGACAGGAATATTCACTGCATTCTTTACTTCTTTAATAATATTCCAATCAGCATGCCCCTCATACATTTGCACACGCGTACGACCATGCACAGCTACAGCACTTCCTCCTGCACGTTCAACTGCACGTGCATTTTCAACAGCGAAAATGTGATCCTCATCCCACCCGATACGCATCTTCACAGTTACTGGCTTATCTACTGCATCAACAGTTGCCGCAACCATTTCATAGATCTTGTTCGGGTCAAGCAACCATCTTGCACCTGCATCACATTTCGTAATTTTAGGAACCGGACAACCCATATTGATATCAATAATATCAGCATTGGTATTCTTATCTACAAACTTAGCCGCTTCGACCAATGTTTCTTTTTCCCCACCAAAGATCTGTAAGCTAAGTGGCTTTTCACGATCATCGACATAAAGCATACTAAGTGATCTTTCATTTTTATGAAGGATGGCTTTGTCACTCACCATCTCTGCACAAACAAGTCCAGCACCAAATTCTTTTGCGATCAAACGAAATGCCGGGTTACACACTCCCGCCATAGGAGCAAGAACAACTTGATTCTTCATTTCGATATTGCCGATCTTTAACACGAATCGTCACCTCCGTAAATTCCATGATCACTTCTCGATCAAATCTTGCCTTGTTATATTTAAGACCTCTGTCACTCTCGCAAGTATCTGTTCATCAGGTTGTCTATTTCCACGTTCTATTTCTCCCAATACCGAGACCGACATCCCGACCTCTTTGGCGAAAGTTTGTTGTGTATATCCTTTTAACTTTCGAAACGCTCTGATTCTTCTTCCCCAACTATCGTTCTCCATATATGAACACCCTCTTTATTTGGCAACGTCTCATAGATCTCTTGAATCGTTTGTTTACATGAATGTGAGTAAAGTGTAGGTTCTAATTCATAAAGTGGTACAATCACAAATGCACGTTCCCACATTCTAGGATGCGGAATGCATAAGTCTTCTACCTTCATATTCTGTTGATCATAGAGGAGAATGTCAAGGTCTATCGTTCTTGGCCCCCACCTAACATCTCGCTTGCGTCCACATATCTCTTCAATTGACTGTGTCACTTCCAATAATTTCTTCGGGGCTAGAGTTGTCTTTATTTCAATAACCATATTTAGAAATGAATGCTGATCGACGTATCCAACTGGTTCAGTTTCATAGATAGAAGACTGACGGATCACCTCAACCTCTTTCAATTTCCCCAATCGTTCAATCGCTTCTTCTAGGTATGCAGCTCGGTCTCCAATATTTGAACCAAGCGCAATGTATGCATTATGCTTCATTACTCCCCCTTGTGATCTCAACCGCAACCGATCGATAGTGGCCAGGGATTGGCGGATCTGGTTTAATGACTTTCACGGTACACAACTGCAGGGTACCATATGCACTAAGGAGCTCAGCAGCTATTTTCTCTGCCACAGTTTCCACAAGCTTATATGGTTTGCCTTCAACGATCGATTGCACTTTCTTGTAAACATCTCCATAGTTAATGGTCGCTTTTAGATCATCTGTCGTACCAGCTTTCTTAAGGTCTAACTCTAAGGTCAAATCAACATAAAAACGTTGTCCTAGCTTATTCTCTTCTTGAAAGACACCGTGGTATCCGTAAAACTCAAGACCGTCCATATAAATTTTATCCATTATGAGTCTCCCTCCCAAGCATAGCATCCATCATCTTAGCCATCCGGCTCATTTCTTTAACATCATGCACACGCACAATCTCGCAACCTTTAGCAATCCCTAAACAAACTGTCGCACCTGTCCCTTCTACCCGTTCATCAACAGGGAGATCAAGCGTTTTAGCAATAAACGACTTCCTCGACGTTCCTAAAAGCGTAGGATAGCCAATCGCTACAAATTCATCAAGCCTACGCATCACTTCTAAATTTTGCTCATATGTTTTGGCAAACCCTATACCTGGATCTATGATAATTTTATCATCAGTAACACCTGCTTCGTGACACAGGACGATACTTTCCTCAAGGTCTCGTTTCATATCGGCTAAAAGATTATGGTAGCTCTTATTGTGTCGGTTATGCATCAGTACAATTGATACCCCTGTTTGAGAGGCAACGTGAGCCATTTCACGGTCTGCCTTTGCTCCCCACACATCATTAATGATCGTAGCTCCCGCTAAAATCGCTTGCCTTGCCACTTCTGCTTTGTACGTGTCAATTGATATCGGAACATCAACCGCTTCTCTCACTGCTTGGATAATAGGAATCACTCGAGCCAATTCTTCTTCAAGTTCAACCTTGCTTGCCCCAGGTCTAGTCGATTCGCCGCCAATATCAATAATATCGGCCCCATCTTCGACCATTTCTACCGCTCGCTTAGCAGCTGTTTCGGTCTCATTAAACTCCCCACCATCTGAAAAAGAATCAGGTGTGGCATTCAGTATCCCCATGATCAATGTCTTTTGTTTCATTCTACACACCCTCATACATCATTTTTCGTCCAAAGTGTTCGACATAACTGCTTGTATAATTCTTGTAGTCTCTGACAAACAAGCGGCGCTCCCTCTATACGCACTTCGTTTATAGAGGTTAATTCGACCACCTCTTGTATCGAGTTCGTCATAAACGCCTCATCTGCCGTTAACAAGTTTTCATCTCTATAAAACCCTTCTTTCACCTCAAAACCTTCTCGTAACAATAAAGCTATCACTAATTGTCTCGTTATACCATCCAGAATACCCGTCTTGACAGTGGGAGTATACACCACACCCTCTTTCACCCAAAAGAGATTGGACACAACACCTTCTGCTAAATACTCGTCATCGGTTAGAAAAATACCTTCAACAGTTGGATCTGTCCCTATTTCACGTTTAGCTATCACATTATTTAAATAGTGATGGGATTTTAAACGCGGCCAAGTTTCTGGTGCGTTTCGTCTCGTCTTCAACAATACGCATCTTTTTTCCGTAGACATCTTTGGAGGTAACGGTTTGATGTAGGCGATCGTTGTTGGCTGCCTGTAAACACCTGTGTAAAGACCAATTCCTTCATCACCCGCTGATACATTCCACCGAATGTACGCATCTTGCTTTTGCAAGTGATTGTCCTGAATCAATTGGACGATCACTTGATGCATGTCTTCTTTCGTCATCGTCCATTCAATATTCAGCATCTTTAATCCTTGTTGCAGACGCTGAAAATGGTCATCCAATAAAAAAGGATGACCATGATAGACTCGAAAGGTTTCAAATAATCCTAAACCATACATATAACCGTGATCAAATGCAGACACTTTCGCTTCTTTTTCAGTAACAAATGCACCGTTCACATACATGATCATGTCATTTGTTCCTTGCGATATGTGTTAATAAAATTACGTAGAAGTGTTTTACCCGAAGCAGTCATGATCGACTCAGGGTGAAACTGCACCCCTTCAATAGCATACTCTTTATGACGAATCGCCATAATCTCACCCGCTTCTGTTTCTGCTGTAAT
Source organism: Bacillus sp. FJAT-45037 (assembly GCF_002797325.1). Lineage (GTDB taxonomy): Bacteria > Bacillota > Bacilli > Bacillales > Bacillaceae_D > Alkalihalophilus. The sequence continues at coordinate 3,094,691 of NZ_KZ454938.1, read as the reverse complement.
TTCAAAGCATTCAGGTAATGTTTCTCTTTTAACAATTAAAGAATGATAACGAGTTGCAGTAAATGGGGTTGGAATCGTAGCGAAGATCGTTTCTTGGTTATGCATTACCTCCGAAGTCTTGCCGTGCATCAAACGTTCTGCACGAATGACATTACCACCAAATACTTGAGCAATCGACTGATGACCAAGACACACACCAAAAATCGGTATTTTTCCTGCAAAATGACGAATCGCCTCTAGACTAATCCCTGCCTCGTTCGGGCTACATGGGCCTGGTGAAATCATAAGAAAATCTGGTGAAAGTTCTTCAATCTGCTCGATGGTAATCTGGTCATTCCTCTTTACAATTAACTCCTCGCCCATCTCACCTAAATACTGTACTAAGTTATACGTAAATGAATCATAATTATCAATCATTAAAATCATTTGTGTTCCTCCTCAGCTCAACTGTTCTTTTTCTCTTAACTCGTCTTCACTCAACTCTAATGCTCTCCATAACGCTTTCGCTTTCTTTAATGATTCTGCGTATTCATGTTTCGGATTGGAGTCAATAACGATTCCCGCTCCAGCCTGAACATGCGCTTGATCATCTTTACACACCATCGTTCGGATCGTAATGTTTAATTCCATCTCTTGATTGAAGCCAATCCAACCAATTGATCCCGTATAAATCCCTCGCCTCACAGGCTCGAGTTCTTCAATAATTTCCATCGTACGAACTTTAGGCGCTCCTGTAATGGTTCCACCAGGAAAAGTCGCTCGAATTAATTCATACAAGTCATATCCTTCACTTAGCGTCCCTCTTACATTGGAAACAATATGCATCACATGGGAATATTTCTCGATCACCATTAGTTCATTCACTTCAACCGTACCATATTCACATACCCGCCCTAAGTCGTTTCGCTCAAGGTCAACAAGCATAATATGTTCGGCACGCTCTTTTTCATTTTCAATTAAAGAAGCAGCTAACTCTCGGTCTTCTTGTTCATTACGACCTCTAGAACGTGTACCTGCAATCGGGCGTGTACTAACTTCCATCCCTTGCTTTTTCACAAGCAATTCAGGTGAGGCGCTCACAAATTGAACATCTGGCGTGTGCAAATAACTCATGTAAGGAGACGGATTTAGCTTTCTTAATGTTTCGTACACATGCATCGGCTCGCAAGTCATTGCCTTTGAATGCCTTACCGATAGATTCACTTGAAAAACATCACCCGCTGCGATATATTCTTTTATTTTTTCGACCGCCTCGCCAAATTCCCCTCGGGACATAGAGGAAGTCTGAGTAGACGTCGGAGATTTCGCTTCATACCGCCACTCTTTATTTGACCCGCTATTTTGCCACAGCTGAGTATAACGATCAAGTCGTTGCTCAAATTTGTCGGACTCTTCGGATTTCCCATGCGTAATCGCCCACATCTTTTCGCTCTTATGTTCATAAATAAATACATCATGGAACAACATAAAGAAAAGATCAGGAAGGGCTAGATCATCTTCTGCTTGTTGATCAAGCTTTTCAATTTCACGAACAACATCATAACTAAGATATCCGATCGCTCCTCCTTGGAAACCTGGAACATTTGGCATGACATCTACGTGATATGCTGCCATTACTTCTTTTAACGAATCAAGCAATTTACCCTTTCTCACTTCCAAACTCTCGCCTTGTTTGAACGTTAATGTATCGCCCTTACCTTCAACAATCGCAAAAGGTTCCAATCCGATAATACTATATTCTCCGCCACGTCCACTTTCTAGTAAGACATGGTGGGGTTGCCCCTGTACAAGTTGCTTGTAGGCATCAAACCATACGTCTTTACCCAAAGAAAAAGATGTTGCTCTTGCTGTCCACTCTGCTTGTTTCATGCTACTTCGTTGCAACAGCTCCACTCCGTTCGTCATCAATTCTACATACCACCCATTTTACATGACAACGAATTAGAAGAAAAGAACAAGACCTACAATAACGTTCGTTCAATCCTGAAAAAGGTTCCAAATAACAAAAAGTAGCCCTACCTAATGGTAAGACTACAAAATAAATTAATCTTCAAATTGATATAATGGTGTGCTCAAGTAACGCTCTCCGTTTGATGGAATGATTGCTACCACTTTCTTCCCTGGTCCAAGCTTTTCAGCCAGCTTTAAAGCAGAGTAGATCGCAGCACCCGAGGAGATTCCGCCAAGAATCCCTTCTTCCCGCGCTGCACGACGAGCATATTCAAACGCATCTTCAGTTGAAACTTGGATCACTTCATCATACAGTTTCGTATCCAAAATATCCGGTACAAAGCCCGCCCCAATACCTTGGATTTTATGCGGACCTGGGTTTCCTCCTGATAAAATTGGAGAATCTTTCGGTTCGACAGCAGCAATGTGCAAATTTGGGAAGTGTTCTTTTAAGAATCCACCTGCTCCTGTTATCGTTCCACCCGTCCCAATTCCAGAAACAAATCCATCTAATTGTCCATCTACTTGCTCTAGAAGCTCTTTCCCTGTGGTTTCACGATGAATTTTAGGGTTCGCTTTATTTTCGAACTGTTGTGGCATGAAGTAGCCGTGTTCTTTTGCCAACTCAGTTGCCTTACGGATCGCACCACCCATACCTTCTGGACCTGGAGTTAAAATAAGCTCGGCTCCATACGCTCGTAGTAGGTTACGACGCTCTAAACTCATCGTTTCTGGCATGACTAATTTTGTTTGATACCCTTTAGCCGCTGCGACCATCGCAAGACCTATCCCCGTGTTACCACTTGTCGGCTCCACGATTGTATCTCCCTCTTTTAACGTTCCATCTTTTTCAGCAGCTTCAATCATGGCAAGACCAATTCGATCTTTCACACTGCTTCCTGGATTCATAAATTCTAACTTCAAATAAACATCCGCATGCTTATCTGTTACAAGACGATTCAGTTTCACAAGTGGCGTTTGACCAATTAAATCGGTTATTGAATGTACAACTTTCATCTATACACGCCTCCTAATCCCAAGTAATTTTATTGGTATTGTTTAGATTAATCCTAGCAGACGTTTTCAGATAAGTCAATTAATAAATTGGTAAATATTTATCCTTGCGTTTTCGTAATTAAGATTTCCAATTCATTCGCATCAAACTGGTATGTTTCATTGCAGAAATGGCAACGTGTTTCCGCGCCGCCATCTGCATCAATCATGTCGCGAATTTCTTTTTCACCGAGACTGATGATGGCATTTGCCACTCGTTCCTTTGAACACGTACAAGAGAAAGCCACGGGCATCTTGTCTAAAAATTTAACATTATCATCACCTAGAAGGGATTGAAGCATTTCTTCTGGAGGCATTCCTGCTTCCACTAGTTTTGAGATGGGCGGAATCGAACTTAATCGTTTTTCAATCTCAGTGATCACGGCATCATCAGCACCAGGCATCAACTGAATAATAAAACCACCCGCTGCTAAAATCGAGTTGTCAGGATTTACAAGCACTCCTACCCCAACAGATGACGGTGTCTGCTCAGATGACGCAAAATAATATGTGAAATCCTCCCCAAGTTCTCCTGATACAATCGGAACACTACCTGTAAAGTTATCACGCATTCCAATATCCTTTACAACAGACAAGTATCCCTCTGTTCCCACAGCACGAGCTACATCCAGTTTTCCGTTTTGATTTAAATCAAAGTGAGTTTGCGGGTTCGTAACATAACCACGTGACTCCCCCTTTGTGTTACTGTCGACGATAATAGCACCGATAGGGCCTTTTCCTTCGATTTTAATCATCAATTTCGCATCACCTTTTAACATAGCCCCCATCATCGTGCTAGCCATCATTGCACGACCCAATGCTGCTGATGCAGTCGGCCATGTTCCTTGTCTGCGAACTGCCTCATTAATCATATCCGTCGCTACTAGCGAATATGCACGTACTTTTCCTTCAAACGCCGTTGCCCTAACTAAATAGTCACTCATGTTCTATCTTCCTCTCTCAATCTTATCGTTTCTTCATACTATCTTTATTCTTTTCATAAATCATTCGCAATCCTTTTAACGTAAGAAAAGGATCAACAATATCAATACTTCTAGCTTCTGTCGATATAAGGGTCGCTAAACCTCCTGTTGCAACAACAGTCGGAGCCTCATAAGATTCTTCTTTCATTCTCGTAACAATTCCATCAACTTGTCCTACATAGCCGAAAAAAATGCCCGCCTGCATCGCATGAATTGTATTTTTACCTAACACTTGCTCAGGTTTAGCAATCTCGATACGAGGTAATTTCGATGCACGGTTATACAGAGCTTCTGTTGAAATTGAAATGCCCGGAGCAATCGCCCCACCCATATATTGTTTATGTTCATTAATATAGCAATACGTTGTCGCTGTTCCGAAGTCTACAATAACCAGCGGTGTACCATATAGCTCAATAGCGGCCACTGCGTTTACAATCCGATCAGCGCCGACCTCCCGTGGGTTATCATATTTTATATTTAACCCGGTCTTTATTCCAGGTCCAATGATCATCGGGGGTAGCGCAAAGTACTTCTTACACATTTGCTCAAGCGAAAACATAATCGGAGGAACGACTGAAGATATGATAATCCCTTCAATACATCGGAAAGTTAATCCTTTATCAACAAATAACGCTTTGATTGACATCGCAAATTCGTCTTCTGTCTTTTGCCTGCTTGTTGCAATTCGCCAATGATAGACAAGCTCTTCCTTGTCATACACACCTAAAACAATATTTGAATTCCCTACATCAATAACTAGGATCATCTTTACCCACCACGAATCCTTCAAATTTAGCTCAGATATCATGTAAAATCTCGCGTTAAACTGAGTGTAAACGAGAGAAAAGAGGATGTCTATTCTGACACCCTCCTCTCATCTAATGATTACTCATTTTTTTTATTTGTATCATCTGAATCTATTTGTGTCTCTTTAGGAATTTCATCTGTTTTCTCCGCTTCATCCACTACGTCTTCTTTCTTCGAGTGAATGTTCACTTTAACATCAGAATCTTGTTCTTCTTTTTTCGTGTGTGTATTTAAATGATGACCTTCAGGGAGTTTCCCTTCATTTATCAAGGACTTAATTTGTTCTGCATCTAACGTCTCCAACTCAAGCAACGTTTCTGCAACTAAATCAAGACTCGCTTTGTTTTTAACTAAGATTTCTTTACAACGATCATAGCACTCTTTAATAATACGTTGAACTTCTAAGTCAATCTCATGAGCGAATGCATCACTATAACTTTGTTCATTTTGGATGTCACGTCCTAGGAATACTTGACCTCCTGAACCAGATACAAATTGCATTGGCCCAAGCTTTTCACTCATTCCGTATTCCGTAACCATCTTTCTTGCAATCCCTGTTGCGCGTTGGAAATCATTATGAGCACCTGTACTCACTTCGCCAAATTGTACTTCCTCAGCGACACGACCACCAAGCAAACCAATAATTTTATCGAGCAACTCAGGTTTTGTCATGAAGTAACGATCTTCCTTAGGTAACATCACAGCATAGCCGCCTGCCATCCCACGTGGAACAATAGTTACTTTGTGAACCATATCAGCATTCTCTAGCTTCACACCCACAACGGTATGACCTGCTTCATGCCAAGCAACAATCTTTTTCTCTTTTGGAGAAATAACGCGACTTTTCTTAGCAGGGCCTGCAATCACTCGATCGATCGCTTCTTCAATATGAATCATACTAACCTTCTTATGGTCATTTCGTGCAGCGAGTAGAGCCGCTTCATTTAGAAGATTCTCAAGATCAGCACCTGAGAAACCAGGTGTACGAGTCGCAATCGTATTCAGATTCACATCATCACTTAACGGTTTGTTTTTAGCATGAACTTTTAATACTTCTTCACGACCAATGACATCTGGACGGTTTACCTGAATTTGACGGTCAAAACGTCCTGGACGAAGAAGGGCCGGATCTAAAATGTCTGCACGGTTTGTAGCCGCAATGATAATAATTCCTTCATTGGCACTAAAACCATCCATTTCAACAAGTAGCTGGTTTAATGTTTGTTCGCGTTCATCGTGTCCACCACCAACACCAGCTCCACGCTGACGACCGACTGCATCAATTTCATCAATGAAGATAATACATGGTGCAGTCTTCTTCGCGTTTTCAAATAAATCACGTACACGAGAAGCACCGACACCGACGAACATCTCGACAAAGTCTGAACCACTAATCGAGAAGAACGGCACGCCAGCCTCGCCAGAAACGGCACGTGCAAGTAACGTTTTACCTGTCCCAGGAGGACCTACTAACAAGACCCCTTTAGGAATACGAGCACCGATGGCAGCAAATTTACGTGGATCTTTTAGAAATTCAACAACTTCCACAAGCTCTTGCTTTTCTTCATCTGCACCAGCAACATCTTTAAACTTCGCTTTCTTCTTATCGTCACTGACCACCTTCGCCTTACTCTTACCAAAGTTCATCATACGGCTTCCGCCACCTTGAGCTTGGCTTAATAAGAAGAAGAATAGAATGAAGATAATAATGAATGGAATAATCCCGGTAAAGAACTGAACCCAGCCACTCGTTTCATCCGCTGGTTCAATCTCTAAATCAAATGTTCCACCTGCTGGATTTTGAGCAGTAGACAACAATTCGGCTGTCTGTTCGCTTCTTAGAGCATACGTTTGGAAATACTCTTCCTCAGCTTGGCCAACAAACTGACCACGCAATAGATAAACTTGACGCTCTGGCTTAACGGCTAACTCCTGAACCTGACCACTTTCAAGTCTTTCAATAAATTCATTAAACGATACATTCTCTGTTTCTGTCTGATCAGAGTTAAAGACACTCACGATCCCGACAATCACTAGGAATATGAGTAAATAAAATATCGTATTACGGAATATCCGATTCATTCTTGACCTCCTCCGTCGGGCATTATAGCTTTTTTTATCCTACCATAACTCATCTTTACCACTCAAATATTAACTCTCGTAGATTTCTGGCTTTAATACCCCGATATACGGAAGGTTACGATAACGTTCAGCATAATCAAGTCCATAGCCTACAACAAATGCATCTGGAACAATAAAACCAGCAATATCAGGAACAAGGTCTACCTTGCGTCCATCTGGCTTATCAAGAAGCGTAACAACCTTTACCGATTTTGCTTTACGATAATGGAACAACTTGATGAGATAGCTTAGTGTTAAGCCGCTATCAATGATATCCTCAAGGATTAACACGTCACGGCCTTCAACAGATGTGTCCAAATCTTTTAAGATCTTCACTTCACCTGTTGATACTGTGCCCCCGTTATAGCTTGAAACATCCATGAAGTCCATTTCAAGATGGGTATCGATTCTTTTGGTTAAATCACCCATAAACGGCATTGCGCCTTTTAAGACACCGACTACTAGTGGGAAGCGCCCATCATATTCCTCTGTAATAGCCTTCCCTAATTCCTTCACTTTTTCTTGAATTTCTTCTTCTGAAAACAAGACTTCTTTAATTTCATCTCTCATCAATTTAAAATGCCCCTCCTGTAATGGACTTATAATCATAAAACAAAAAAAACTCATCATTCGGTGCAAAAACCAAAACAAGTACACGCCTCGTCTGTTCATTAACGCTCGCTATTCTCGATCGGTGAAGAAATGGCACCCATAGCACCTTTCCGCATTGATCAACGAGCACTGGCCATGTTCCACGCTCTGAAGATCGCACTTTTCTATCCACAAATAACCGACTGACCTTCTTTGAACCAGTCATTCCTCTCCCTAGAATACGATCCCCTGCTATTACACCACGAACGGAAAGTGGCAGCTTTAGCTTGTCAGCATCTAGAAAAATCATATGCTTTTGTTCACGAGGCATGTCTTCGATTGCCACATAACGGGATGTAAAGGTCCCTTTCATTACCTCTATCTTGCCTTGGGTAGGGAGTAACACGCGACCTTGTTGATCATCTTTACGTGGTTCCGTGGAAAAGGAGCAACTATCATAGCTGAGGTATACAAAAAGACCGTTTGCTAAATGAAGTTCTTTAGACGGTTCGTGTCTTTTGAGCATTTGAAGAATCTGCTCAATATGTATAGACGTACTAGATGGTGAATTTTTCCCGTAAAGATACCTTAATATTAGATGAATCACCCTTCTTTGTAAAGGGAAGCGCAGACGTTCGGTTGCTTCAATTGAAATTGTTAGTGATTGTTCACTTTTTCGGGTGATGATTGTGTCGAGAGCTTCTCTTGCTAATTCTTCTAAGAATTTCTGGTCGTCCCGTTGCCATTCTTGATAACGTTGCATGTGCTCATGAATGACTGGATTTTCTTCTTTAACAAATGGCATGACATGTTGCCTAAATCGATTTCTTGTATATTTCATCGACTCGTTGCTTGAATCGTGCCTAGGTGACAAAGATTCCTTATTACAATAATGCTCGATTTGGGCTTTTGTTATTCCTAAAAAAGGCCGAACGATGTCCCCATGTTGCAAAGTGCGCTTTGCTTGAATCCCTGTCTCTGTCAGCGGGGTTACTCCGCGAACTAAAGTCATTAGAATGGTTTCTGTTTGATCATCGCCATGGTGACCTGTTGCAACTACCGCTCGTCCCTCACTCTCTTTTAACAGCTGATCAAACCAATTATAACGCAGCTGACTAGCGGCTGACTGTGTATTCAGCTGATGATTCTTTGCATACTCTTTCACATTTAAGCGAGTATGATGAAGATGGACCCCGTGCTCATTACATAACTGTCGTACATACGTTTCATCATCGTTAGCTTCTTGTCCTCGAAGCTGATGGTTCGCGTGTGCTGCTTCAACCTTAATACCAAATGTTTCATGCATTTTTAGTAAATAAGAAAGAAGTGCTACGGAATCGGGACCACCAGAGATGGCGACAATAACTACGTCAGTTCTATCAAATAGACAGTGCCGCTTAATGAATTTATGAACGTCTTGCATCATAGCGTTGCCCGATTCCTCCTTTTCCAAATGAGAAGATGGATAGTGCAAAAACAAGCCCTGCAGCAATAGCCCCAGCTTGCAGCATTGTCTCAATTCCAAGCTGCAACCCTTCAATATAATCCCCGTCTACAAAAGCTAACATTGTAAAATAGGCGCGACTACCTGGTACGAGCGGAATAATTCCTGGGATACTAAACGTTGTCACAGGGACCCTGTAGCCTTTTGCTAACAAATGAGAAATTGTCGCACTAACGAATGCAGCGATCGCCGTTGCAAAGATAACTGATATATCCCAGTTAGGTAACGTCGAATAAATAAACCAAGAAATAGAACCGATTAAGCCACCAAGCCAAATGACACGGTATGGAACATTAAAAATGACACCAAATGCAACAGTTGCCATAAAACAAAAAATTAATTCAATAATCATATCCGTTCCCCCTTACAAAAACAAAGCAATTGCGAGCGCAATGCCTGTTGCAATTGATAACGCTGTAATGACGGCTTCAGCCCCGCGACTAACACCAGCGATTAAATCGCCAGACATTAAATCTCGAACAGCATTCGTAAGTGGAACTCCTGGAACAAGTGGCATCAGCGTTCCAATGATGACTTGATCTAAGTTATCTCCGATTCCGAGCAATACAAGAACAATGGCGACGGTTCCACCTAAAAATGAAGCCATGAACTCCGCAAAGAATTTCACTTTCATGTATTCTTGTAACGTGACAACACTCCAACTTGCAGCAAATCCCGCAAAAAAGGCTGGAATGGTGTCAAATAAGTTCCCGCCAAACAAATACGAAAAAGCCCCACCTGCTACACCTGAGGCGATATGTAGCAACAATGCAGAATAATTCGTAGGAGCTTTTGCGATTTCTTCTAACTGTCTAAACGCCTCATCACCGTCTATTCCCTTACTTACAAACTCTCTTGAGACCTGATTGACAAGTGACACTTTATTTAAATCTTGCATCCGATCATCGACACGAATCATCTGCATCACATCGTTACCTTCTACATCAAAAGATAAAAAAATACCGGTCGTTGTCACAAAGCTATGCACATTTTTGAAATTAGCAGATTTCGCCATACGCTCAAGCGTCTCTTCTACTCGATATGTTTCAGCTCCATATGTGAGCATAATTTCGCCTGCTAGCATGCATATATCCATCATTCGATCTGCCTTCATGACTAGCCCCCGTTTCTACCAACCTCTTGAATTCTCCTACATCATTTGTCCAAATAAGTATAGGATATATGCCAAGAGAATAAAAGAGCCGAGAAGGAAGAATTCTACAAAGTAAGATGTTTTTTTCTGCTTGTATTTTTTCTTCTCTCTACTTGGCGACTGACGGGACGAACGCGATGGCTTCATCTCTTTCACTTCATAACTCGATGCATTAGAGACAGCCTGCACTAGCTCTTTTCTCATCTCTGCTGCTTCTTTGTATTTTCCTTGCAACGCTTTTAGTATGATCTGTTTATAAGGACCGAGGTACTGCTTTTGTTCAACCATTTCTTTTAGCTGGAGAATTGGTTTCTCTCCTTTTCGATCAAAACGCTTTGGGTATGCACAATTGATCATAATCATCGCGACAGAAAATAGGTCATAACTCGGCTCAGCTACCCTTGTTCCGCATCCCCAATAGCCCCGATCATAAAACTCTGTATACTCTTTAATTGAGCGACCGAGTAATGTCGTTCCCCCTACATCTAACCAACGGATACGAGCAGGGGGACCAACAACTAATAGATTATCAGGCTTCAAATCACCAAAGGCCCAACCTGCCTGGTGAAGTTTTTCAAGATCTCCAAGCAATTGAATCATTAAAATTCCAAACCAAACAAATCCCTTCTTCTCCAAAAAAGAAAGTAGCTCAACTCCATCTAAATACTCCATTGCATAAAATGGAAGAGTGACTCCTCCAATTACCGCATCGTCGACATCTAACAAAGAAGGCCCAAGCGTTTGCCCTTGGACCTTGGAGAAATGCTTCAATACATTGACTTCAGATGTAATAGCCATATTATCAACGCCAACTTTAAGTGCGACAAAGCCATTAACAGATTCAGCAAGGTACACTTTCCCTGTCGCCCCTGCCCCTAATGATCGAACAACCTTATAACGCTCCTGATGCCACTTCCCTACAATTCTCGTTCCAATGGCTAACTTATAAGCCGGACTCTCTGAATAGCTGTTCTTCATCACCAGCCATCAAACTCCTTCTTGAACTGCCTTTAGAGAACTTTTGAAGCGCCGCTTGTAACGCAGGTCCAGTTGGTGTAATACCGCCTGAAGATAATTTATGGAAAACACCTGTAAGTGACTGTAGTAGCGGTGTCCAATCAAGCAACCTGTCCACGTCTCGTCGTTTCCCAGGAAATGCATACAAAGCAAACCGGTTCTCTCCCATTCTCGAAGTTAAGCTAATCGATAAGTCCGTTAATGCCTCTTGGACCATAGGTAGTTTATTATTCATGCTTGCACTTGTATCGACTAAAATAAGGACATCTAAATGAATTGTTTCACCAAGCTCATCGACAACTTCCATCACTTGCCCACGTTTTTCCGGAGACAAATCTTCCATCTCTTGATCTTTTCCAAGTATTTGTTGTAGTTCTTTATTTACGACACCATGTAACGTTTGTGTCATGGCTTTTCTCGTCACCATTTGAACCGTTTTAGCTAATTGTTTAGCATAGACGATTTGACTGACTCCTCCACCAGCAAGAGCAATCGCCTCAATTTCATCAATTCCCTGTTTATTTAAATGATTCTCATCCACTACTCCGATGACATTCACAGTAATGCCTTGTTCTTTTGCCAGTGCAGCAATTGCCACTGGATCTTCACCTTGATTTGAGTGGCCATCTGTTAATAATAAAATTTGTTTTAAAGTACCTTTACTCAAAACTGATCCCCTCCAAGTAGTATGAATGTTAGCATCATTCACCACCTAGAGGAAATTTATACCTTATGCGCCCACGTTTTGTCCATGTTTTGAAGATCCTATTCTATTAGGCTCTCTTTTTTTCTAATTTAGATGAACGATACAACGGTATCGCTGCCCACTTTGGTGTATTTCTTTTGACTTCAGCGACCACAACCGTCATATCATCTTCAATGAAACCCTCTCCAGAGCGAATGACTTTTTCTAAAATAACATCTGCTATTTCTTGCGGGTCCGTTGTCTCTAACTCATTAATTACTCTACGAATCCACATTTCTTTATTTTCTACATGTTTAGGTGCGTCGAAGATACCGTCACTCATCATGATGATTAGATCTCCTGGCTTTAACTGCTCTGTTACTACATCGACATCAAACTCTTGAATGATACCCATAGGTAAATTACCCGCTTCTACTTTAATGACTTTCTCTCCCCGTTTAATAAAGCTAGGGATTGATCCGACTTTTAAAAACCGTGCCGTTGCGTCTTGTAGATCGACCATGGCCAAATCCAATGTTGAGAACACTTCATCTGTTGTTCTTAGGGATAAAATAGAATTCACCGACTTTATCGCTACCGTTTCTTCAATACCAGATTGCAAGACTTTTTGTAATAATTGAAGTGTCTCGTTGCTTTCACTATGAGCACGCTCACCGTTGCCCATCCCATCACTGATCGCTATTGCAAACTTCCCTGCGCCAAGTTCGATCGTCGAATAACTATCACCAGATACAAAGGCTCCCCCTTTTGCCACATGCGCCACCCCTGTGTTAATGACAAACTTCTTTGCTGAGCTAAATGAGATGTGACTGTAGCCATTAGGATAATAAGAAGGCTCCTCCTTTTTCACTACGATCGTTTCTTTCATTAAATCCGAAAGCATCGGTGCAATAATCTTGTCTGCTTGTCCATGACCTTGGTCAAAGGAGATACTCATCTCCATTTCTATGCTTCCTTTCTCAAGGTTAAATATGTCAATATGACCCACCTCAAGCCCTACTCCGCGTAGTGCCTCTAGCAGCTGTTCTTCTTGATGGTGATGAGCTTGCTTTTCTTTTTGAATCTCTTTGGCAAAGTCGCCCATTACACGAGAGACACCAAGCAATTGATCAGCAACCAGTTTGCGACTTTCAAGAACTTGTCGTTTTAATTTTTGGTTGGCTTGATAATGGCCATTTTCATGTTTGATTGCTTGAACTACTTTTTCCGCTTTCATACACTGTTTTTTCCAATCCGTCATTAGCGCTGGATTTCTCACATCGCCATGTTCTTCAACTTCTTTCATAAGATGTTGCATCGACTCATACGTATTAGAGAAGTTTGCAACCCAACACTTTTCTTTTTTAAAACAAGTTTGGCACGTCTTTTCTGTTACATTACTGAGAAAATAATCAACTTCTCGTTCTGCATCTTCTGTAAAATTGGTTTCTGGTGTCGTTTGAAAACTATGTGAAAGAGTTTGGAACAACGTCGAGAACTGTTCCACTCTTCCAGCTGTAACATCTCGGATCTTCCGTAAGTATTGTTGCTGTTCATTGGAATACTCTGATGTGCCTGGTATATACTTAGCCAACTTCCCAATTAATCCTCTTGGTGTGAGCATAAAGATAGCAATCGCCGCTAGAGATTCTAACAACGTAACAGATACATTGGTTCCCCCCTCACCATAAAGACCAATTAATAACGTTCCGACTAATAAACCAACACCAACACCAATCTTTTTTCCATCTTTTAATAGGCCGCCTAACAAGCCAGAAAAGGCTAACAAGCTCATTTGATAAAGGCTAGCTACACTCGCTAAACTTAAGATTAGACCTGTTACAACACCGACAGTCGAACCAATGGCTGCCCCACCAACAAACGCAAAGATTAAAACAAGATACCGGGCAAGAACATGTTCAATCGTTACATCGTAGATAACCCATCCAACTGTCCCTGTCATAACAGAGGCTAAAAGAATAATTAAACAAACAATCTCCTCATTTCGCAAAGGTTGCTTCACTTTTCTAGAGGTAACGAGGGGAACACTTTGTAAGAAGATCATCGTTAAGATAAAGCTAAGTCCACCCTCAACAGTTGCCATCATTAGGGCATAATTTGAAATCGAGCCTTCAAGAATAAAGACAATTCCAAGCCGCGCCATCATACTTGCTACAAAGACCGTGTACGGAAGAGCTTTGATCATATCTGATGAGTACTTTGCCACTATTTTTTGGAGTAGTACGTAAAGGAAGATCGCAACAATGACAAAAGCAATACCTCCATGATAACTAGTCAGTGCTCCAGCCATTAAAGCAAGTGCCGCAATACCCGCTTTATCTCGTTTTAACATGTAGACCGCTGCTAAAAAAGGAAGAACAAAAGGTGTTAGTTCCGATAAAATCATTGCTCGTCCTAATAAAAATCCAACAACTGCAACGAGCAATCCCCACTGATAAAAAATGGTTTGTGTTGCCTTACTTGTTTTTGTAGCTATTCCACCCGTCCACCCGATCACCTTTTCATAAACGATCACACCTCGAGTTGGTTCTGCCATTTCTTTAGCCGCCTTCCTAATCATCTAATCCACCACCCATATTAGAATCGTAGCTTCATTATAAGCAGAGTAGCCTTTCAATTTTTGTCAGAATCACACCCGTACTTGAAAGATTCGTTCGACTTCTTTCGGCTTAATCAGAAGGGAAAATCCAATAAAAGGCAAAAAGGGGCGGGGTTTACTTATATATCATAGGAGAATTGTTCAAATGCTGAAGAAAGTTGCAGAACAGTTATAGGTTTAAAATTCATCACTTTAGCATAATAGCTTTTTGCACAACAAAAAACCCAGATCAATAAATGATCTGGGTTGAATATGTATACATGGTAGCGGCGGAGGGAGTCGAACCCACGACCTCACGGGTATGAACCGTACGCTCTAGCCAGCTGAGCTACACCGCCATGTCTTGTGTCATCAACGACAAGTATTACTATACAACTTATTACAAAATGAGTCAACACTTTTCAAGAAAAATATTTGCTCGTTTTTAAAATAGAAAAGGGTAAGCCTCTCAGCTTACCCTTTTGCTTATATGTGTGAAGGAGGTGACAGCAAGTTAGCCACGTTTTGCGCCACGACCGCCACGTTTAGACTCGGTTTGACGCTTTAATGTAGTTAAACGCTCTTCACTATCTTTCAAGAAACGGCTCACCTTATCTTCAAATGTTGGTGCAGGTCTACTAGTAGGACGCGGACCACGATTTCCACCACCTTGAGGACGGTTCGGACGTCCTTGATGGCTTGGACGACTTGGACGCGCAGGTCTTTCAGGTCTTTCAGAACCTTCTGGGCGGTCTATTGCTTTACGGATGGATAAACCAATCTTTCCATCCTTCTCAACATTTACAACCTTTACCGTAACCTCTTCTCCAACCTTTAAAAACTCATTGATATCCTTTACGTAGTTATCAGCAACTTCACTGATATGCACAAGGCCAGTAGAACCACCCGGTAATTCAACGAAAGCTCCAAAATTTGTAATTCCTGTAACCTTACCCTGCAACTTGCTGCCTGCTTCGATTGACATGTAAAAATAGATCCTCCTTAAGAAATCTGTGTTTATTCGTTTTTTATATTATACCCGATTGAAAAAAAATGTGTCAATTAGACGCTGAGCCAGGTAATTTGAACAATGTTTCACCAGGCTTGGACAAATAATAGTCTCTCCTAGCGATCTCAGCAATGTAATCTAGATCATTGTAATTAATAATCTCTTGCTCTAAACGTTGCTCCTCTGTCTCTAATATCTTAAGCTCTTGCTCTAAGGCTACTTTTTCTGTTTGTTTTTCACTAATCGACGATGCTTGGGCATAAAATGTAACAGATGCAACACATAGAAAAATGAATGCCAAAGCCCCTAATACACTCAGGCGACGAACCAAACCTCGACGCTTCTTTGCTTCGAATTTTAACTCTTCTTCTCGCTCTCGAATGTATTTAGAATCCATTTCTCGTACGGTTGAAGACTGCTTCTTGACCATTTTTATCCCCTCCTCACTCTTTCTTTTTCCTCAAGTCTTGTATAAAACCCTTTATTTTCAAATAAAAAGGTAAAAATTTCTTCCAAGCTTTCTCTAACTTTGTTACTTTATATAGCCAAGTCAATATCCAACCCAGTGGTTTGAATACAATACGAATCATAAATAACAAGATTGATAGAGTAACTGTTACTATCATCATACCTAAGGAGTACAGTAGTTTCAATACGTACTTGACAGGAAGGATGATCATTACGGTGAACAATCTTGTAACCATTTGGTAAATTCTAATGATAATTCGAATAATTCCCTCTAATAGACGTTTGTAAACCTCTTCAAATAATGCCTTGTAACAAGCATACCCTAATAAAATCGCCAAAAATACATACAGACGAACTTCACCGTAATTTGATTCCAATAATACGTAGAATACAACTAGACCTTGAATCAACCAGAATAAGACATCTTGACAGGCGGTTAACCAATGGAAGGAACGTCTTTGCCTTACGAAACGGCCATATGTATCAATCGCTGCACCGAGCCATACGCCCACCACAGCCATTGATATCATTGTATAAAATTGTACCGTTAAGCTCACTTGAATAGCTTCCCAAAGAACCCTTTAGATTTATCTTGCTGGCTTTGGTCAAGGTAGACAAAGTCGTCAATTTTCCCTTCAATTGAAACAAGTCCCATCTCGACGTTTAAGTTTTTCATGTGTAGGTTACGCCCCCTCACCGATAAAAAACCCATCACTGTCTCGAGCAAAAACTCCTCATTATCAAAGCTCTCCACCTGCTTTACACCTGTTATATCTAATTGTTTTCTACCTCGTAACGTCACATCATGGTCATTACTTTTTCGTTCTCGTCCCATCTGAGTACCGAATTCATATTGATCTGTCATCGTATCTTCCCCTCTCTATTCTTTACCATCAGTCTATGAAGGGGCAAAAAAAAATAGAACAAGCTCCAAATCAATGGAGCTTGCTCTACTTTATAATAATAGAATCTTTACTGATTGTTTAAAGATTCTTCTTTGACAATGGTATACATAGTGCCAGCTTCTTCTTTACGGCTAGTCTCTTTGACTTCATTAATTTCAACGGTCACAAGCTTTTGTCCAAAGCGCACGACGAGTTCATCGCCCGCCTTTACATTAGAACCAGCCTTAGCGGATTGGCCATTAATCGTAATTCTTCCTTGATCACATACCTCTTTAGCTAATGTTCGGCGTTTAATTAACCTAGATACTTTTAAGAATTTATCTAATCTCATGTTCTACACTCACCCTTTATTCAAAATTTTCTTTTGCCTCTTCCCACAATTGATCGAGCTCTTCAAGTGAAAGTTCATTCATACTCTTTCTCGCAGTCCTCACACGTTTTTCCATCTCAGTAAAACGATTTTTAAACTTCGCATTCGTTTTTCGAAGAGCATCTTCTGGATCAACTTTATAAAAACGAGCTAAGTTCACTAGGACAAAGATGATATCTCCTAGCTCTCGCACCATCTTATCCTTATTTCCATTCTCAATTTCTTGCTTAAATTCATCTATCTCTTCAAATAATTTACTCCAAATCGGTTCAACTTCGTCCCAATCAAAACCGACCTTCGCCGCTTTTTTCTGCAGCTTCTCTGCCACCATCAATGTAGGTAGATCTTTTGGAATTCCATCCAAAATAAACTCTCGATTTTCATGGCTTTTTTCAGCTAGTTTGATTTGATTCCAATTATCTACCACTTCTCCTGCATGAGCAACTGTTTTGTCTCCAAATACATGCGGGTGTCGTCTAATCATTTTTTCTGAGACCGACTTTACAACATCTTGAATCGTAAACCAACCTTCATCTTCACCGATTTGTGCATGCAACATGACTTGCAATAACACATCGCCAAGCTCTTCGATGAGGTGATCATCATCCTCTTCATCAATGGCTTCTAGCACTTCATATGTTTCTTCCACTAAATACTTCTTAAGCGATTGATGGGTCTGTTCCCGGTCCCAAGGGCAACCATCTGGACCTCTTAATGTCGCAATTACTTGACGAAGTTTTGTGAATTCACCTGTTAGCAATTCCTCTTCCTTCACTGGCGGAACGTACACAGCCGTCAGATTATTTAACGTCGTTACGCGGTCTAACTCATAGAGCGGCACACGTGTTAATTGTTCAGCAGCAGACCCCACAGAGGTTGCCACAGTTACTTCATAATCATCTGGCAATCTCTCCATTAACGTCAGCTTTACATCTGAGGCAATCATTGCATCATATACTTGAACAATAATGATATGGTGCGTAATTTGAAGTTCATCTCGGTTGAGCGATGTGCCGTCTACCACTTGTAAACCTTCGATCGGATCAATTTTTAAGGCGTTGTACATAGGATCAAGAAAACTTTGTCCTCCTAGGAACTGTAGCTCTATATCGTGCCCCTCTGCGGCTTCTAGTAATAACTGCACCGTACGTTCTGCAACAAATGGATGTCCAGGAACCGCGTAAGTAATCGATGTAGACTTCGCACGTGAGATTAATTGGTTTACGATTTCTTCGTATACTTGCTCAAACTGATCATGCTTTTCATAAACATCATCAAATGACTGAAACGTTACTCCCTCAGCTTCTAAGCTTGTTAATACCGGATGATCTGCTGTTCGCACATACAATGCATCGCTTTGTTTTAAGTGCTTATACATTCCTAGTGGTAATTGCTCTAGATCTCCTGCACCTAACCCAATCACATGAATTTTCTTCATGATGTACACCTCTTACTTTCTACGCAATACATTGCGCAATTTATTTAGTTTCGGGACCGTCTCCCATTCATGATTTGTCATAAATGGCCAATAAATAAAACATGCAACCATAACTATTCCACCAACCGATACGGTAGACAGTGCAGTAATACTTGCCACATAACGGCTTCCATCAAAAGGAAGAACGAGTTGTAAGCCTATTTGCCAGCTAACCGTACAGAGAGCCAGAAGAGTAAAAGTTGCAAGAGTCCAGTAATAAAATGATCGATCAGCAATGAGCCCGCGCTGTAACTTTTTTAAAGCGATCAACTGTATACTAGCCATTAGCGCGGTGGCTAGTACCGTAGCTAGTGCAGCCCCTAACGTACCAATAAACGGGATCAATAAAAGGTTCAAACACAGTTTTACCACAATTCCAAGCGCCATCACATGTGCAGGAACATGCACGCGACCATACCCTTGCAAAATAGCCGAAGTTATTAAATAAAGAGAACTAAAAAATATCGCTAAAGATAGCACCGCCAAAACAAAAGAACCATCAACGCTACCATACAGCATCATATTCGTCGGTTGAATAATGCTTATTAAACCAACCGATGCTGCTCCACCAATAAGAATCGTTAATCTCAAAGCGACATCTTGGTATAATCGAGCTTTGCCTTTCTCCCCCGTTGATAACGATTTAGCTAAAAGAGGAACAAGGGTTAAAGAAAATGTCGTTGTAACAATCGTCCCTAACTGTAACAACGGTTGTCCCCGATCATAAATTCCTTTTTCGGTAAATGCCTGCACATCTCGCAACCCATACCCTGCAAGCGATGGAACAACTGTAAAGGCATCGATAAATTGGAAAAAAATAAAGAGAAGTGCACTGATACACACAAAAATCCCTTGTTTAATAAGAATTGAATGAATACGCCAGATGTCCCTAAAAGACGCACCACGGACTTTGAACCACTCTTGCCAAGAAACACCTCTTGATAAGAAAATCAATACCACAACGCCCGTTATACCACCTATAAGTGATCCGTAAATCGCCCCAATCGCCACGTCGTACGGACTGCCCGTTTGACCTACGATCATAACAACAAATACAAGGATCATTGTCACACGAACAAATTGCTCACTTATATGTGAAATTGCCGTTGGAGTAAGTCGTTGTTTTGCTTGATGATACCCTCTCCCTATACTCAAAAAGGGCATAAGCCAAAACGTTAAGGCGACTGCACGGATCGGAGCGACTAAATTGATATCTCCCATCGCCATAGCCACAAGTGGTGCAGTCAGATGCAAGCTCCCCCACAAGAGTGCCGCAAGAATAAATAAACTATAAAATGAAACAGCCATCGTTAACCTAGCCTGATCGTAACGTGCCTTTGCCTCTTGCTCGGCAATATGTTTTGAAAGAACGACAGGAAACCCATACATCGACACCAACATGACAAATCCGTAGAATGGATACAACTGTTGGTATACATAAAACCCAACATCCCCAGCGATATTTTGATATGGGATTCGATACGCTGCACTTAACACTTTCGCAAATAATGCAGCTGCACTAACAGCGATTGCCCCCTTCATAAGTTGACGACCTTTACTCTCTTGCAAAAAAAAGCATCCCCCTCTATGTATAAACCTTCTCTTATCATACTGAAATTGTCATCATTCGCCAAGTTACCAACCATGCATCGCTGTTTGGTACAGATAAAAAGCTTGTCTCCATTTTTTAGAGACAAGCTTTCGTATTAATGTTCCATTTGACGAGCTAGGAAACTAGCCGCTGTTTCAGCAAGCTTTTGCTCGAGTGAACCACTTAAACTTTGTTCTTTACTAAAGATAATAACAGCTCCTATTGGATCGCCATTTGCGATAATCGGCGCAATCACATACCCTTTTAATTCACCCGTATGGTCACCAACTAAGTTATATTCACCCGCATTCGTTTCAACCTTGGACTTACGTTCCTCCAAAGCTGATTCAACTACCTCACCAATTGCTTTATTTTGAAATTCTTTTTTGGATGCTCCTGCTACCGCGATAAATGTATCACGATCAGCAATTAATACATTGTGATTTAAGCTATCATATAATGCCTCAGCATACTCTTTTGCAAAGTCGCCAAGTTCTGAGATCGGCGAGTATTTCTTTAAGATCACTTCCCCATCACGATCAACAAAAATTTCTAAAGGGTCGCCTTCACGTATGCGAAGAGTTCTGCGAATTTCTTTCGGGATAACGACACGTCCTAAGTCATCAATACGTCGTACTATGCCAGTTGCTTTCATGCTGTTGTGCCCCACTTTCTAAAGGTGTAATAGTCTTGGTGTACCAACATAATCATGATTGGTCAATCGCTTCATACCTCTATTATCCGTTTAATAAAAAGAACTATTCACCATTTCATCAATTTGTTTGGCTTAGCAACCTACATCTACATGAATAAAAAAAGGGGACTCGGCAGTTATATTACAACGTATGACCGGTTGTTTGTTTACGACTTTTAGGAATGCTTGTTGCAATTGTTTCGATAATCGTTAGCAGTTCATCATCATGTAGACTCTTTGTTTTAATGACGAACTTAATTTTATCTCCTGCTGTCCCTAGGGAAACATCACGTCCTAACGTATGGGCCACTTCAAATAACATGGCTCCATCCATTTGGGTGGAGGTCTCTTTTGACAGCAAGATCTCTACTTGGTTTTTCACTTCCACTACCGACTCAATACGTTCTTGATTTGAGCGAAGCTTGATCTCTGTTAAACGCAAAAGATACTCGACTTGTTTCGGATATTCTCCGAAACGGTCAAACATCTCGTCTTTAAGGTCAGCTAACTCTTCTAATGTCTCAATCCCTTTAAAACGTTTATACATCTCAATCTTTTGCTTTGCATCTTGAATATACGATTCTGGAATATACGCATCAATCTTCACATCGAGCTCCACATTAAACGTCGGCTCTTTTGATTGATCACCTTTACGTTCCTCAATGGCTTCTTTCAACATTTGTGAGTAGAGATCAAAACCAACCGACTCAATGAATCCATGTTGTTGAGCCCCCAACAAATTCCCCGCTCCGCGAATCGTCAAGTCACGCATCGCAATCTTAAATCCTGAGCCAAGCTCTGTAAACTCCTTAATCGCTTGCAACCGTTTCTCTGCAACTTCTGTCAGCACCTTGTCTCGCTGATATGTGAAGTACGCATAAGCTACTCGATTAGAACGTCCTACACGACCTCTAATTTGATACAACTGCGACAACCCCATCTTATCAGCATTATTAATAATTAACGTGTTGACATTTGGAATGTCTACGCCCGTTTCGATAATTGTTGTGGTTACTAACACATCGCTGTTACCTTCAAGAAAATCGAGCATAATTGATTCGAGTTCCCGCTCATTCATCTGTCCGTGCGCAAATGCGACCTTGGCATCTGGTACAAGCATCGAGATTTCTGCTGTCATTCGCTCAATGTCTTCTACACGATTATAAAGGAAGTACACTTGTCCCCCACGAGTTAACTCGCGCTCAATCGCTTCACGAACGAGTGAGGCATTATACTCAACGACGTATGTTTGCACAGGAAAACGGTTCTCTGGTGGCGTCTCAATGACAGATAAGTCACGTACACCCAGCATCGACATGTGAAGCGTTCGCGGAATTGGTGTAGCTGTTAATGTAAGCACATCAATATTGGCTTTTAGTTGTTTAATTTTCTCTTTATGCGTAACACCAAAGCGTTGTTCCTCATCAACAATTAATAACCCAAGGTCTATAAAGGTTAAGTCCTTAGATAACAGACGGTGCGTCCCAACAACCAGGTCGACTGATCCAGCCTTCAGACCTTTTAACGTCTCATTTTGTTCCTTTCTTGATCGGAATCGACTAAGGACTCCAATGTTAATCGGAAACTCAGAGAAGCGTTCCTTGATCGTTTCGTAATGTTGCTGTGCCAATATCGTGGTCGGGACTAGAATAGCGACTTGCTTTCCATTCATGATTGCTTTAAATGCTGCACGAATCGCCACTTCTGTTTTTCCATAACCAACATCCCCACAAAGAAGACGGTCCATCGGTCTTTCTTTCTCCATATCTTCTTTAATCTCTTCAATAGCACGTAATTGATCTTCGGTTTCTTGATAAGGGAAAGTTGCCTCAAAGTCAGCTTGTTCGGAGCCATCTGTTGAGTAGGCGAAACCTTTGCTTGCCTCTCGTTCCGCGTATAGCTTGATCAAATCATCTGCAATATCTTCCACCGATGATTGAACACGCTTCTTAACTTTTTTCCAATCACTTCCACCAAGTGCATAAATTTTAGGATCTTTTTCTTCTGACCCTACGTATTTTTGGACTTGATCAATTTGCTCAACGGGCACATATAACTTATCATCACCTGCATAGCGCAAATGGAGATAGTCTTTGTGCAGTCCGTTAATTTCAAGAGTTTCTACTCCTAGATACTTTCCGATACCGTGGTTTGTGTGAACAACAAGATCCCCGACCTTTAGTTCGGAGTAACTTTTGATTCGCTCTGCATTTGAAAGCTTTTGTTTATTTCGCTGGACGCGTTTTTGTTGCTTTGCGTACACTTCCTCTTCAGTAATCACGACTAGTTTATGTGCAGGTAATTCAAATCCACTATTAAGCTGACCGACCATAAGATGAACGGTATTCTCAGTTAACTCTGTTGCCCGCTCAACAATATGAGCGTCAATTCCCTCTTCATCAAGATTTAAGGCCAGTCTTGAAGCCCTATCTTTTGATCCTGAAACAAAAACAACTGCATAACCTGCTTTTTCCCAACGTTTCACTTCGGATTGAAGCAATTGCATTTGTCCATGAAAGTTTTGCATTGATTTACAAGTGAAATTCACAACATTTTCAGGTTTAGTAGAGGGCACATGTTTTAAAAATAACGATAAATAAATTAACGAATGAGAGGATTGCTTCAAAGATTCAATTGGATCAAGCGCCATCGTCACGTCATGAACAGTTTCACCTTGCCCAAGTAAAGCAATACTCCACTCAGCTTCTTCTTTCTCGAGGTTATCGGCCATCTCTTTCACTCGACTCATCTCATCAATGATAATAAGTGCATCGTCCGGTAAGTATGATAAAATTGAGCTTTTCATTTCGTAGTAAAAAGACATGTACTTGTACATCCCTTGGAAGCTCGTTTTCTGTTTCAACTGGCCAATTTCATAGGAGATATTTTGAGATAGCTTTTCTTTCGTTTGCTTTGCTTTTACTTTTTTCAGTGTGGCTGATAACTGCTCGGTTAAACGATTGGCAGCATGCTCGTAGTGCCGCTCTAACAAAATGACTTCTTCAGCAGGACCAATGATGATCTCTTTTAACTCTTGAACCGAACGCTGTGTTTCAATAGCGAAGGTACGAATTGAATCGATCTCTGTATCAAATAATTCAATACGAATTGGATTTCTCTCTGTTAATGGATACACGTCAATGATCCCACCACGAACACTAAATTCTCCAGGTGAAGAAACCATATCAACTCGCACAAACCCCATCATCACTAACTGATTCATCATATGGTGGATCTCGCCAATATCTGTACCAACAGTAACCGTCCATTGACTCTCTTTCCAAAGATGTTTCGGTGGAAGAAGACGTCTCACCCCAGCTAGAGGTACAATGACGATTCCTTTAAAGTCATGAACTAACTTATTAAGAACTTCTAGTCGTTGTGATTTCATCTCCGGGCTAGCAATCGCAATTTCCGAGGAAATCAACTCATTTACTGGATAGAGGTGTACACTCTCATCCCCTACTAAATCGATTAAATCATTATAGATCTTTTGGGCTTGAAATAAATTATGTGTAATGACTACTTGTGTTCGTTTTGTCTCTTTATAAAGTGAGGCCATTAAGAGCGTGCGTCCTGACCCCGTTAAACCAGAAAGTAATTGTTCTCTCATCCCAGCTTCTACAGCCGTTGAAACCGCTTTAACCTCGTCATTCGCAAGAAAGTAATTTTGTAATCCTAACATGCCGTTCCCCCTGTTATAAAGCGCCTAATCTATCTTGCTTTATGCTACTTTTTATTATATGCATCAATACTAATCAACTTCTATAAAGAAAAGATAATAAATAAATATAAATAACCAACGATATATTTCAAAGCTCTCTCTACACTAGTTCGACTTTGCTTTTCTCTTCCCTGCCCATTTATTAATTTCAAAACAGAAAAAACGCTTTGGCTCAAGCACCAAAGCACTTCCTGTTCTATTTACTGAATAAACGTATCTAACTCGTAGAAAATAGGATTTCTCATCAACGCTTCTTCACAATCTTCACAAACGACTTGAACATGAATATCTCCGTTATTTTCATACTTCAAAAATTCTTGACGTTCCTCGGATGTTAATGTATGAAAACCTAATGTTGCAGCGTTAGAGTATTCACTAATCTGACCTACTTTTGTTTGACAGTGGCGACACTTATAGTGAATCGTCATCCATAGTCCTCCTTATGTGAAACTGTTTAATATACAAACAGTATGATCACATGTAAGGCGTGCTATGCACAAAATAATTAGTTGAATTGATTCATCACTTCTAAAAATGACTTATCTGTCCATGCTTCGATTGCTTTAGATGCTTGAATAATCGACTCACTCATAGCTTGACGTTCATCAGGGCGATACGTTCCAAGCACATAATTCACAATCGGCTCACCATCTTTCGGGCGATCAACCCCGACACGAATTCGCTTGAATTTTTCTGTACCTAAATGCTGTATCAATGACTTAATACCATTATGACCACCTGCACTCCCTTTTTCACGCAAACGAATTTTCCCGGTTGGTAAATCAAGATCGTCATAAATGACAACTAAATCATCAATACCAATTTGATAATAATCTAATAAAGGTCGAACTGACTCTCCTGAGAGGTTCATATACGTAAGTGGCTTTAGAAAAAAAACTTTTTCTCCATTGATGATCTTTATACCAAATATCCCTTTAAATTTAGATTGATTTAGTTCTACTCCTAGTTCCTTAGCGCAATAATCAATGATATCAAATCCAATATTATGGCGAGTTCCGGCATACTTAGCACCTGGATTCCCTAGTCCAACAACTACTTTCACGCTCTCTCCACCTTCCTAGTCTATAGAAACGCCCTAAAAAGGTATAACCATATGGTTATACCTTCTCAGTTTCTTAAACAAGTACTATTCTTTATTTGATTCGCCAATTACTTCGGGTTCAACATCTTCAGACTCTTCGTCTTCAGGCTCTTCAGCCACTGTTGGTGGTTGAACCGTTACAATCGTCTCTTCATCTTCGTTATTAATCTCGACAGAAAGCTTATTTCTTAGTTCAGAAATTTGAATAGAATCTCCAATCTGCAATTCAGAAACATCAAGTTCAATTTCCTCAGGGATGTCAGCTGGTAGAGATTTAACTGAAACCTCATACATTAGGTGTGTTAACACGCCACCTTCTTTAGCTCCAACTGATTCCCCCGTTAATCGAACAGGAACATCCGCATCGATTTCTGACTTCATATCAACTTCAAAGAAATCAACATGCACGTATTCGTTTTTAAGTGGGTCAACTTGTAAGTCATGAACCATTACTTGATGTTTCTTGCCATCAACATTTAAAGAAAATAATCCATTCTTACCTACTTCTCGAACCGTTTTTAAAAACTCTACACCGTCTACAGAAACAGGCTTACTATTAATTTTGTTGCCGTATAAAATTCCTGGCACATGTCCATCTTTTCTAATTTGTCTTGTTGCAGAACCTGTTAGATCTGTACGTGGATTAGCTTGTAAAGTTATTGCCATTTTTTATCACCTCTAATTAGATTCCATTGCTCTATATCTTGTGTTCCCTAATTAACCTAGTTTGAAACAACTTTCTAAAAATTCAGTGCAAAAATCACCTAAAAAACTTTATTCACTATCTATCGCGCAATCGTCTAAATCGACAACTCAATCAAATAACTTACTAACAGATGCGTGCTCATGCACACGAATGATTGCTTCTGCCATTAGCGGCGCAATCGATAACGGCGTAATTTTGTCAATTTGTTTATCTTTTTCTAAAGGAATTGTGTTTGTAACGACTAATTCTTTAATATTTGAATTATTAATACGCTCAATTGCCGGGCCAGATAATACTGGATGTGTACAGCAAGCATATACTTCCTTAGCTCCATGCTCCACTAATGCATTGGCCGCAAGTGTAATCGTACCAGCTGTATCAATAATATCGTCAATGATGATTGCTGTTTTACCTTCAATGTTACCAACGATGTTCATGACTTCGGCTACATTCGGCTTAGGTCGACGTTTATCAATAATCGCAATCGTTGCTTTTAGACGGTCAGCCATCTTACGTGCACGTACAACTCCACCGTGATCAGGTGAAACAATCACTAAATTATCTAATTGCTTCTCTTCAAAATAATTCGCTAAAATTGGTACACCCATAAGTTGGTCGACTGGAATATCGAAGAATCCTTGAATTTGTGATGCGTGTAAGTCAAGTGTTAACACACGTGTAGCACCTGCTTTCTCAAGTAGGTTTGCGACAAGTTTCGCTGTGATCGGTTCACGCGCGCGCGCCTTACGATCTTGACGGGCATATCCATAATAAGGAATGACGATATTAATGGTTTTAGCGGAGGCACGTTTAAGAGCATCGATCATAATAAGAAGCTCCATAATATGCTCATTTGCAGGAGCAGAAGTTGATTGAATTAAGTACACATCACAACCACGGATGCTTTCCTCAATGTTAATTTGAACTTCGCCATCGCTAAAGCGAGTAACGGAACTCTTGCCCATAGGAACCCCAATATGTTCTGTGATTTCATGCGCTAAGTCTTTATTCGAATTCAATGTAAATACCTTTAAACTTGGATCACCATATTTAGCCATTATTTATACCCTCCTGAAATTAGATCAACACGTTACTCATTGATTCATTGCTCGCATACACTTGCTTATTTCTTTTGGTAACCCTCTTTATTCGTTTGACGAGCACGCGCAATCGATAACGCCTCACCAGGTACATCCTCTGTAATGGTCGAACCCGCAGCCACTAATGCTTTCTTCCCTACAGTAACAGGTGCAATTAAATTAGCATTACAACCAATAAATGCCCCATCTTCAATTTTCGTTAAGAATTTATTTTTGCCATCATAGTTAACCGTTACAGCACCACAACTGAAGTTCACATCAGCACCAACCTCAGCATCCCCAATATAACTAAGATGCGAAGCTTTACTACGATCTCCTAATGTCGATTTCTTTACTTCAACAAAATTGCCAATACGTACTTCGTTACCAATTTTTGTTTTAGGACGTATATGAGCAAATGGTCCGATCGTTACCTCGCAGCCAATCTCACTATCATGGATCACTGATTGACGAATACTCGTTTCGTTCCCAATCGAACTATCTTTTATTTCAGAGTGCGGGCCAATGAAACATTCTGTACCGATTTTCGTTTTTCCTTGTATGATCGTTCCAGGGTAAATCACTGTATCTGGTCCAATTTCAGCATCCGTTGAAATGTACGTGTTAGACGGATCAATAATTGACACACCTTGACGCATCCAATGTTCATTTGTGCGTTGTTTCATGAACTGCTCCGCTTGTGCAAGAGCCACTCGATCATTCACACCTAGAGTTTCATTAAATGAAGTCGTTTGGTAAGCAGCGACCACTTCGCCACTCTGTTGTAAAATCTCAATGACGTCTGGTAAGTAATACTCACCTTGAACATTGTCATTTCCAACATTCTTTAACGAAGCAAATAGCGCTTCATTATCAAAACAATAAGTTCCTGTGTTAATTTCTGTTAGACGCTTCTCTTCTGCTGTTGCGTCCTTATGCTCAACAATTCGTTCAACAAGCCCTTCGTTGTTACGAATAATTCGACCATACCCTGTTGGGTCCTGTGACTCAGCAGTTAAGATTGTCGCTTTAGCTCCTTCTTGTTCATGATGAGCCAATAGCTTTTCGATCGTATCTGCTGTCAGTAATGGTGTATCTCCACATAAAACAACTGTGACACCTTGCTTACCTGCAAGAATACCCTCTGCTTGCATCACAGCATGACCTGTCCCTAATTGTTCTAGCTGAGTCGCATACTTTACTTGATCGCCAAGTTGAGTTTGTACAACCTCTGCTCCGTGCCCAACAATTGTAACGGTTTCTTCAAAGCCAAGTGCTAAGACTTGATCAACGACATGTTGAACCATTGGTTTCCCATTAACTGGATGTAATACTTTATATAGCTTAGACTTCATTCTCGTTCCTTGCCCAGCTGCTAAAATAACGGCAAAACGACTACTCATGATTTCCCTCCAGATGTTCCTTTTTCCATTACGAATATATCCTAAAACGCTTGTCTTTTCAAGGACTGTTCGTTAGATGTCTCATCGATTACATGTCATCTCATGCAACTTTTAGGGCAGGTCGTTCTTATATTTGACAAAATGTGTCGGAGTTTGAAGTCAATACCAATCATAAAAAAACTATTTTCACAACAAAAAAAGACCTACCTTTTTTAGATAGGTCTTCATTCTTTAAGACGCCCCTGCTTCCTCGTACTCTACGCCCTCTAACTCACCAGCACGTTCATATTCGGTAAGGACGGCTGACTGAATTTTGTCACGAGTGCGAGAAGAAATAGGATGTGCAATGTCTCTAAATTCTCCATCTGGCGTACGTTTACTCGGCATCGCTACAAATAAACCATTGTTTCCGTCAATCACACGAATGTCATGAACAACAAACTCATGATCAAATGTAATGGATGCGATCGCACGCATTCTACCTTCTGTATTGACTCGTCTTAATCTCACGTCTGTCACCTGCATGTTGTCACCACCTAATTAAGTAGATAATTCATGCTATATAAATTCGATTAAAAAG
This sequence comes from Bacillus sp. FJAT-45037, assembly GCF_002797325.1. Classification (GTDB taxonomy): domain Bacteria; phylum Bacillota; class Bacilli; order Bacillales; family Bacillaceae_D; genus Alkalihalophilus. The sequence goes on along the minus strand of NZ_KZ454938.1, from coordinate 3,065,120 downwards.
ATTGAATCCCTTCTTTTAAATAGAAAATTTACAATCTTTTTTCTATTTAAATGTGACAAAATTAAAAAGACTTAGCGCATTGGCTAAGTCTTTTTAATTTAATCATTTATTTCACTAGAGCAATGACTTCAATTTCAACAAGTACATCCTTTGGTAAACGAGCCACTTCAACACATGAGCGTGCAGGCTTGTGTGTATCAAAATACTCACCGTACACTTCGTTAATACGAGGGAAGTCATTCATATCCTTAATAAAGACCATTGCTTTTACAACAGAGTCTAGAGAAGCTCCAGCTTCAGCTAAGACAGCTTTTAAGTTACTAAACACTTGATGTGTTTGTTCTTCAACCGTGCCATTAATAAGATCTCCACTTGCCGTTAATGGGATTTGACCTGAGCTGTAAAACATATTATTTACAATAATCCCTTGTGAATAAGGTCCAATCGCATCTGGTGCACTATTTGTGTGAACTACTTTCATCATAAATCCTCCTCCGCAATCGGTACAAGTTTTTCTAATATATTTCCCGGTTCTACTGTAATGGATTTCTCACGTACATTGACTTCAGACACGCGAGTGACCGACATATATTCATCAACTAGACGTTCTTCAACACCCACCGATTCGACTAATACACCGATCCCTACTAGTTCAGCTTGGAACTCTTCTAACAAATCCATCATACCACGTATCGTTCCACCAGCCTTCATAAAATCATCCACAATAAAGACTCGAGATCCTGGGGCTAGGCTTCTTCTAGCTAAAGTCATCGTCTGAATCCGTTTAGATGATCCAGAGACATAATTAATACTTACCATCGAACCTTCTGTAACACGATGGTCTCGTCGAACAATACTAACTGGGACGTCTAAGTACTGTGCCACTGCATAAGCAAGAGGAATACCCTTTGTCGCCACCGTCATGACGGCATCAATATTCTTATGGGCCAATACCGAAGCAAACAACCTACCAACTTCCTGAATAAAACGCGGACTCCCTAAGAGGTCCATCATATACAGGTAGCCACCTGGTAAAATCCTTTCTGGAACAGCTAATTGATCAATTAACTTATGAATCAGCTCACTCGCTTCTTCTTTGCCGACTTTCGGCATGTACTTTACGCCGCCACTAGCTCCCGAAATGGTTAAAAGTGTTCCATACCCTACTTGCTCAAAGATCTCTTTAACAATGACTAAGTCTTCACTAATAGAAGATTTCGCCGATTGGTAACGTTCAGAGAAATACGTGAGCGAAATGACTTCATGCGGATGTTGAAGCAAGTAATAAGTCATATCAACAAGCCGTCCACTGCGTTTAATTTTTTTCATACTACCCCCACCAAAACCGAATATTTTAACTAAATATAACATTTTTATACGGTTTTAAGCAAGCTTACTACGAACGAATTAACCTTACAGCATAAACATCAGTGCAGAATCCACGCAACCCATTATAGACACGGTGTAACCTAGATTGTTTTTGCACAAGGCCGAACACTGTTGGTCCACTGCCGCTCATTAAAACACCATTAGCCCCGAATCGTTGCATTTGTTCTTTGATATGGCGAACATCCGGATGCAAGTCCAAGGTCACTGTCTCAAGAACATTATGTAGATTCGCACAGATTGCGTTGAAGTCTTGCTGCTTGATTGCTTCAATCATTTTTTCCGTATTAGCATGTTCAATTTGATCGACCTTTAACCGTTTATACACATCAGCGGTTGAAACCCCCATCGGTGGCTTAGCTAAGATGACCCAACAAGGAGGAGGGGAATCAATATGTTTAATAATTTCTCCCCGCCCTGTGGCTAAAGCTGTTCCTCCGTACACACAAAAAGAGACATCTGAGCCAATCTCTGCTCCTAGTGTCGCTAACTCATCCATACTGAGTCCCAGTGACCAAAGTGTATTTAACCCCTTTAAAGTAGCTGCCGCATCGCTGCTTCCACCAGCAAGACCTGCTGCAACAGGGATGCGTTTCGTAATATAAATAGAGACACCTTGCTTCACTTGGTACTTTTCTTTTAAAAGAGCTGCTGCCTGATACGCTAAATTGCGTTGATCACTTGGTACAAATCCTTCTGAAACCTCTACGTTAATTTTTCCGTCCTCTGTAGAAGTTAAATCGATCCGATCAGCCAAATCAACTGTTGTCATAATCATTTCGACTTCATGATAACCGTCTTCTCTTTTCCTGATTGCATCTAACGATAAATTAATTTTAGCAGGAGCTTTAACTGAACATTTCACCTTCGTCACCTTCTATACTATCCATTTGCTTACGTTATTTTATCACTAGTTTAACCAACATACCACCGCAACTACAACTTCATACATAAAAAACATAGCTAACAAAATAAAAGCCGAAGCAATAGGCTCCGGCTGTCGTTGTCTTCTTATTTTGATTGTTGTTGATTAACTAATTGGTTCTCTGCGATCTCAATTGCTCGCTTGACCATGTTTCCAGCGTCTTTGGAGCGAATTCCGCCCCAACCTTCCTGTTGAACGGTATCATAAAAGCCAAGCTCTTTTGCTAGCTCTTCTTTAAACTGATACGACATAACGCTACGTCTTCTGCTCATAACCAAACAACTCCTTTTAAGAAGTAAGATCAACGACAATCTTAGCATGTGCGCTAAAATAAAAAACATGACTCCCTAATGCTGGGCATTAGAAAGTCATTCTAGTTTAACTCTATGTTGGAATCACTTAGGAGCTATTGCGTTTTCACCATCATCACAAAGCAGAAGTTCTACCGTTTCAGTCAAAATATCTGCGTAGCTATACGATACTCGTTCAAAAGCGTTTTGCTGTTCATCTAACTTAATGATAAAAACCGAAGGGTATGTTTCTTCTAGAAGACCTGAACGTTCCATCGTTTTGCGACGACCACCGTTTGCCTTAATTGTAATCCGTTTCCCAATATTGGCATCTAGTGCACGCTTAATGTCTATCAACGTTTTTCCCATTATAACAACCCACCTCACTCTTATGATATAGTTTAGCACATAAGTTATTTTTTGTCAAATAAATTTTAAATTATATCAACTGGACATAATTATTGTCAATGCTTTCAACGAAATCCGTGTAACTATTTTTTCTCACTCCTTATTCTATCTAAATTCGTCTAAAATATGTATGCAATAAAAAATAAGCCATATCTGCATTTTTCCGCGCAGATATGGCTTATTTTATTATGAAGCTCGATTGCTCTTTCTTTTTCTCTTTAAATTTTGAGTAATCCGATCAAGCATGATCGCAAGGATGACAATAGCAAGTCCTGCTTCAAACCCTGTACCAATTCGGATTTGTGATACAGCTCGGTAGACATCAGATCCTAGCCCCGGTGCACCGACAAGCGATGCGATAACGACCATTGATAAAGCCAACATGATCGTCTGGTTAATCCCAGCCATAATTGTTGGCATCGCTAAAGGCAGTTGTACTTTCAACAACTTTTGCTTTGTTGTTGAACCGAATGCATTGGCCGCTTCCACTAAGTCGCTAGGCACTTGCCTAATCCCTAAGTTCGTCAGACGAATCGTCGGCGGCATGGCAAAGATAATGGATGAGAAAATACCTGGAACCACACCAATTCCAAAGAATAAAATAGATGGGATTAAGTACACAAAGGCAGGCATTGTTTGCATGAAGTCTAATATCGGTGTTACAACTCGTTGCACCGTATCATTTTGCGAAGCCCAAATACCAATTGGAATACCGATCAGGACACAGATAATAACCGACGTTAAGATTAGAGCAAGTGTTTGAATCGTTCCGTCCCAATACCCCATGTTCCAAATAAGTAATAACCCAGCAAATGTAAAGACCCCAAGCTTCCATCCGCTTGTCCACCAAGCAATCGCAGTAAATAAAGCAATTAAAATAATTGCCGGAATTCCCCCAAGTGTGTCGACCACGAAAGAAACGTAACCACTAATAATCATCGATAAAAAGTCAAGAAATCCACCAAATTGATCATTAATCCATCGAATGAAGGTGTCCATCCAATCTCCTAACGGTATAGAGGGTATATTATTCATTAATCATCTCTCCTTCATTCAACCCTTGTTTGTCACCAGCAAGCGCACCAATGACGCGACCTCGTACCACAATCCCGACTAATCGACCTTCTTCGTCTACTACAGGCAGTGGAAGTGGCGATTGGGTCATCTTCTCAAAGATCTCATCTAAGATAGTGTCTTGGTGTACAAACGGTAAGTTTTTTATCATAATGTCTTCAAGCTTTAATTGTTGTTTAATGGCTTCAGCTGCATCATCGGCTGTGACTGCACCTAGCAATTTCTTTTTCTTGTCAACAATATACACACTTGAATACCCTTCATTTTTCATCAGTTCTAGTGCCACACGAGGGCCCCGATCAATCTGAAGAGTTTCAGGTCGCTTCATTACTTTTTGAGCCGTGAGAACTTTTGATAAATTAACATCCTCGACAAATCGTTCAACGTAGTCATTGGCTGGATTCATCATAATTTCTTCTGGTGTCCCGATTTGTACAATTGATCCATCCTTCATTAGCGCAATACGATCACCTATGCGAAGAGCTTCGTCTAAGTCATGGGTAATAAAAATGATCGTTTTCTCCATCTTCTCTTGAAGCTCTAACAACTCATCTTGCATATCTTTTCGGATTAATGGGTCAAGTGCACTAAAAGCTTCATCCATCAATAGAATATCCGGCTCATTTGCTAAGGCACGTGCAAGTCCTACACGTTGCTGCATTCCTCCACTTAATTCATTCGGATAACTTGCTTCATAGCCTTTTAACCCAACTAACTCTAATGATTTTCTCGCTCGTTCCTCAATCTTCGTCTTATTAATCCCTTGTACTTCTAATCCGTACCCCACGTTTTCCAAAACGGAACGATGAGGAAACAACGCGAATTTCTGAAAGACCATTCCCATCTTCTCGCGACGAAGCTTGCGGAGTTTTTCTGGTTTCATGTCTAGAATATTTTCACCATCAACTAAGAGTTTTCCGCTCGTTGGATCAATTAATCGATTAAACATTCGTACTAGAGTGGATTTTCCACTACCTGACAGACCCATGATTACAAATATTTCACCAGGGTATACTTCAAATGAAGCTTGATTCACCCCGATCGTGTTCGCAGTTTGCTCTAGGATTTCTTGCTTGGATTTTCCTTCCGAAAGCATTGATACTGCCTTCTTTGGCGTAGGTCCAAAGACTTTCGTAACTTTCTCGACTGTTATTTTCGGTTTCAACTTCTTACACCATCCTATCGTTTTTCTACATTTGACAATTAGTGCAAATAGATTATTCTCTATTCTCACTCTCTTCAATTACCTTTATGCACGCACTTTTTCAGACACAGTATTACAGTTTACCCTTTAAATACAAATTGTACAAATCTTATGTCTCAATACTTATGAGTTTTATCTTTTTGATTATGTAGCTTACTTGACATTAACATCCAGTATCTATAGAATGCCTATTTGTCGACAAATTGATTTTTCAAACAAAAGAAAAGGGGTTAATGAACAATGAAGAAATGGTTAAAAATGACTACGGCTATCTTATCAGCATCTGTCATCCTAGCTGCTTGTGGCGATGGTGAATCAACTGGTTCAGACGATAGCAAAGGCACGTTAAAAGTTGGCTTAAACAACTGGGCAGAGAATGTTGCTGTCTCAAATATGTGGAAGGTTGTTCTTGAAGAAGAAGGATACGATGTCGAACTAAATGAGTTAGACAAAACTCCAGTTTGGGCAGGACTTGCTCGTGGAGATCTAGATGTAGCTCCTGAAGTTTGGTTACCTATTACAGATGAACCATTGTACGAAGAATACGGTGATGATGTTGAGCTACATGAGATCTGGTACGAAGGTACAGGCCTTGGACTCGCTGTCCCAACTTACATGGATGAAATAAATACAATTGAAGACTTAGCTACGAAACAAGATGAGATTGATCTCGATCAAATCGTTGGTATTGATGCTGGTGCTAGTCTTATGCAACTCACTCATGATGCAGTTGATGAATATGAGCTTCCATACTCGCTCATTGAGAGCTCTGAGCCCGCAATGATCATTGAATTAGAAAGTGCGTATAATAACCAAGAAAATATTGTTGTCACGGCTTGGAACCCACATTGGATCTTTTCTGAATATGACCTTAAATACTTAGAAGATACAGATCTTGTTTACGGTGAAGCTGATGATATTTATTGGATGTCACGTACTGGTTTCACGGAAGATTTCCCTGAAATTGTTGAATGGTGGAATGAGTGGTACATGAATGATGACCAACTAAGTGAGTTAATGGCTGTCATTAACGAAGTTGGAGACCCTGCTGAAGGTGCTGAGCAATGGGTAGATGAAAACCGCGATCTCATTAACGAGTGGATCGGTTCAGCTGAATAAGACACATATAAGAGCACCAGTCATTCTGACTGGTGCTCTTGTTTTATTGGCATTCCACGTCTCATCACTCCGCGCGTCTCAATTCCACCTAAACCTTTTTCTCCTGTAATCGTATTACGAAGGACTTCCCAAAGCCCAATTCGATCCATAAATGACGTTAAGCTCGCCTTAGCAGCAATATAGACTGGATCGAGCGCATGGATATTCACTCGCTCAGGTGAACTAGCAAAATTGGCCCCCGCTCGAATTAACGTTTCAAAATGAGACTGACAGGCCCCCGCAAAGATCACTAATTCATCTCGATGAGCGACATGCTTTCTAGCAATCCTCACACATTCTGCAAACTGTTTCGTATGGCGATAAGAACGAAGGTCGTCTTCATCTCCTTTTCCTTTTAAAAAGGCATCATGGCCCGTGATGACCACTATATCAGGTTGAACCATTTCTAATAAGGATGCAATTTGTCCTGGCATTTCTGTTTCTGTTACGTGAACCCCGTAAACAGGCACACCTAGCTTCTCATATAACTCAATACATTTTCGTAAGTAAAGTGGATCGCCATCTATATGGAGCACACGTCCACGCATCTCAAAAAAAGAAGCCTCCACTTCATAGCCCGATGTAGACTCAAATTCATTGCGCTCTTTCATTAATTTGGCGTCTTGACGAAAGAGTCGGTAAGAATTTATTTCTTTCTTCACCACTTCTTCTCTTCGTTTAGCTCTCTCTTCTTCTGAAATAGGAACTAGATCACTAAGTGGTGCATCAGCCCATAACCTCATCTCTTCCCCAACTAGTTCTATTGTTTCTCCCATGATTTTCTGCACACGAAATAACAAGTCACAATTGTAGGAAAGCCGAGCTACAATATCACCAATTTTCACCTTCACCGGCACTTCCCCCTCTCAACTCAGACTATGTAAGTTGAAAGGAAACGGTGCTAAAGTTGGAGCTTTTTATACAAGGCATCACTCAAGAGACCAAACTCATCTATTGATAATGTTTCTCCTCGTCTTTTCGGATCAATATTCGCTTCAGCTAATGATTGCTCAATCTCAGCTTTTTGATCTTTTGAAGCTAGATTGTGGATTAAGTTGTTTAAGATTGTTTTTCGACGGTTAGCAAAACTCGCATGGAAAACCTTAAAGAAATAGGCTTCATCAATGACATCGACGGCAGGAGTTTCCCTGATCGTCAATCGTAATACCGCCGAATCAACTCGCGGTTGTGGAATAAAGACTGATGCTGGTACCATCAATACTTTTTCAGCCTTAGCATAGTATTGAGCGGCAATAGATAATGACCCATAATCTTTTGTTCCGGGCTTGGCGGCGATCCGATCAGCTACTTCCGCTTGGATCATGACGACAATTCCTCTAATCGGCAACTTGAGTTCTAGTAATTTCATAAGGATTGGTGTTGTCACATAATATGGCAAGTTGGCTACGACCATTAAGTCTTGCCCCTTTTTAAAGTGAGTACTAATAGCTTCTTTAATGTCTGCTTTTAATACATCCGAGTGAATCACTGAGACGTTATCATACGGAGACAATGTATCTTCAAGTACTGGTAACAATCGTTGGTCAATCTCAAAGGCAACAACTTGATCGACACGTTTAGCAAGCTGTTCTGTTAACGCACCAATACCTGGACCAATCTCTATTGTACCTGATGTTTCATCTACTCCTGCGGCATCAACAATATTACGCAGAACATTTGTATCAATTAAAAAATTTTGCCCCAAACTTTTCTTAAAGCTAAATCCATATTTTTTTAAAATTTCTTTCGTTCGTATCGGTGTGGCGATATCTTTCATCATGATTGTTCCTCCTTGTACACTTTTAGAAGCGCTTCTTTAAATTCTGACTCTGAAATACGAAACGTATGAAGTCGTTTTAATAATTGCTTTCCATTGGCATACCCAATTCGAAGATGTACTCCTAAACGTTCGCGACGTAATTTAGCGCTTGGTCCGCCTACAAGTCCCGCTGCATGCAAATCTTCCCATGTAACGGATTCTAGAGGCTCTATGTATGGTTCTTGGAGGTGGCTTAAAGCTAAACGCACAGCATCAATAGACGCATTCTCGACGCCAAGGTCATCTCCATTTTTTGAAATGGCTTCCGCTTTTGGTAAAAAAGCATGCTTACAACCAGGCACATGCTCGCTTACGATCTTACGAATTCTTTCCCCTGGATAATCTGGATCAGTTAAAATGATGACACCTCGACGCTCTTTCGCTAATCGAATTCTTTCTAAACAAGCCTGATTCACTGCCGATCCATTCGTTTCAATCGTATCAGCTTCTACAGCTCGCTGAATCGCTACCGTATCGTCTCGCCCTTCAACGACAATGACTTCTTTAATCTTCATCTACGAACTCCTCGCTCCCGATCTTATCGATCCTCATTTCTATGATCTTTATATTGTAGACTTTTTTTTCACAAAAAAAAAGCACAGAACGACGACGCCCTGTGCAGATAGGTTGTTACATAGACATTAATTTAAGATTGTAATTTTTACCGATTTCCGTCCCCAACGTCTTGCTTCATCCTTTGTCGGAACGTGAACATCGATCTTATTCCCTTTAATAGCACCACCAGTATCCCCTGCAATAGCCGTTCCGTATCCTTCTACGTGAACACGTGAGCCGAGCGGGATCACACTTGGATCCACAGCAATAACTTTCATATTTCGATTGTTATTCAGATTAATCCCTGTAGCTGTCACGCCAGTACAACCATTACAAGAAGCTGTATAAGCTGTTGCCGTGACCGTCATGGATCGCCCGTTACTTGCTTTAGATTCGCTGCTATTGTTTGATGCAGTGTTGGTACTAGTATTCGAACTTGGGTTAGCAGAACGAGATACCGTTTGTGGAGCTGGTCTCGTACCGACAGCAACTACACGGTCCTTACTTTCTTTTACCGTCTCCGTCTTCACAAGTTCGCGAGAAATCTCTTCACCATCTTCAAAGATCACTTCATAATGCTTATTGACTTGACCTTCTTCACCGGTATTAACGACTTTCTCTTTTCCGTTCTCGAGGTCATTATCTCTTTGTGTCACCGTTCCAAATGCAACGGTCTCTTCCACAACATCGGTGACTTTTTCTACTCGTATCACTCGAATATCTGTTGCTTCGTCTAAGCGCTCTTCTAGCGCAGGTTCGACTCGGTCAAGCTCTCCTAATGAAACACTTTCTTTCTCTAAAAAGTCAGCGACAGTCGTCGAAGTTGTCCAAAACTCATGTTGTTCACCGTCACTATTAAGCTCAACTTGAAAAGCAGATTCATAGTTTACTACTAAATCATCAGTAATCGTCGTGTGAACTGCTGGTTCAATTTGATCATGCTCTGTGTATGCAATATTTAGCTCGTGTAACAGCCCTTCTACATCTTCCGTAGCGGTCCACACGTCTTGTTCTTTACCATCAATTGTTACAGCCACTTTTTTTGCAGGCTGCCACACAACATGCATATTGCCATCAATTTCCGTATATAAAGATGGTTCAATATGATCATACTCTTTAACATCCCACTCTTGCTCCATCATCAATTCAGCAACGGTTGATGCATGCGTTTGTACGGTTACTTCTTCTTCTTCAACCATAACCGTTACCGTCGCCTTCGTCGTCTCATATACTGCGTAAATGATTACGCTAACGAAGAGAATAATACTTATGACGGAGATGACTAGTTTCATTCCAAATCCAACATTTGGAAGAACTTGGCGTGTTTTTGCTTCCATGTCATCCATTCCTCCTTCTCAACGTTCGAATTATAAACAGTCTACCTCCTTCTTGTCAACTTATTAAAACAGGTTCTGTTGCCACATCTTCCTAATTATCTATTAAAAATGCGGCATTGAAAACCCAAACTACTCGACACGTCCACTCTATGCAAAGCTTCGCCTGTGTAGAACAAGAACGAATCTTATTAAAGTTAGACAAGCCCATTCACTAGACGACAACATTAGCTATCGAATCTTGACAAAAAGTTTTTTTGCATTGGCCGTTGTTTGTTCGGCAATTTCTTCTAAACTAACTTCCTTTAACTCGGCAATTTGCTCAGCTACTAGTTTTACATAGGCAGGTTCATTGCGTTTTCCTCGATAGGGGTGAGGAGCCAAATAAGGACAATCTGTCTCAATTAATAACTTATCAATCGGAACTTCCTTTGCGACTTCTTTTGGTCTTTTCGCATTTTTAAACGTAACGGGTCCCCCTAGTGAAATATAGAAGTTCATGTCTAAACAAAGTTTAGCAATTTCTACACTTCCTCCGAAACAGTGCATAATTCCACCGACTTCAGCTGCTCCTTCTTCACGCAAAATATCAACAATATCTTGATCTGCTTCACGGTTGTGAATAATTATTGGTAATTTCGCTTTTTTTGCAAGCTGAATTTGTTTCTTAAATACTTCTTTTTGTACCTCTTTTGGTGACTTATCCCAATGGTAGTCAAGCCCCATCTCACCTAGTGCAACGACTTTTGGGTGCGCCGCGAGTTCTTCTAACCATGCAAGGTGTTCCGCCGTCATATCGATTGCATCGACCGGATGCCATCCTACTGCCGCATAAAGCATGTCATACTTCTCGACCAAATAAAGCGCTCGGTTAATCGTTTTTTCGTCAAACCCAACAACAACCATATTTGAAACGCCCGCACTCATTGCTCGTTCGATTACTTCTTCAAGGTCCTCTTCAAACTGATCTGCATTTAAATGAACATGTGTATCAAATAACATTCGTTCAAATCCTCCTATTTTCCTTCTTATTCCTATTCTTTATACTCTGTAGTTTCCTTATACAGGAAGATAAATTATGTTAGAAAAACAAATAACAAAGAGGCTTGGACAAAAGTATTTTAAAACCTAGAAGTTCGAACGTGGATGAAGGTAGCTGTATATAAACCGCCCCGGAAATGAAATTCATGTTCTTCTTCTTAGTTTTTTTACTAAGTTATGTCTTAGCCTCTTTGTTTATTGTTGGTTTATTTCACTTGTGCTCCGTTTGGTAAGCTTCCATCAATCGTAGCTAGCTGTAGCTTTTTGCCTTTTGATCCTGCTAAGATCATACCTTGTGATAATTCTCCGCGTAGTTTTACTGGTTTTAAGTTTGTAACACAGATTACTTTTTTTCCAACTAATTCATCTGCAGAATAGTATTTTGCAATACCAGAGACAACTTGGCGCTTTTCATACCCTAAGTCAAGTTGGATTTTAAGCAACCGATCGGCTCCTTTAACAGGCTCAGCCTCAAGAACTTCAGCTACACGTAGTTCAACTTTTGTGAAATCATCGATCGTGATCTCCTCAACTTCAGGAATGTCAGGCTTTTTCTCTTCTACTTTCTTTGATGCTTCTTCTGTCACAACGACTCCACCCATTTTCTCGACAATATAACCAACTTCTTCTTTTGCATCTAGACGCGGGAAGATTGGTTGACCAATTTCCACTTTCGTTCCTGCTTTAATTTGTGCGAATCCTGCCAGTGACTCCCACGTTGTCGCCTCTTCTTGTAAGCCGAGTTGTTTCCACATTTTCTTTGGTGTTTCCGTTAAGAACGGCTGAATTAAAACCGAGACATAACGCAAGGATTCTGCTAAATGGTACATGACAGAGCCCAGCTCTTCTTTTTTGGACTCATCTTTTGCCAGCATCCATGGCTGTGTTTCATCAATGTATTTATTTGTACGACTAATTAATTGCCAAATAGCTGTTAAGGCAACGGAGAATTCCATTTCTTCCAGGGCATTCTCAACCTTCGTTACCGTAGCATTCACCAAATCTAAAAGCTCAGAATCAAATGGCGTTGCGTCCTTTACATAGTTAGGAATTTCACCATTGAAGTATTTATTAATCATTGCTACTGTTCGGTTTAATAAGTTTCCAAGATCATTCGCTAAATCATAGTTTACACGCTCAACAAAGCCTTCTGGTGTAAATACACCATCTGAGCCAAATGGAACTTCACGTAGTAAGTAGTAGCGAAGAGCGTCTAGCCCGTAACGATCAATTAACGTTTCAGGGTCCACAACATTTCCTTTTGACTTCGACATCTTTCCGTCTTTCATCAGTAACCAACCGTGAGCGAATACTTTCTTTGGTAAAGGTAAATCAAGTGCCATTAGCATAATTGGCCAGTAGATCGTATGGAAGCGAACAATTTCTTTTCCAACTAAATGAACATTCGCTGGCCAGTACTTCTGATAGGCTTCATCATTATCTTGGCCATATCCTAAAGCTGTAATGTAGTTAGAAAGAGCATCAATCCATACGTAAACTACATGCTCAGGGTTACTTGGTACTTGTACTCCCCATTTAAATGATGTACGAGAAACAGCTAAATCTTCTAAGCCTGGCTTAATAAAATTATTAATCATTTCATTACGACGAGATTCCGGTTGAATAAACGTTGGATGATCTTCATAAAACTTCAACAACCGATCTGCGTATTTACTCATCTTAAAGAAGTACGATTGTTCACGAACTTTCTCTACAGGGTGGCCGCTATCAGGACTTTTTCCGCCAGTGATTTTTCCATCTTCATCTCGAATAGGGTCAACAAGCTGAAGTTCTGTATAGAATGTTTCATCCGGAATCGAGTACCATCCTTCGTATTCATCTAAGTAGATATCTCCTTGCTCTAGTAAACGTTCAAATATCGCTTGTACCACTTTTTTATGACGATCTTCGGTCGTACGAATAAAATCATCATAAGAAATGTCGAGTTTCTTCCATAGTAATTGAATATCTGCTACAATCTCATCGACAAACTGTTGCGGTGTTAATCCTTTTTCAGCTGCTTTTTGTTCAATCTTCTGACCATGTTCATCCGTGCCTGTTAAGTAACGAACATCAAATCCTCTCAAGCGTTTGTAACGCGCCATAGCATCTCCAGCTACAGTTGTGTAAGCATGTCCAATATGTAACTTTGCACTTGGATAATAAATAGGTGTAGTTAAATAAAATGTTTTTCTTTCACTCATATCCTCAAATCCTCTCACTTGTTTTAAACATGACAAAAAGCCCTCATCCATATCGGGACGAGAGCATATCTCACGTGGTACCACCCAACTTTCCTTTCGCTTCACAGCAGAAAGGCTCACGAAGTCTATGACTTCCTCTGTTAACGCCAGCTACGTCATCCCCTCACAACTATTGCTCGAAGATAATACCTCAAGGACCATTTTCCATGTCAAACTATTACTGGTTCTCAGCTGACCCAGCTCTCTGTGAAATAGTTTCTACATATACTTATCCCATCATCGGATCTATGATATCGGTTGATGTCCTTACATTTATGCCTCAAATCTATCCAAAATATACCGAACCTCATCGCCTGAGTCAAGAGAGATCATAAAGAGTAGCAAAAGGCGTCTTCTGTTTCTTTAGTTTTCCTTTGCCACATAAGCGCTCAAGTTCTTGCTTCCACGTCTGAACATCCCAACTTTTCCCGGCCGCTTTATTTAACATTTGAAGCTCATTCATAATACTCATCTCAGCCAAAGGAAGGAGCGGGGTTACTGCTGACAGAACGGTTTCATCGCTTGCTGCATTCATTTCCTTTAATTCATCAAATGGATTAAGGGTATGCGGACTCGTTGAATGCGCAAAGCGAATACGAACAGCCATCGTCCGTCCAATAATGGCTGATGAGACAAACACATCTCCAGAACGTAAGTAGGGTAGACGCTTGCCTTCATCATGCGTGAGGTCTGTTTCTTCTTTGATCGTCTGGATGTCGGTTCCCCTAACGGTTCGAAACACAAACTTCGAGTTCAGTTGAGCCGTAATCGTTTCATCTAACAAGGTTGGCCGCTGGGTCGCAAAAATAAGAAACACTCCGTATTTACGACCTTCTTGAGCAATTTCTTTTAACACAGATTTTGCCGGGGCATCGTAGCCCTTCGGTGCAAAATTATGAGCCTCGTCTGTTACGACTACAAATGGCGGAAAAAACTCGCCTTGCATCTGTTGAAGTTTCGCATCTTTATAAGTCCGTCTTTTCCCGTACAATGAACCGATCACATAACTAGAGAACACTTGTAATAACCAAACCGCTCCTTGAACGACCACAAGTTGACCTGCATGAATTCCTTGTTCAATCGCTCGAATATTTTGTTGAAATAGCCCTGCATGGTGCAACCGATTTACACGCCACTGTACCCCTTTGACCGACGCTAACGGCAAACTACCAAACTGATCTAGCAACTTTTTAAACGTATTGTATTTTGAAATCTCTTCACGTGACATACCTCCATCATGAAGAAATCCTTCTACTTTTTGTTTTCCAAGCTCTAGAGCTTCAGCCAAATTAGCAACACGATCACTAAACGATTGGTAACTATCTTTACGCTTATGTATCGTTTGGATCACATTGACCATCGATTCACTTAATGAGCCTGCTGCTTGAAGAAGCCTCTCTACATCACGTGTTGATAATGCCGAGAAGTCCACTCCTACATCTCGTCCAATTTGCACGACCGTGTATTTCTCTTTATAGGAAGGAGTCTCCCCGATTCCACTCGCCTGCGCAGAGAAATTCATCTCAAAATGCGGATCGAATACGAGAGTCGGTATCGATAGTTTCATTAACTCCTCCAACATCACCCTCAGTCCAAATGACTTTCCAGATCCCGAACCTCCAAAAACACCGATATGAGGGTATTGCTGCATCGCGCGAATATCAAAAATAAATGGGACACCATTTTGTTCACGTAACACCTCTTGTTCATGGATATGCATAAGGCCATTCAATGAATCAGGCAACGTGGGTGCGATAAAATCAGTTGATTTCACCTCACCTAAAACCATCCCATCTCGCGGGTTGGATTGCACCAGTAAGGACTCAATCTCGTGAAACTCAGGGTGCCTTACACTCGCTCCTGTTTGAATCGGTTGCGTTGCTTCTTCAAATAATCGTACCTTGGCTAAATGAATGTCATCTGCTCCTATATCATAGCCGATATTTTCTAGTGTTTTTAACACTTGGTCATCAACAATCCCTTTATCAAACCCCATAGGAATATAACGATTGTAAGAAAACGTCTCCACGACCTCTCCTTTAGGCTGATGAAGATGATCGTCTTCAATGACAACCATTTCATTCATACGGAATTTATGGATTTTTGATGCAACATACACCTCATGTTGTGTTGTTATACCGACGATTTGCATTCGATTTCCTCCTTAATACGGTCTATCTTGACGTTTTTGAACGAACAAACGCTGCTTAATTTCAGGATCAATATATTGTTCGACTAATGCTTCAACTAGTTTATCGGTCACACGGACATCACGGTCAACATAATCAAGCCAAAGTGGAATGCCTCTTCCTTCTTTCGGCGTTAGCGTATACAAAAGATTGGCCACATGTTCACGTTGATCTCCTTGTTCTACCAACAAATCAAATCCCGTAATCGCTGGTGATGTACTAGGACGCATCCACGTTGATTCGAGACCCGCCTTCTGTTGAATCGAAGGGACATACAAAGTTTCAGCTCGTTCTAGGACACCAAATAAAACATCACGGTCATATGCTTGAGGCTGCCTTCGGTCACTTGAAAAATCTGGTAGTTTAATTAGATTCTCCGTCGTAATCTCCTCTGACACTCCAACAAGTAAGACTTCTCTGTCCACAGCCAACTGTCTAAGAGTCTCCCACTCTTCTGGTGCATCAATACGGTAATGATACAAAGCTCCATCCATCATTAGAAGGCCAAGGTTCCGCTCTTTAATTAGCTGAATGGCGACTTCAAGTTCAAGCTTAGCTAATAAGTGGGAGCGCCAATTCTTCGTTTGTTGCATCTCACCTTCTTCTTTCTCATGTAATAATGGAGCATACACATCCGATGCACGACACTCATAGCCAGTCGTCGTTTTAGCTAATGCTTGAAATAAGTATAACAAATGAGGGGGCTGGCCTTTTGTTTGATTCACAGACCCATCAACAGCAGCCACTTCCCGTCCATTTAACCAATTAGACAATTTTTTTGTCGAATAGAGCTGCATTTGTCGAAACGTCGCTTCAGAATTACGCAACTTTTGTCGAATTCCCTCTTTATCTTTTGTCGAAAATGAATAGAACTTTTTTAGTTCATTTCCTATGTCTTCCAATTTTCTCGCGAGTTCTGGTGAAAGATTCAGCATCCTTTTATTTCCTCCTCTGAAACCATTGATACAGTTGGTTTGTAAGACTGGTTAAAATTAAATAATTATATACTTAAAATCTAAGATAAAATCATTTGACTTGTTTTGGAAAGACTGGTATTCTAATAACAGAGAGAAAAATGTCGAATAATGACAAGAAAATTATAAATGATTCATAGTCTGAGAGGAGACGACTTATAATGAAATCTACAGGTATTGTACGTAAAGTTGATGAACTAGGTCGCGTAGTTATTCCAATTGAATTGCGTCGCACACTTGAAATTGCAGAGAAGGATGCACTTGAGATCTATGTTGATAACGATCGCATCATCCTTAAGAAATACAAAGCAAACATGACTTGCCAAATGACTGGTGAAGTATCTGATGACAACCTTTCAATTAATAATGGAAAAATCATTCTTAGCCCACAAGGTGCTCAAGATATCATCAAAGAATTACAAGATTACGTTGCACGTTCAACACAATCATAATTCGCTTTTATAAAAGACTCTGATTATATCAGAGTCTTTTTTGTATGCTTTCTTATTGATGATAGGCTTGATAGATTTCTCTCTTAGGTACATCACGGTCTTTAGCTGCTTGTTTAATGGCTTCTTTTGATGTCATGCCTAACGTTACATAATGCTCGACATGTTGAACCTCACTAATCTGATCCCACCACATATCTTCCTCTATAACCTCAGTTGCTCCATCAACAACTAAACAAAACTCTCCCTTAATCATGCCTGTTTCACACCACTCTACAGCCTCCTCTAACGTCCCACGTTGATACTCTTCAAATTTCTTCGTTAGCTCACGACAAATACTAACTTTGCGGTTGCCTAATGTAAACAGGAGTGCTTGAATCGTTTCTTTTAGTCGATGTGGTGCCTCATAGAAAATGAGCGTTGCTTTTACAGCTTTTATTTCTTCTAATGCTTCGGTTCGATTCTTCTTCTGGCGCGGCAAAAACCCTACAAAATAAAACTGCTCTGTATCAAGACCTGAAGCCACTAAACTTGTTAATGCTGCATTCGCACCTGGTAACGCAATAACTGGAATCTCTTCTTCGACCGCTAATTTGACAATATCACAACCAGGATCTGAAATGGCGGGCATACCAGCGTCACTAACAAAAGCAATCGATTGCCCTGCTTTCACCTTATCTATTAACCCTACCCCTGCTCTTTCCTTATTGTGTTCATCATACCGCACCAATGGTGTAGTAATCTCAAAGTGGTTGCATAACTTTTTCGTTTGTCTTGTATCTTCTGCTGCAATAAGATCCACTTCTTTTAACATACGAATAGCACGGAAGGTCATATCTTCAAGATTCCCAATTGGCGTTGGCACTAAATAAATCATACCAACTTGTCCCTCTTCTGCATAACTAGCTTGTTGCTTCATTCTTTTCACCCTTTTCTAATACGTAACGTTCCTTCTGTTTACGTGTCAATCTCTTTATAGCATATTCTGCTTGAAGCGCAGCTGTTTTAGTCTCGTAGCGTTCTAGATGCTTAACGACAAATGGGCCTCTACCTCTTGTATATTTGGCTCCTTTTCCTTCTTCATGCATCTTTAATCGCCGATTGAAGTCGTTAGTATAGCCTGTATACCAACTTTGGTCACAGCATTCCAAAATATAAATAAAATGTGTCACTGGCCAATATACACCTCTTCAAATTCATTCGTATACGTTCCATCTTCTTGATAAACAATTAATGGCGGCAAACATGTTAATCCTGAACGACCATCCTTGATTCCCTCTAGCAGAACCATATTAGCCTCTTTTTCTTTTTTCGGGTGAACAAATTGGAGTCGTTTCGGTTCAATACGATATTTTCTCATCAATGACATCATATCAGTTAATCGCTCGGGACGATGAACAAGTGCAACTTTTCCCTTTTGTTTCACGTATTGACTACATGTACGAATCACATCATCAAGTGTACAGTGAATTTCGTGACGAGCAATAGCTAAGTGTATATTTTTATTACGCTCCTCCTTTGTGATCGTCTCAAAGTACGGGGGATTACATGTGACGACATCATAGCCATCTTTATTCACACTATTTGGCATTTTATTAAGATCAGCTTGGATAAATTGAACTTGCTCATGTAGTTGATTCAATTCGGCATTTCGCTTTGCCATATCATATAACCGCTCTTGTAACTCGACACCAGTGATCAACGCTTTTGAACGTGTTGACATTACTAGTGGAATAACACCATTACCTGTACATAAATCAAGCACCGCTCCTTTTTGAATTGGCAAATACACAAAACGAGCCAGTAAAATAGCATCAATTGAAAAAGAAAAAACAGATGGACTTTGAATCACTTTTAATTCGGTTCCCTTGATAAAATCCAATCGCTCATCTTTATATATCTTCTCCAAAAATCCCAACGACCCTTCTATATGTAAAATAAAAGACCTCCCCACTTTAGAGGAAGGCCTTCTTGTAAATCTGAAGATCCACTTACTTTTGATGCAAGAATGACAAACAGAAAAGACAATCATCACCATCAGAACGTATACTGCCATAATGAGTGTTACAAACGTGGAAGCCTTCTTGGTAAAGTCTAGCAAGGTTATCGTACCCTTCACCTACAACTGGCTTTGTCTTTTGTTTAGGAAGTTCCTCTGGCTCACTTTCGGTTTCAAGACGTTTTCGTAAATGGTCATTCTCTATTTGCATGTAGTGGTTCTCTTCTATTAAGTGGGCGAGCTGTTCCTTTAAGCCACGTAGCTCATGGTGAAGCTCTCCAATTCGTTCTTCAATTTGACTTACTTTCTGAAAGATTGCCTTTTTCTCCACACGCCCCACCTCTTTATTCTGTGGTTTCAGTCGCTGTAACTTTATCATTCATGAGCTCATCAATGGTAAACTCTAACACACCATCTCCCTCAAATAAATCGACTTGAACAAGACGCTCAAGCAAATTAAGCCCAACTACTTTACCTTTTCCATGTGGAGTTTTGATATGTTTACCTAAGTCAGGCAGCTCTTTTTTTGCTGACTCGTACATGTCGTTTTCGTACTTTAAGCAACACATTAAACGCCCACATAATCCTGAAATTTTTGCTGGGTTGAGTGAGAGATTCTGGTCTTTAGCCATTTTTATTGAAACCGGCTCAAAATCACCTAAAAATGACGAACAACATAGTACTCGACCACATGGACCAATTCCTCCGAGCATCTTCGCTTCATCTCGGACTCCAATTTGACGCAATTCAATACGTGTTCTAAATACTGCCGCTAAGTCTTTCACTAACTCACGGAAGTCAATTCGACCATCAGCTGTAAAGTAGAACAATACTTTATTGCGATCAAATGTATATTCAACATCAACTAACTTCATATCAAGTTGATGCTCAGTGATTTTTTCTGTACAAACATCAAAAGCCTTTTGAGCTTGTTCGCGGTTTTCTTGGACGGTTAATCGATCTTTTTCTGTTGCGATTCGGATCACTTGCTTTAATGGTAGAACAACGTCTTGTTCTCCTACCGACTTCACTCCGATCACAACTCGCCCGTACTCAACGCCACGTGATGTTTCGACGATGACAGCTTCTCCATTTCCAAGCTCTAAGCTACCTGGGGAGAAGTAATAGATTTTGCCCGCTTTTTTAAAGCGAACGCCTACGACTTGATGCAACCGTCTATCCCTCCTGTATGCTAAAAAACAGCTTCTCCATGACTAGCTGAGGACTAACATTCGCGCTTAAATGGCGCTTTGCTTCGAGTACAAAAGACATATTTTGACTCGTTCTCTCCTGTGAGCTAGAGAAGGCCTGCTGCTCTAGCAACGTCTGTTGATCAACAAAAACCAATTGATCGGTTTTGCCAACCTGTGTATATAAAAGGTCTCTCAACCATAAGAGTATCATATCCAAACCAAGTTTAAGCTCACGACGTTCTTTAAACGTATTCAGCCATTTATCCTGAATCGTAAAGTAAACTTGATGAGGTCTTTGATAAAGCTCTTCATTTAATTGTATCACTACGCTTCGTGCTTGTGCAATCCAATCTGAGTCTAATAACACATTTGCTTCATCATCACTTGAAGTTAATCCAGCAATTATCGCACTTAACGTCTTTGACACGCCTCTACTTTCTAATCGTGCTCTGAATTGTTCCGGCGGTAATGGCGAAAAACTTAATTGCTGACTACGTGATTGAATCGTCGGTAAAACTCTATTTGCTTGCTCGGTCATTAGAATAGCCAGTGTCGGAGCGGTTGGTTCTTCTAAGAATTTCAACAAACTATTAGCAGCACTTGCTGTCATTTTATCAGCATTCGAAACAAGGTATACCTTTTTTCCGGACTCTACTCCGCGAAACGTAAATTCTTTTTGTAAATGCTCGACTTGATGTTTCTTGATCGATAATCCATCTGGCTCTATACTATGAACGTCTGGGTGATTGCCATGATTGATTCGCTTACAATCTACACATACCTGACAAGGCTCGGCTCCTTCTCTCTGTTTACATAGAAAGCTTTTTGCAACTTGCAAAGCCACGCGCTTTTTTCCCGTCCCTTTGCTTCCTTCAAATAAATAAGCATGGGCTAAGCGGTCTTTTGTTAAACTTTTTGATAAAAGTTGTACGACTCTAGGTTGACTCTCTTTTAACTGATTCCAAGATTCCATATCAATTAATCACCTTTAAAATTGTTCAAACTGTTCTACTGGTACAACAAAAACCGTTGCCCCACCCACCTGTACTTCAACAGGATAAGGCACATAGGAGTCAGCGTTGCCACCCATTGGAGAGATTGGAGCAACTAGTTGGTTGCGACTTTGGCAGTTCTCTTTAATAATTTGTTTCACTTCATCTATATGTTCGTCTTCCGTACCAATTAAAAATGTTGTGTTTCCTGCTTTTAAAAATCCCCCCGTACTCGAAAGTTTGGTTGCTCTATAATTCGCCTTAACTAAACCATCTGACAGACGATTACTATCTTTATCTTGTATTACAGCAATAACTAATTTCAATAGACCCACCCCTTTATGCTTAAATCATTATGCCAAGTACTTATTAATGACACGCATCGTATCTTCATACACCGCATCAACTTCTTGTTCTGCATTTATAATAGCTACACGCTCTCGATATTTGCTAATTACTTTCTTATAGCCCTCTTGGACTTTTTTGTGAAAATCAAACACCTCTTGGTCTAGTCGATTAATTTCACGCTCTTTATTTTGCTCAATCCGAGCAAGCCCAACTTCAGGATTAATATCGAAATAGAGCGTCAGATTGGGATAATGTCCTTCAATAGCGAACTCATTAATCTTTAAAACATCCTCAAATCCAATTCCTCTCGCATGACCTTGATAAGCTAAACTGCTATCAATAAACCGATCGCACAGGACGACTTTCCCTTCTTTTAAGGCAGGGATAATTTTTTCAACAAGATGTTGCCTTCTAGCTGCTGCATACAGCAAAGCCTCGGTCCTTGCGTCCATCTCGGTATGTTCAATATCTAAAATTACTTCTCGAATGCGTTCAGCAATACGAATTCCGCCTGGTTCTCTCGTTCGCATCACAGGAATCCCCTGATTACGCATAGTTTGTTCGATTTTATCCACTACGGTGGTTTTCCCTGCTCCTTCGCCACCTTCAACGGTAATAAATAATCCATCCTTCATTGTTCTTCCTCCAAATCTATAACCATCCATCCATCTTTGACAGGGTTTAACCCTTGAAAGGTAGCCCCTGCTTCATGAAGCTGATTGACCTCTGTAATTACTTGATGGTCAATAACCTCACCTGGATACACAACTGGAACGCCTGGTGGGTAAGGAATAATCGCTTCTGCCGCAATAAAACCTTCCGCTTCATCACTAGCTACATTTATTTTCTTTGATTTCCTTATTTGCGTTGAGCCTACGTGAAGTTTTGCAACCTTTTTCCCATCTTTAAGTGAAATGATGTCTCGTTTGATCACTTCATATGGGTGCAAGACGCTCCTGACTTTCTTTACAACTTCATCCCTGTTCCAATGAGTACCGAGGCCAAAGACGAGTAAGATATGATGCTCATCCGCTAATTCCACATCAAGTCCTACACTAAAAAATAACTTCTGCAAATCAAATCCTGACAACTGAGTTCTTGACTTTATTGTAACCTTTAAAGGATCAAATGAATAGGGAGAGCCTACTCTTTCAACAACGTTTAATTGTGGAATAGTAGCTAATTCGTGAGTCAACGCTTGAACTCCTGCTATAATTCTATCAATTTCGTCTTGTGTGATATCTGCGGCAAATGCCCTCGCCCCATCAAGAGAAGCCATGATTAAATAAGAGGGGCTACTTGATTGCAGCATCGTTAACGACCTTCTAATACCCTTGATTTGCGCTTTAGCTAGTTGAGGATGAAAGTGTAAAAAAGATCCCATGGTAAGGGCAGGAAGCATTTTGTGAGCGGACTGGACAACGACGTCTGCTCCTAGCTGCAAAGCCGAGGGTGGAAAAGGCTTTCCTAACACAAAGTGAGCCCCATGCGCTTCATCTACACAAACAAGAACTCCAGCTATATGAGCAACCTCAATTATTGCTTTAAGTTCTATAGTTACACCATAATAATTAGGACATGTTAAAAATAACACCTTTGCTTTTGGGTATTCTTCTAATGCTTGTTTTACCGTTTCTACTGAAGGTCCTAGGGCATGCCCAGTCACTTCTTCATATTCAGGAGCTAAAAAAATAGGTTCTACTTGGAATAATTCTATTGCGTTCAACATTGATTTGTGACTATTTCGCTGCATGAGAACTTGATCATTTGCCTCACATAATCCGTGAACCATAGCTAAATTACCAACTGTTGAACCACCTACTAAAAAAGCAGTCTCCACTGCCCCATATAATTTTGCGGCAGCTTGTTCAGCTTTAAGGATTGCTCCAGTAGCTTCATGAAGATCATCAAGTCCATCGAGCTCTGTTACATCATAAGGATAAATCGACTGAAATGGTTCTATATGAGCTTCTTGTACTATTTTCCCACTCTTATGTCCTGGTACATGAAAAGAGGATGGAGAGCGATTTCTGTGATTTTTTAAAGCATCAATGAGTGGTGTTTTAATTCCTTTATGATTCATTCTCTGCACCCCTTTCTTCTATTATAAAAGATCTTATTCCTTTATGTCAGTTGGTCTCATTAAATGTATTCAAATAAAAAACTGCCTTCAATCAATAGGATCACTTATACAATACACATTAAAGCTGTGTAGAAGTGAAAACCAAGATTAAAGCCAGCCTATAAAGACATATTCTTATTTTTTAGTTGGGAGTATATATCTTAGTCGATCGATTTTTGTTTCATACTCTATATCTTGACAATCAGTTGTAATAATCTCTCTTTCACACCCTTGGCAAATAAACGTACTAAATAATCGTATGCCCTCATGTCGTATCCGTTGACAACAAACACAATTTTCCCCAAGCCGTACATGAATGACCCTAGTTTTTTTCACCTGTATCACCTCTAGTCTCATTGTCGGCATCGCTTCTCTCATTTATACTCTCAAAAACACTCGCAATCCGTCGAACTTCCACTTTCTTTAGCCTATTCATCCTATGAATAAAAAGTGCCTATCCCGAGAAAAATGATAAACTATTCCCTACAGTTTATAAAGAAAAAAAAGAAGATGGGGCAAAAACATTTCAACTTATCGAATTCCGAACATTACGGTTACAGTTTTTGAAACTTACCAACCGATTCAACAAAAACTCTATTATATCAACCAACGAATTGTTTATTATCTTGTTTATTCATTTTACAAACAAAAAAGCATCCCATAAATGGAATGCTTTTTAAATGCTTGGCAACGTCCTACTCTCACAGGGGGAAGCCCCCAACTACCATCGGCGCAAAAGAGCTTAACGCCCGTGTTCGGCATGGGAACGGGTGTGACCTCTTTGCTATCGCCACCAAACTTATCACTTCAGATGATCGGCAGATTTCTTCGTCAGCTTCCTTGTTCCTATCCTCCCGTATGCTTGATACGCTCCGGGTAGGACCTACGTTGCTTCCTCGAACTCTTTGATCCTCTTCGTGAATCATATAAAATTGCGAGTTGTTCTCTCAAAACTAGATCATGCCCACAGGACGTGGGTACCAGGCGTTGCGACAGGACGTCGCGAACTTAGCGTGGTTTCGTAAACATGTGTCAAGAATAATTTTGGATAAGTCCTCGACCGATTAGTATCTGTCAGCTCCACGTGTCACCACGCTTCCACACCAGACCTATCAACCTCATCATCTCTAAGGGGTCTTACTGGATTAACTCCATGGGAAATCTCATCTCGAGGGGGGCTTCATGCTTAGATGCTTTCAGCACTTATCCCGTCCACACGTAGCTACCCAGCGATGCTCCTGGCGGAACAACTGGTACACCAGCGGTGTGTCCATCCCGGTCCTCTCGTACTAAGGACAGCTCCTCTCAAATTTCCTGCGCCCGCGACGGATAGGGACCGAACTGTCTCACGACGTTCTGATCCCAGCTCGCGTACCGCTTTAATGGGCGAACAGCCCAACCCTTGGGACCTACTTCAGCCCCAGGATGCGATGAGCCGACATCGAGGTGCCAAACCTCCCCGTCGATGTGGACTCTTGGGGGAGATAAGCCTGTTATCCCCAGGGTAGCTTTTATCCGTTGAGCGATGGCCCTTCCAGGCGGAACCACCGGATCACTAAGCCCGACTTTCGTCCCTGCTCGACTTGTAGGTCTCGCAGTCAAGCTCCCTTATGCCTTTGCACTCTTCGACTGATTTCCAACCATTCTGAGGGAACCTTTGGGCGCCTCCGTTACTGTTTAGGAGGCGACCGCCCCAGTCAAACTGACCACCTGACACTGTCCCTGAACCGGATGACGGTCCGAGGTTAGAATGTCAGCACAGTCAGGGTAGTATCCCACCGACGCCTCCGTCGAAGCTGGCGCTCCGACTTCAAAGGCTCCTACCTATCCTGTACAAGCTGTACCAACATCCAATATCAAGCTACAGTAAAGCTCCATGGGGTCTTTCCGTCCTGTCGCGGGTAACCTGCATCGTCACAGGTACTATAATTTCACCGGGTCTCTCGTTGAGACAGTATCCAAATCGTTACACCATTCGTGCGGGTCGGAACTTACCCGACAAGGAATTTCGCTACCTTAGGACCGTTATAGTTACGGCCGCCGTTTACTGGGGCTTCAATTCAGAGCTTCTCCCAAAGGATAACCCCTCCTCTTAACCTTCCAGCACCGGGCAGGTGTCAGCCCCTATACTTCGCCTTGCGGCTTCGCAGAGACCTGTGGTTTTGCTAAACAGTCGCTTGGATCTATTCACTGCGGCTCTCTCGGGCATACACCCTAATAGAACACCCCTTCTCCCGAAGTTACGGGGTCATTTTGCCGAGTTCCTTAACGAGAGTTCTCCCGAGCGTCTTAGAATTCTCTTCTCGCCTACCTGTGTCGGTTTGCGGTACGGGTACCTCTCACCTCGCTAGAGGCTTTTCTAGGCAGTGTAGGATCAGGAACTTCGGTACTAAATTTCCCTCGCCATCCCAACTCAGCCTTCGCGAGAAGCGGATTTGCCTACTTCTCAGCCTAATTGCTTGGACGCGCATATCCATCCGCGCGCTTACCCTACCTTACTGCGTCCCCCCATTACTCAAACGGTGAGGAGGTGGTACAGGAATTTCAACCTGTTGTCCATCGCCTACGCTTTTCAGCCGCGGCTTAGGTCCCGACTTACCCTGAGCGGACGAGCCTTCCTCAGGAAACCTTGGGCTTTCGACGGAGGGGATTCTCACCCCTCTTTTCGCTACTCATACCGGCATTCTCACTGCTAAGCGCTCCACCAGTCCTTACGATCTGACTTCGCTGCACTTAGAACGCTCCCCTACCACTGACACCAACGGTGTCAATCCATAGCTTCGGTGATACGTTTAGCCCCGGTACATTTCGGCGCAGAGTCACTCGACCAGTGAGCTATTACGCACTCTTTAAATGGTGGCTGCTTCTAAGCCAACATCCAGGTTGTCTGGGCAACTCCACATCCTTTTCCACTTAACGTATACTTGGGGACCTTAGCTGATGGTCTGGGCTGTTTCCCTCTTGACTACGGATCTGAGCACTCGCAGTCTGACTCCCGAGTAAAAGTTTTTGGCATTCGGAGTTTGACTGAATTCGGTAATCCTGTGGGGACCCCTAGTCCAATCAGTGCTCTACCTCCAAAACTCTCAGCCTCGAGGCTAGCCCTAAAGCTATTTCGGGGAGAACCAGCTATTTCCGAGTTCGATTGGCATTTCATCCCTACCCACACCTCATCCCCGCATTTTTCAACATGCGTGGGTTCGAGCCTCCATTCAGTGTTACCTGAACTTCACCCTGGACATGGGTAGATCACACGGTTTCGGGTCTACGACGTCGTACTTCATCGCCCTATTCAGACTCGCGTTCGCTACGGCTCCGCCTTATCAGCTTAACCTTGCACGACATCGTAACTCGCCGGTTCATTCTACAAAAGGCACGCTGTCACCCGTTAATGGGCGCCAACTAGTTGTAGGCACACGGTTTCAGGATCTGTTTCACTCCCCTTCCGGGGTGCTTTTCACCGTTCCCTCACGGTACTGGTTCACTATCGGTCACTAGGGAGTATTTAGCCTTGGGAGATGGTCCTCCCGGATTCCGACGGGGTGTCACGTGTCCCGCCGTACTCAGGATCCACTCAGGAGAAAATAGAATTTCGACTACAGGGCTGTTACCTTGTACCGCGGACCTTTCCAGATCGCTTCGCCTATCCTATTTCTTTGTAACTCCGTATTGAGTGTCCTACAACCCCAAGAGGCAAGCCTCTTGGTTTGGGCTGTTACCGTTTCGCTCGCCGCTACTCAGGTAATCGCATTTGCTTTCTCTTCCTCTGGGTACTTAGATGTTTCAGTTCCCCAGGTCTGCCTCCTCATGCCCTATGTATTCAGGCATGGGTACTATTCCATTACGAATAGTGGGTTCCCCCATTCGGATACCCTCGGATCAACGTTTACTTACAACTTCCCGAGGCATTTCGCTGTTCGTCGCGTCCTTCTTCGGCTCCTAGTGCCAAGGCATTCACCGTGCGCCCTTTCTAACTTAACCAAAAAAAAATTAAAAAAGGTTGTTGAATTCTTGACAATCTCGTTCAATCTTTCGATGAACAATCATGTTTACATTTCATTATCTAGTTTTCAAAGAACAATGCTTACAGGATGTAAGTACCAGGCGTTGCAACAGGACGTTGCGAACTTAGCGTGGTTCCTTATTCCCTTAGCTTATGTTGAGAGTTTTGTGTTCTCTCAAAACTGAACAAAAGATCCAAAGCGCATATGACCCAAGGTCATACATCGACTAGAGTTAAAATACTCCATAGAAAGGAGGTGATCCAGCCGCACCTTCCGATACGGCTACCTTGTTACGACTTCACCCCAATCATCTGTCCCACCTTAGGCGGCTGGCTCCATAAAGGTTACCCCACCGACTTCGGGTGTTACAAACTCTCGTGGTGTGACGGGCGGTGTGTACAAGGCCCGGGAACGTATTCACCGCGGCATGCTGATCCGCGATTACTAGCAATTCCGGCTTCATGTAGGCGAGTTGCAGCCTACAATCCGAACTGAGAATGGCTTTATGGGATTCGCTCAACCTCGCGGTTTTGCAGCCCTTTGTACCATCCATTGTAGCACGTGTGTAGCCCAGGTCATAAGGGGCATGATGATTTGACGTCGTCCCCACCTTCCTCCGGTTTGTCACCGGCAGTCACCTTAGAGTGCCCAACTGAATGCTGGCAACTAAGATCAAGGGTTGCGCTCGTTGCGGGACTTAACCCAACATCTCACGACACGAGCTGACGACAACCATGCACCACCTGTCACTTTGTCCCCCGAAGGGGAAAGCCCTATCTCTAGGGTGGTCAAAGGATGTCAAGACCTGGTAAGGTTCTTCGCGTTGCTTCGAATTAAACCACATGCTCCACTGCTTGTGCGGGCCCCCGTCAATTCCTTTGAGTTTCAACCTTGCGGTCGTACTCCCCAGGCGGAGTGCTTAATGTGTTAACTTCGGCACTAAGGGCATCGAAACCCCTAACACCTAGCACTCATCGTTTACGGCGTGGACTACCAGGGTATCTAATCCTGTTTGCTCCCCACGCTTTCGCGCCTCAGCGTCAGTTACAGACCAGAGAGTCGCCTTCGCCACTGGTGTTCCTCCACATATCTACGCATTTCACCGCTACACGTGGAATTCCACTCTCCTCTTCTGTACTCAAGTCTCCCAGTTTCCAATGACCCTCCACGGTTGAGCCGTGGGCTTTCACATCAGACTTAAAAGACCGCCTGCGCGCGCTTTACGCCCAATAATTCCGGACAACGCTTGCCACCTACGTATTACCGCGGCTGCTGGCACGTAGTTAGCCGTGGCTTTCTGGTTAGGTACCGTCAAGGTGCCGCCTTATTCAAACGGCACTTGTTCTTCCCTAACAACAGAGCTTTACGATCCGAAAACCTTCATCACTCACGCGGCGTTGCTCCGTCAGACTTTCGTCCATTGCGGAAGATTCCCTACTGCTGCCTCCCGTAGGAGTCTGGGCCGTGTCTCAGTCCCAGTGTGGCCGATCACCCTCTCAGGTCGGCTACGCATCGTCGCCTTGGTAAGCCATTACCTTACCAACTAGCTAATGCGCCGCGGGCCCATCTATAAGTGATAGCCGAAGCCATCTTTTACCTTTCCTCCATGTGGAGAAAAGGATTACCCGGTATTAGCCCCGGTTTCCCGGAGTTATCCCAATCTTATAGGTAGGTTGCCCACGTGTTACTCACCCGTCCGCCGCTAATCAATGGGAGCAAGCTCCCATTGATCCGCTCGACTTGCATGTATTAGGCACGCCGCCAGCGTTCGTCCTGAGCCAGGATCAAACTCTCCATAAAAGTGTTTGATTGCTCAAAATAAAACATTGACGAGATATCATGTATCTCATTTTTTTCGCTTGGCTTTTGTTCAGTTTTCAAAGAACGTTTGTTTGTTCTGTCGTTGTTAGCGACATTATTAACTTAATATTATCTTAACATTCCATTAACATTATGTCAATAATTTTCATTAAGATGTTTTCCGCCTATCAGCAGCGCGTGTTGCGTTGTTGTCTCAGCGACATGTAATAATATAACACGGTTTAAGTAAAGTATGCAATAGTTTTTCAGAAAAAAGTTTTACTCCTATTATACGATTCTCATTTACACTAGTTTATAAACAAAGCAAAGCGAGAACTCTCTATATAAAGAAGAGTGCTCTCACTTTGACATTATAGTATAAATTGTTTTGTAATAATCAATAGAAGCAAACCAGGAATACCGAGCAATCCGGATACAAGAGCCGTTACACCATTAATAGGTATATGAAAATCAAAGAAAGAACCAAACGCGTTCACAAAAAAAAGTAACAACGCTCCAATGACTACTTTTACAGCTAACTGCCCTACTAAGCGAATTGGTTTAACCGGCGCCCCCATTGTTAATAATAAAACTACAAGTCCAGCCATTAGCACGATCATTAGTATCGGATCCATTCAACCACCTCATATTAGCTTGTCTTTCCTCCATTTTATGCTCTAAGAACAAAAAAAAGAACAAGCTGTGTTTTATAGCTTGTTCTTTTGAACATTTTGCTTTCTGACCTCTCTAAGTAGAAACGAGTAGATCGAATCATTCATTTTAATACGTGTAAGGATGTCATCAGACGGGTCGACGCCGTGAGCAACAAAATGTCTCTCGCTATCCAATCGCGTTTTCATCGTTTCGATAGCATGAAGCAGACGTTCGTTTTCTTCATTTCGTAACCTTCCCTTTTTCCGGAAAAACATGACAACCTCCAGTCTACAGTTCACGTCTTCCTTCTATAGCTCTAGATAACGTAACTTCATCTGCATATTCTAAGTCGCCACCAACAGGTAACCCATGAGCAATCCTTGTTACCTTTATCCCTGTAGGTTTAACTAGGCGTGAAATATACATCGCTGTTGCTTCCCCTTCAATAGTGGGGTTTGTCGCAATGATCACTTCAGTAATGGTATCATCTTGTAGCCGTTTTAATAATTCAGGGATCTTAATATCTTCTGGTCCAATCCCGTCCATTGGCGAAATCGCTCCGTGAAGTACATGATATTGACCACGATATTCTTTCATCTTCTCCATTGCGATTACATCTTTAGCTTCCTGTATCACACAGACAGTTGATCGATCACGGTGATTATCTTCGCATATGCGACAAGGATCTGAATCAGTAATATTAAGACAGACTGAACAATACGTCAGATTTCGTTTAGCGTTGACTAACGCTTTAGCGAAATCCAATACATCATCTTCTTTCATATCGAGCACAAAAAATGCGAGGCGACTTGCAGTCTTAGGCCCGATGCCCGGCAATTTCATAAACCCCTCGATCAACTTTGCAATTGGTTCTGGATATTGCAAATGACAACCTCCTAGAACATTCCTGGCATGTTCATTCCTTTAGTGAATTTACCCATATCTTGTTCAGCTAACTCATCAGCTTTTTTCAACGCTTCGTTCGTTGCAGCTAGAACTAAGTCTTGAAGCATATCGATATCGTCCGGGTCTACTACATCTTCAGAGATCTGCACATCAACAATGCGCTTATCGCCACTAGCAATAACGGTAACCATTCCACCACCAGCTGTTGCTTCGACTGTCTTTTCCTTTAGCTCTTCTTGTGCTTTCATCATTTGCTTTTGCATTTTTTGCATTTGCTTCATCATACTACCCATGTTTTTCATTATAATATCCTCCTTAAATTAACCATCTATAATTTCAACTAGGTCAGAGCCTACTAATTTCAGTGCCTCATCTACAACAGGGTCACTTTCTTCAGCATCTCCTCGTTGCTCTTTCACATACTCTTCTCTCAATCGTTCCCACTGGTTTTGAAGTAGGGTCATAAACGTAATTGATCGCCCGAATATGTCTTGAAGCACCTCTTCTAAAAATAGACGGAACTTTGTATCCATCATATCACGATGCATTTCATTTTGGAACGCTAGAAGAACAAAGCCGTCCGCAGCTGCAACAGGGCGACTATCACTCAACCATGCGTGAGCAGGAATATTTTGCGATTTCACTTGCTCCATTAAACCACCCCACTGCGAAGAAACCTTATGAAGTTCTTGCTTAGAAGCCATTTTTAGGAGCTCCTTCACTTTCGTGGTATTCACTCTCGTTTGTGGAATTTGTTTTTTTGGTCGCTTTACAGCTTGTTGCCCACGCCCATCACCATCGGTAGCTGTAGCCCCACTAGCCTTCAATTGCTTTAACGCTTTTTCTAGCGCTTCTACCTTCGCTTCTAATTGCGTCAAATTAGGAACCTCTATATTTTTCGTTTCCACCGAAGACTGCTCACCACGTTGATTAATCAAACGTAAGATCGCCATTTCAAGAATAATCTTAGGGTGCGCGGACCACTTTATTTCTTGTTGTGATGTATTCAAAATATCAATTGCTTGATAGAGCCAAGTTAAATCAAATAGACTAGCTAATTCATTTGTGCGTTCCCCAGACTTAGCTCTCTCCAATAGTTCAACTGATTCTGGAGCAGTTTTACAGAGTAGTAAGTCTCGCATAAAGTAGATAAGATCCTCCATCATCCGACTTGGCTCTTTCCCATCTTTCACTAAGCGATCAAGCAATTCTAACGCTTGGACCGTTTGTTTTTGAGCGATTGCTTCGACAAGACTCATCAACGCCTCTTCTGAAACAGCTCCTGTAATAGCAAGAACATCCTGCATCGTTAACGTCTCATCTGAATAAGAAATTGCCTGGTCGAGTAGACTTAACGCATCACGCATCCCACCATCTGCAGCACGCGCGATCAAAGAAAGAGCATCTTGATCTACTTCCATTTGATCATGGGCTAAAATCTCGCTCATTCTCCCAACAATCGCCTCATTAGGAATACGCTTAAAATCGAAACGCTGACACCTCGAGATAATCGTTAATGGTATTTTATGTGGTTCTGTTGTAGCAAGAATAAAAATAACATGACTTGGTGGTTCTTCCAACGTTTTTAGTAACGCATTAAACGCACCTGTTGAAAGCATATGTACCTCATCGATAATATACACTTTATATCGTACTTCATTCGGAGCAAACTTTACCTTATCTCGAATATCACGTATCTCATCAACACCATTATTTGATGCAGCATCGATTTCCATGACATCGACAATAGCACCTGTTGTAATACCAATACACGACGCACATTCATTACAAGGCTCAGCTACAGGGGCTTTTTCACAGTTAATCGCTTTAGAAATAATCTTCGCTGCACTTGTTTTACCCGTTCCTCTTGGCCCTGAAAATAAATAAGCGTGGGAAAATTTATTTTGCAACAAAGCATTTTGCAGCGTTTTTGTAATATGCTCTTGCCCGACAACATCACGCAATTGCTGCGGTCGCCATACGCGATATAATGCTTGATAGCTCATATCATCCCACTCCTTCTTCTTTACTGACTACTACATATTATATCGATTTAAAAGGCGATAATAAAGTATCAAACGATGAATTTAGAATCTAGTTAAAAAAGGCAATAAAAAAACAACCACCTAAGTGGTTGTTGATTTTTATATAATACCGTGCACCTTTCTTCGATAGTGTCACCCTAAGCGTTACCTAAGCAGTTAGCTCGGCCCAGGCTACTCCACGGCACACGGAAGGGGCCACTTACTGCTGCTTCCTTCCGGACCTGACAGGATTCATGGGTTTCCGTTGCGTGGAACCCAAGCGTCAACACCACTTACTTAGGTCAGACCTTAAGATGACAAAACCTCAGAAAGGGATTCAGTCCCGCTACAGCGGATTGCGGGTACAGGGCACCGCTACCTCCCCACCTAGCACGGCAAATTGAATAACAATGTTTAGGCGTCTTTGCCGGACGCATTTCCTAGTATAGTTTGTTTGCCACCAAAATGCAAGTGTAAGAATTTAGGATAGATCTTTCAACTTTTCACGCTTCTTCCTTGCTCTTAACAGACGGAAAAAGGAAGTTAAGCGTTCCCCACACTCTTCAGCTAAGCACCCACTTATTACTTGTGCACGATGATTGAATCTTGGTTCATCCAGTAAATTCAAGAGCGTCCCTGCACAACCTGCTTTAGGGTCGGCAGCTCCATAAACAACTCGATCGACCCTTGATTGTACAATAGCCCCCGCGCACATCGGACACGGTTCAAGCGTCACATACAATGTACAATCCGACAAACGCCAACTTCCTAACGCGTTGCAGGCTCGCTCAATAGCAAGTAATTCGGCATGGGCAGTTGCTTGTAAGTCGGTTTCACGGCGGTTGTGTGCTGCACCAATGACTTGACCATCTTTCACAATCACTGCACCAATAGGAACCTCTCCAATATCCTCAGCCTTATCAGCTTCAGCGAGGGCCAACCTCATCCACTTTTCATGTTCATCCACCAATGAAAAACCTCCCTACACAATAAATTGCGTATAAAAAAACACTACCCTGTAGGCAGTGTGAATAATTAAAATATGGAGGAGGAAGAGGGATTCGAACCCCCGCGCGGTTTGACCCGCCTGTCGGTTTTCAAGACCGATCCCTTCAGCCAGACTTGGGTATTCCTCCGTGATGTACTAATAACTTGCTGACAAGAAATATAATATCACGTTCAACTATAATGTACAAGTGTTTTCACAAAAAAAGATGACCTTTTTTTAAAAGGTCATCTTTCTTCTATTATACTAGTTAATTGAAACATCATGAAGCATGTACGTTCCATTTGGATGTTTCCAGAAACCTTGTACATTATCACGAACCCCAACTAAGTACTCTTGGTGATATAGGTAGATCATTGGTGCATCTTCTACAAGCATTTCTTGCGCTTGCTTGTAAAGAGAAAGACGTGTTTCTTCATCAGATGTTTGACGAGCTTCTACTAAGATCTCATCAAGTTCAGCGTCCTTCATGAATGTACGGTTACCAGCTTCCCCAACATTAGAAGAGTGGAATAACGGATACATACCATAGTCAGCATCACCTGTTACAGTTGTCCAACCAAGGATAAACATATCATGTTGACCATTCGCAGTTTGCTCTAAGTAAGCACCCCACTCAAGGACTTCAATACTAACATCTACGTTGATTTTTGAAAGTTCTGCTTGAACGTATTCAGCAATATCCATACGCTCACGGTTATCATTTGTCCAGATCGTTGTAGAGAATCCATCTTCGAATCCAGCTTCAGCAAGTAGTTCTTGTGCCTTTTCAGGATCATACGGAAGTGCATCTACAGAATCATCAAAACCAAATACATCTGGAGCAAGTGGCCCAACTGCAGGAAGACCAGTGTCATCTAAGATACCACTAACAATTCCTTCTTTATTAATTGCCATAGAGATTGCTTGACGAACAAGTTGATCATCAAATGGTTCTTTCTCCATGTTAAATCCGATATAAGAGATACTTACACTGTTCGTACGGTCTAACGATACTTCCGGTGTATTTTCTACACGTGATACATCACTTGGGCTTACTGGGAAGATAATGTGCGCTCCACCCGTCTCAAGTTCAGCAATACGAGTTAAATCTTCAGGTACTACAGAGAACGTAACTGAATCAAGCTTTGCAGGCTCGCCCCAATAGTCTTCATTCTTCACAAGGCGTACATAAGAACCTGGGTTCCACTCATCATACTTAAAGAACCCTGTCCCAGCTGGATTTTCACTAATTGAAGCACCAGGTGTACCACCATCTGCTACAGCTTCCATATCAGCTTCAATTGCAGGTAATGAAACAATTGACATACCATTATGAGCTAAGTGAGCAGGTAGTGGAGAGAATGGATACTCAGTCGTAAGGTTTAATGTATACTCATCAATCACTTCGATATCTGTTACCATTTCAATTAAGAATGAACGTGGTGATGCTACTTCTGGATCAAGAATGCGATCGTAATTCGCTTTAATAACTTCTGCCGTTAAGTCCGAATCATCATGGAACTTAACCCCTTCACGAATCTTAAACTGCCACGTATTATCATCAATCATTTCCCAATCTTCAGCTAGTCCAGCCTCAAGTTCAAGATCTTCATTCTGATAAATTAGTGTTTCATACATATTCGCAACAACATTACTTGAAGGAACATCATTTGAACTTGCTGGATCTAATGAAACTGCATCTGACCCAGTTCCAATTACTAAGTCTCCGCCTTCAGAAGCCTCAGTTTCGCCATCTTCATCAGTAGTTGGTGCACCAGAACTGTCCGGCTCACTCGCACATGCTGATAATACTACAGCGAATACTACAGCTAACAAAAAAGCAAAAAGTGAATTTTTAGACATTTTCACTTTCGTAACCCCCCTATATTCCTTTGTATTTGAACTTTTCAAAATTCAATATTACTATAACTTAAATTTTACACAAAAACAAGAAATATTATAAAATTATTAATAATTCATTTACTTTACCAAATATTGTAGCTTCCAATCTTTTTTTGTGTTTTTACAACTTAACAAAGTTTTCAAAATCTTTTTAAAATATCAACAATCGACATTATTCCACAAAAATATTTAAAACATTGTAAAAAAAAATGCACGTGCTATAATAGTGCGGTGTAGTACAACAATAATTTTGTCAAAATTTAAAGCATTTTGAGAAAGGGTGTCTATTATGAGCGAACAGACGATAAATGATGCTATGACAAAAAGTCGTCCACCGAACCCGCGGGTTAAAAGTATGAAGAACTTCTATAAGAAGCTTCGTAAAAACAAAGCGGCAATGGTCGGTGGAGTGTTAATCTTATTTTTTGTTATTGTAGCGATTATCGGACCATTATTTGCACCGTATGATCCATCGGCGCAAAACCACATCAACAAACTAGCAACACCATCTTCCGAACACTGGTTTGGAACAGACCACCATGGACGTGATATTTTCAGTCGTATTATTCACGGGATGGGAATCACCTTATATATTGGGTTGTTTTCAGTAGTTATTGGTACAGTTTTTGGTGTTTTCCTAGGATTAATATCTGGTTACTACGGCAAACGTGTAGATGCAATTATCATGCGTTGCATGGATGTTCTACTTGCCTTCCCTGGTATCTTACTTGCACTTGCAATTGTCAGTGTACTTGGTGGAAGCTTAACAAATGTAATCATAGCTGTCGGAATATTCTCGATTCCAGTTTTTGCTAGGATTGTACGTGGATCAGTACTCTCTGTTAGAAAGCTTGAATACATTGATGCTGTCCGTGCACTTGGTGCAAGCGATAGTCGAATTATTTTTAAACACATTTTACCAAATATTTTATCACCTATTATTGTCCAAGCTACATTGCGTATGGCAACAGCGATCTTAACTGCAAGTGGACTTTCTTTCTTAGGTATGGGGGCACAACCTCCGACTCCTGAGTGGGGGGCAATGTTAAGTGCAGGACGAAATTATATGTATGACTCACCACATGTTGCGTTATTCCCAGGCTTGGCTATTGTTATTGTTGTACTAGCATTTAATATTTTTGGTGACGGATTACGTGATGCGCTTGATCCGAAGATGAAAAACTAGAAAAGAGGTGTAGATGATTGTTTACTTATATAGTTAGACGATTAATTCAAACGATCCCGGTTCTTTTTGGTGTTACAATTCTCGTTTTCTCGATGATGCACCTCATTCCTGGTGATCCAGCGCAAATCATTGCTGGTGAAAGTGCGTCTGAGGCTCAAGTTGAACAAATGCGTGAGCGTCTAGGATTAAACGATCCCCTTCCACAGCAATATTTGACTTATGTTGGAAATGCGATTCAAGGAGATTTAGGAAACTCGATTCGTAGTGGACGTGAAGTAACACAAGAAATTAGTGGTCGATTTATGGTTACGATGGAACTTGCGATTTATAGTACAATTTTAAGTGTATTTATAGGATTAATTGCAGGGATTATTTCTGCAACGAAACACTACACATTAATTGATACAATGATTATGATTGTTGCATTATTTGGTTTATCGATGCCTAACTTCTGGCTCGGTTTAATGTTAATTCAATACTTCGCTATTGATCATCGGATATTCTTACCTTCGGGTTGGGGATCATTCCAGCAAGCTGTCTTACCTGTTATTACACTCGGAACAGCTGGAGCCGCTATTATTGCTCGTATGACTCGTTCGAGTATGTTAGAGGTAATTGGACAAGATTATATTCGTACAGCTCGTGCAAAAGGGGTAAAAGAACGTGTTGTTATTTATCGCCATGCTCTTAAAAATGCTTTAATTCCTGTTGTTACAGTTGTTGGTTTACAGTTTGGGGTACTACTAGGTGGGACAGTTCTTACAGAGACTGTTTTCGCGATTAACGGTATGGGACGATTAATCATTGATGCTATCCGTGCTCGTGACTTCCCAATCGTACAAGGTACTGTTCTTGTTATTTCATTACTATTCGTACTTGTTAACTTACTTGTTGATATATCTTACCGCTTCTTAAACAAGCGTATTGACCTTGATTAAGAGTCACTTAATTAATGAAGGGTGTGAAACACTGTGACTACAAATGAATCCATTATTCAAGTAAATGACCTTCGTACATCATTCTTCACTGACCAAGGTGAAGTAAGAGCTGTAGACGGTGTTACATTTGATGTGCCAAAAGGAAAAACAATTGGGATTGTTGGGGAATCTGGTTCCGGTAAAAGTATTACAGCCCTTTCAATTCTTCGTTTAATTCAAAACCCAGGAAAAAATGTCGGTGGAGAAATTCTGTTTAAAGGTCAAGACCTTCTTACTAAAACAGAAGGTCAAATGCGTAAAATTCGTGGAAATGAAATCTCAATGATTTTCCAAGAACCAATGACATCATTAAACCCTGTTTATACAGTAGGGGAACAAATCGGAGAATCGTATAGAATTCATCAAGGTTTGGGCAAGAAGGCAGCTGTTGAACGTTCGGTTGAAATGCTTAAACTTGTAGGAATTCCTTCACCCGAACAACGCGTTCATCAATACCCACATGAATTATCTGGGGGAATGCGTCAGCGTGTTATGATTGCCATGGCACTTGCCTGTAATCCAGAACTACTTATTGCTGATGAGCCAACCACTGCGCTTGATGTAACCATTCAAGCACAAATTCTTGAGCTAATGAAAGAACTTCAAGACCGTTTAGGTATGTCAATCATCATGATTACTCATGACCTCGGTGTTGTCGCTGAAACATGTGATTACGTAGCTGTTATGTACTGTGGTAAAGTGGTTGAATATGCAAGCATCAAAGAGCTATTTAAAAACCCACGTCACCCGTATACTGTTGGTCTTTTAAACTCCTTGCCTCGTCATGATGTTGACGTCGAAGGAGAGGAGCTATCTGTCATTCAAGGGTCTGTACCAAGTCCTGCAGATATGCCTGAAGGTTGCCGTTTCGCTCCGCGTTGTCCATTTGCAAGTGAAATTTGCCGCAAGCGTCTACCAGATCTTGAGGAAGATGAAAATGGAAACCAAATCCGTTGTTGGATTTACTCAGATGAGTGGGATGGAGATCCGGAGGTGAACGTTTATGAAAAAAGAACTTCTTAAAGTAAACAATCTAAAGCAATACTTCCCGATTAAAGGTGGATTGCTTGGACGTACAGTCAATCATGTTAAAGCCGTAGATGGGGTCACTTTTACTGTTTACGAAGGTGAGACCGTTAGTATTGTAGGAGAATCTGGTTGTGGTAAATCAACAACAGGACGTGCTATTCTTCGTTTAGATGAGCCAACTGATGGTACCGTAGAGTTTGATGGAGAAGATTTACTTTCATTAAACAAAGCGCAAATGCGTAAAAAACGTAAAGATTTACAGATCATCTTCCAAGATCCATATGCTTCTATTAATCCACGTCAAACAGTGCGTCAAGTGCTTGAAGAAGCAATGGAAATTCAAAACGTAATTCCTCGTGAAAAACGTGGAGAGCGTATTAAAGAATTAATGGAAACTGTTGGACTTGGTGCTCACCAAGCCGATCGTTTTCCACATGAATTCAGTGGTGGTCAACGTCAACGTATTGGGATTGCCCGTGCTCTATCTGTAGATCCTAAGCTTATTATCTGTGATGAAGCGGTATCCGCTCTTGATGTATCGATCCAAGCACAGGTAATTAACTTACTTAAACGTCTACAGCGCGACTTCCAACTAACGTACTTGTTCATCTCGCATGACCTTGGGGTTGTTCGTCATATCTCTGATCGTGTCATCGTGATGTACCTTGGACGTATTGTGGAGATTGGTGACAAGAAATCGTTATTTGATCATCCACAACACCCTTATACGAAAGCATTACTCTCAGCGATTCCCGTTCCAGATCCTGAGCGCAAAAAAGATCGTATTATACTAAAAGGTGACGTTCCTTCACCAATTAATCCTCCGACAGGCTGTCGCTTCCACACTCGTTGCCCGTTTGCATCAGAGAAGTGTAAGACTGATACTCCTGAGTTACGAGCTGCTGATTACATGAAAGAAGGTCATCACGCGGCATGTCATTACATCGAAGAGATTGAATCTGGCGAACGAAAACCTAATTATGTATAAGTCAAAAAGGCCTTGTAGCAACTGCTACAAGGCCTTTTTCTTATTTATCCAATACGTTCTGCGTTCCCCATATAAGGACGCAACACTTTTGGAATCTCAATTGTACCATCTTCTTGTTGGTAATTCTCTAAGATGGCAGCGACTGTACGGCCAACTGCAAGACCTGAACCATTCAATGTATGAACAAATTCTGCTTTCGCCTTAGCATCACGACGGAACTTAATGTTCGCACGACGCGCCTGAAAATCTTCAAAATTACTACAAGAAGAAATTTCACGATAAGAATCATTGCTCGGGATCCATACTTCGATGTCGTATTTCTTCGCTGCAGTAAAGCCAAGATCTGCAGTACACATGCTCATGACACGGTAAGGAAGCTCTAGCAATTGAAGGACTTTCTCAGCATGCCCCGTCAAGTTCTCTAATTCTGCATAAGAATCTTCTGGTTGAACGAAACGAACAAGCTCGACTTTATTAAACTGATGCTGACGAATCAGTCCGCGTGTATCACGGCCTGCTGATCCTGCCTCTGAACGGAAGCATGCACTAAAGGCTGTGTACGCAACAGGTAGTTGTTCAGCTAGTAAGATCTCATCACGGTGCATGTTTGTTACAGGAACTTCTGCCGTTGGAATTAAAAAGTAGTCTTCTTCACGAATTTTAAAAGCATCGTCTTCAAATTTTGGTAGCTGACCAGTCCCTGTCATGCTTGTACGGTTGACCATGTACGGTGGTAGGACTTCAACGTATCCATGCTCATCTTGATGAAGGTCCATCATAAAGTTCATCAATGCACGCTCTAGTCGCGCTCCAAGCCCTTTATAAAATACAAAGCGACTGCCTGTAACCTTAGATGCACGTTCAAAGTCAAGAATCCCAAGATCTGTCGCAAGGTCCCAATGCGGTTTTGGTTCAAATCCAAATGAACGTACCTCTCCCCATTTGCGCGTTTCTACATTATCATCCTCTGTCTCACCAACTGGAGTAGACTCATGTGGAACATTTGGAATCGTTAAGAGAAGCCCTTCTAGCTCTGCATCAATTGAACGTAAACGCTCATCTAATTGCTTTATATTTTCTGAAACTTCTTTTGTTTCTTTGATTAAGTGATCGGCGTCCTTTTTCTCACGCTTTAACTGAGCCACTTCTTGTGACACCTGATTACGTCTGCTCTTTAACTCTTCTACTTCTACAATAATCGCTCGTCGCTTTTCATCTAAATCACCAAATCGATCAAGGCCAGTAATGTCCTCTCCACGTGTAGCTAACTTTTCTTTAATCTCAGTAAATTCATTTCTTAATCGTTTAACATCTAACATCTTACTTCCTCCTCATTTGTTCTTCTGTTCTTCTGTTCTTCTGTTCTTCTTTTCCATTATGATCAAATAAAAAAGCCCTCATCCCTTCCTCAGTTAAGAAGAAGGGACGAGAGCACCCGCGATACCACCCTTGTTGCTTATCGAGCTTCATTAGCTCTATAAACCACTTTAGATACGTAACGGGCATCTAGCCGGAATGATTTAAGCATATGCATCATCATTCACTCAAGGGTGGATTCTAAAAGGTGCTACACTGACTTACACCAACCGTCAGCTCTCTAAAGAAGCTACCTTATTTACTAATCCCTCTCATCGCATTGTTTTTATTATTATTAAGATTTTACACCTTCAAGCTTTGCTTGTGCAACCATTTGAACAAAATACTGATGAAAACGATGGTCATCTGTTAACTCAGGATGGAAAGAGCATGCAAGAAAACGACCTTCTCTAGCAGCGACAATTTCATCATTAAACTTACAGAGAACTTCTACGTTTTCTCCAACCTCTTTAATTAAAGGCGCACGTATAAAGACAGCACGTACATCATCACCAACATGAGTGACCATCAAGTCAGCTTCAAAGCTTTCCCGTTGGCGACCAAAAGCATTACGCTCAACTGTCATATCCATTAAAGATAAGTGGCCAAAATCCTGACCAACAATGTCCTTTGCCATTAAAATTAATCCCGCACAAGTGCCGAATACTGGCTTACCTGTTGCTGCGAACTGCTTCAATGGTTCAAGAAAAGAATACTTATCAATTAACCGTCTCATCGCAGTGCTTTCGCCACCTGGTAAGACAAGTCCATCTAATTGATCAAGCTGCTCAATTTTTTTTACGATGACGATCTCAACTTCTGGCGCCTCAAGACATGCTGCATGTTCACGTACAGCACCTTGCAAGGCTAATACTCCGATTTTTACCATCGTGCTACTTCCTACCAACCACGCTCTTGCATGCGTTCAGATGGTTGCAATGTAGAGATTTCAATACCCTTCATCGCTGTACCGAGTCCTTTAGAAAGCTCAGCAATTAAAGCATAATCTTCAAAATGAGTTGTTGCTTCAACAATCGCACGAGCAAACTTCTCAGGGTTCTCCGATTTGAAAATACCAGAACCAACGAACACACCATCTGCACCTAACTGCATCATTAATGCAGCATCTGCAGGCGTCGCAATTCCACCTGCTGCAAAGTTAACAACTGGCAGCTTACCAGTTTCTTTAATTTCTAATAATAAATCATACGATGCACCAATGTTTTTTGCTTCAGTCATAAGCTCATCTGTTGACATGTTTGCAACTTTTCTAACTTGCGCTTGTATCATACGCATATGACGAACCGCCTCAACGATGTTTCCAGTTCCAGGCTCACCTTTTGTACGAATCATTGATGCCCCTTCGCCAATACGACGAGCAGCTTCTCCAAGGTCACGAGCTCCACATACAAATGGTACTGTAAAGTCACGCTTGTACAAGTGATAAACTTCATCTGCTGGAGTTAGAACTTCACTCTCATCAATATAGTCCACACCCATAGATTCAAGAATGCGTGCTTCTACAATATGACCAATACGAGCTTTAGCCATAACTGGAATTGATACAGCATTTAGAACATCTTCAACAATTGTTGGATCTGCCATACGTGCTACGCCACCTGTTGCTCGAATATCGGCTGGAACACGTTCAAGTGCCATTACTGCAACTGCACCTGCTTCTTCAGCGATCTTTGCTTGTTCTGCATTGATAACGTCCATAATGACGCCACCTTTTTGCATTTCTGCCATACCGCGTTTTACGCGATCAGTACCTGTTTGACCCATATGTAATTCCTCCTAGACCGTTCTTGTTAGTTAGACTTCCTCACCTTTAATAGTATACCGCAAAACAATAGGATTCGCATAATTTTCTGTTTTTATTTTTAGAATAAGGGGTCTTGCTTCTCACAGCAGACCCCTAGTTCACGACTATATTATGTTTCTATTAAGAAAACCATCCAGTAACCATATCAACTGCAGATGTCCAGATCCCTGAAAAGAATCCTCCAATGCCACGCATCATCATAGAAAACCATCCAGCTTTCTCTACACCAGCATCAGTGACAACATCTACTTCATCTTTTTGGTTAGAAAATAAATATTCTTCCTCATTTGTGTCTGATGTTAATGTCAGAGAACCGACACGTTCACCAGCTTCAAATGGAGCAACAAGTTCACCATCTCCATTTAACTTATCTTGATCAAGTACTAATGTTGCTTCATACTGATCTTCTTGTCCATTACGAACAATTGTTGATAGTGCTTGATTACTTGAAATTCCTACTTCACGCTCTTTACCAGATGCAACAGGAATGAACTCTTCACCTTCTAGAGAATGCCCTTCAGAAAACAGTTCGATTTTTTTAAAGTTATTAAACCCATAATCTAATAACTTTGCAGTCTCATTAAACCGATCGTAACGAGTTTCTGTACGCATAACGACTGATATAATACGCATATCATCACGTAAAGCCGTACCTGTGAATGCATTTCCAGCTGCAGATGTAAAGCCCGTCTTTAATCCGTCAACACCCTCATAATCATGTTGCGTTTCAATCGTTGGCAACATCCAGTTCCAGTTTGTCATCATGATACGTTCAGTATCAGGATCTGGCCCTGCTTCAAATACTTTTGTAGGGATACTAGCTGTATCGAGAACTTCTGGGTAATCACGAAGAAGAGCGTAAGCAAGTTGTGCAGTTGCTCTAGCAGACATCATGTTCTCTGCTTCTTCCCCGGTCCCATCTGGATGATTGCCTAAAAGGTCACGGTTGTTTAGTCCCGTCGTATTTACAAATTCAAAATCTTCTCGGTCTATTCCGAGTTCTGTACCTTTTTCATTCATTTGTTCAACGAATGCTGTTTCTGATCCATAAATCAGTTCAGCTAGAGCAATTGTAGAAGCATTTGCTGAATAAATAGCAACTGACTCATACAAGTCTTTCACCGTATACGTATAATCTTGACGAAGTGGGACATTCGATAAAGCCGTGTAAAGGGACAATTGTCTTATATGATCACTAATTGGGACCGATTGATCCCAAGTAATACGTCCTTCATCAATGGCTTCTAAGATTAAATATTCACTCATCATTTTCGTCATACTAGCAATTGGTAATACGGCATCAATATTTTTCTGATATAAAATTTTACCTGATTCTGCATCAACTAGAATAGCAGACTCTGCTGCTAAATCTAATGCCGCATCAGCCTTATTTGGTTGCATAACTAACGTGACTGTTAATGTAAACACCATTAGCATTGCAACGATTTTCTTCATTCCTGATTGTCTCACAAGTGCACCTCCACAAATTTCTCACATAAACGTTATTTTATCACAAGGAATCACAAAAAAATAGATAGGGAAGGCCCTATCTATTTAAGTCTTTATTCCTTTTATAAAGCAGAAACTTCTATATTATAGGGAGTAGTTTGGTGCTTCTTTCGT
Organism: Bacillus sp. FJAT-45037; assembly: GCF_002797325.1. Lineage (GTDB taxonomy): Bacteria > Bacillota > Bacilli > Bacillales > Bacillaceae_D > Alkalihalophilus. The sequence goes on along the minus strand of NZ_KZ454938.1, from coordinate 3,020,155 downwards.
AATCTGAACGTCATGCGGGTGACTCTCGCGTAACCCTGCACCCGTGATGCGGATAAACTGTCCGTCACTACGGAGTAAATCTAACGTAGCCGTACCGCAATAACCCATACCAGCTCTTAATCCGCCGATAAGCTGATGAACCGTATCATTTAACGGTCCTTTGTAAGGAATACGCCCCTCAATACCCTCAGGTACGAGCTTCTGCGCATTCTCTTGGAAGTAACGATCTTTACTTCCTTTTTCCATAGCACCTAGAGAGCCCATGCCACGGTACACTTTAAACTGACGGCCTTGATAAATTTCGCGTTCGCCAGGACTTTCACTTACTCCAGCTAATAAACTACCTAACATCACAGCATGTCCGCCAGCAGCGAGAGCCTTCACAATGTCACCCGAATACTTTATACCACCGTCTGCGATAATTGGCACACCATGCTTCCTCGCTTCTGACGCACAATCGTAAACTGCTGTGATTTGCGGAACGCCGATCCCAGCAACAATACGTGTTGTACAGATCGATCCTGGTCCAATCCCTACTTTTACTACATTAGCACCCGCTTCAATTAAATCACGTGTAGCCTCTGCTGTAGCTACATTTCCTGCGATAATCGTTAGATCTGGGTATTGGTTACGTACAGCTTGTACTTTATCTAGTACACCTCTCGAATGACCATGAGCTGTGTCAATAACAATCGCATCAACCCCAGCATCTACTAAAGCGGCAATCCTTGTATCTGCATCCGCTGACACACCAATTGCTGCCCCAACGACTAAGCGGCCTTGTGTATCCTTTGCTGAATTAGGAAACTCTATTACTTTTTCTATATCTTTAATGGTAATAAGCCCTTTTAACATACCATCATCATCAACAAGGGGTAATTTTTCAATTTTATACTTTTGTAAGATCTTTTCTGCCTCTTGTAAAGTCGTGCCTACTGGTGCAGTAACGAGCTCTTCTTTAGTCATTACTTCGCTGATAAGAATCGAATAATCTTCAATGAAACGAAGGTCACGATTAGTTAAAATCCCTACGAGCTTCTGATTTTCATCTACGATTGGTACACCTGAAATCCTGTATTTGCCCATTAGATACTCTGCGTCAAATACTTGGCGTTCTGGCGTTAAATAGAATGGATTAGTAATAACTCCACTCTCAGAGCGCTTTACACGATCTACATGCTCTGCTTGCTCTTCAATCGACATATTCTTATGAATAACTCCAAGACCACCTTCACGAGCCATAGCAATAGCCATTTCAGCTTCTGTTACAGTATCCATTCCCGCACTAATTAATGGAATGTTTAATTGTAAGTTATCAGATAATCTTGTCTTTACAGAAACATCACGCGGTAGTATTTCAGAACGAGCTGGAACTAATAGTACATCATCAAACGTTAAACCTTCTTTTTGAAATTTATTCTCCCACATCAGCACATTCATCCTCCCCAATAGGTCTTATGCAAAATTTTACGTTAAATCTTCTAAAAATATTATTAGTAGCTTATCAACTGGGCAAACTACTGTCAAGAAGCATAGAAAAGTATGATTTTTCACAATAAACTGAAAAGAGGTGTCGAGTTGTTAAACAATGCTAATAATGAACTTATTCCATTCTATTCGGCAGCGTATACACGCTCTTTTTTAACGTGTTGTTACGAACAGTCTGCTATTGAGCAACCAAAAACAAAAGGCTTTCAGACTTGTTACTCTTTCATCTATCATCTAAAGCATGGTCAATTATATATTGAGCAAGCGCATCAATCACCCATGGACATTAAACCTATGCTTTTATTTTATGGCCTTGTTCAGTTTTTAAAAACATTAATTTTAACAAAAGATCCAACTTATCCAGCTAACTCTCAAGTGTTATCCCATGGTGTAACGACAAGAAAAAGAAAAAAATCTGGATTTACATTTTTAAGTGATGAAATAAAAATACAAAAACATGGTTTATTTCCCCACTTTCTTTGCCAGATGTTTCACATGAAACATTTAGACAAGGATAAGTTTTTAATGGATCAGCTATTAAAACAATTACCTAACATGGCTTCTCTTTTTACGACGTTTGACTACCCTAAGTACTTAGTAAAAGGATCCTATAAACCCCACTGCATTGAATTTCCCTCTACTCTTTTAGACAGTTACCATATGACTTCTAATCGATTTGAACAGTATATACAATATTCTACGCAGCCTTGGTCAAAGAAAGGAGCATCAATTGCTGAAACCAATCAGACATTAATGATTCCCATCTCAAATAAGCCACTCCAAACAAATTCATTTTTTCCTTTTGTCCACAATGATAAGTCTACTCCCTTTCTTTTTTTACATCGTGGCGAACATGCTCACCTACCTGAAATACTTATTCATTATCTACTGCTTTACAATCTTAGTATGATCTGTAGATACGAAACAGAGTGGTGGGGCGAAGTTCTTCACACCTTTGACGGACACGATCTACCGTTCATTACGCGCTACATTGACCTTGCTTCAAAACGAATACCCGATTTAATTGTTCAGATGCTAACAAAGAATCAAATAAGCTAAAAAAACGTTAAAATGAATGAGGATTATGCCCTTCTCCTTTTATTGTTATCATCCTGTATACTGGCTTAGCCAATTAAGTAGATAAAAGCATTTGGTAACGTCCTGGCTCATCCTTTCTCTTCTACGGGGGAAGACCAATCATGCAGCTCTTGACTCGAAGCGCTTCACGATATATGAAGAAGAGAAAGGACTCGTCTCACAGGGGCAAGGTGGTGATTCGTGTGGAACTTACTTACCAACCGATTCAACAAAAACTCTATTATATCAACCAACGAATTGTTTATTATCTTGTTTATTCATTTTACAAACAAAAAAGCATCCCATAAATGGAATGCTTTTTAAATGCTTGGCAACGTCCTACTCTCACAGGGGGAAGCCCCCAACTACCATCGGCGCAAAAGAGCTTAACGTCCGTGTTCGGCATGGGAACGGGTGTGACCTCTTTGCTATCGCCACCAAACTTATCACTTCAGATGATCGGCAGATTTCTTCGTCAGCTTCCTTGTTCCTATCCTCACGTATGCTTGATACGCTCCGGGTAGGACCTACGTTGCTTCCTCGAACTCTTTGATCCTCTTCGTGAATAATATAAAATTGAGAGTTGTTCTCTCAAAACTAGATAATGCCCACAGGACGTGGGTACCAGGCGTTGCGACAGGACGTCGCGAACTTAGCGTGGTTTCGTAAACATGTGTCAAGAATAATTTTGGATAAGTCCTCGACCGATTAGTATCTGTCAGCTCCACGTGTCGCCACGCTTCCACACCAGACCTATCAACCTCATCATCTCTAAGGGGTCTTACTGGATTAACTCCATGGGAAATCTCATCTCGAGGGGGGCTTCATGCTTAGATGCTTTCAGCACTTATCCCGTCCACACGTAGCTACCCAGCGATGCTCCTGGCGGAACAACTGGTACACCAGCGGTGTGTCCATCCCGGTCCTCTCGTACTAAGGACAGCTCCTCTCAAATTTCCTGCGCCCGCGACGGATAGGGACCGAACTGTCTCACGACGTTCTGAACCCAGCTCGCGTACCGCTTTAATGGGCGAACAGCCCAACCCTTGGGACCTACTTCAGCCCCAGGATGCGATGAGCCGACATCGAGGTGCCAAACCTCCCCGTCGATGTGGACTCTTGGGGGAGATAAGCCTGTTATCCCCAGGGTAGCTTTTATCCGTTGAGCGATGGCCCTTCCATGCGGAACCACCGGATCACTAAGCCCGACTTTCGTCCCTGCTCGACTTGTAGGTCTCGCAGTCAAGCTCCCTTATGCCTTTGCACTCTTCGAATGATTTCCAACCATTCTGAGGGAACCTTTGGGCGCCTCCGTTACTGTTTAGGAGGCGACCGCCCCAGTCAAACTGCCCACCTGACACTGTCCCTGAACCGGATCACGGTCCGAGGTTAGAATGTCAGCACAGTCAGGGTAGTATCCCACCGACGCCTCCGTCGAAGCTGGCGCTCCGACTTCCAAGGCTCCTACCTATCCTGTACAAACTGTACCAACATCCAATATCAAGCTACAGTAAAGCTCCATGGGGTCTTTCCGTCCTGTCGCGGGTAACCTGCATCTTCACAGGTACTATAATTTCACCGGGTCTCTCGTTGAGACAGTATCCAAATCGTTACACCATTCGTGCGGGTCGGAACTTACCCGACAAGGAATTTCGCTACCTTAGGACCGTTATAGTTACGGCCGCCGTTTACTGGGGCTTCAATTCAGAGCTTCTCCCAAAGGATAACCCCTCCTCTTAACCTTCCAGCACCGGGCAGGTGTCAGCCCCTATACTTCGCCTTGCGGCTTCGCAGAGACCTGTGTTTTTGCTAAACAGTCGCTTGGATCTATTCACTGCGGCTCTCTCGGGCATACACCCTAATAGAGCACCCCTTCTCCCGAAGTTACGGGGTCATTTTGCCGAGTTCCTTAACGAGAGTTCTCCCGAGCGTCTTAGAATTCTCTTCTCGCCTACCTGTGTCGGTTTGCGGTACGGGCACCTCTCACCTCGCTAGAGGCTTTTCTAGGCAGTGTAGGATCAGGAACTTCGGTACTAAATTTCCCTCGCCATCACAACTCAGCCTTCGCGAGAAGCGGATTTGCCTACTTCTCAGCCTAATTGCTTGGACGCGCATATCCATCAGCGCGCTTACCCTACCTTACTGCGTCCCCCCATTACTCAAACGGTGAGGAGGTGGTACAGGAATTTCAACCTGTTGTCCATCGCCTACGCTTTTCAGCCTCGGCTTAGGTCCCGACTTACCCTGAGCGGACGAGCCTTCCTCAGGAAACCTTGGGCTTTCGACGGAGGGGATTCTCACCCCTCTTTTCGCTACTCATACCGGCATTCTCACTTCTAAGCGCTCCACCAGTCCTTACGATCTGACTTCGCTGCACTTAGAACGCTCCCCTACCACTGACACCAAAGGTGTCAATCCATAGCTTCGGTGATACGTTTAGCCCCGGTACATTTTCGGCGCAGAGTCACTCGACCAGTGAGCTATTACGCACTCTTTAAATGGTGGCTGCTTCTAAGCCAACATCCTGGTTGTCTGGGCAACTCCACATCCTTTTCCACTTAACGTATACTTGGGGACCTTAGCTGATGGTCTGGGCTGTTTCCCTCTTGACTACGGATCTTAGCACTCGCAGTCTGACTCCCGAGTAAAAGTTTTTGGCATTCGGAGTTTGACTGAATTCGGTAATCCTGTGGGGACCCCTAGTCCAATCAGTGCTCTACCTCCAAAACTCTCAACCTCGAGGCTAGCCCTAAAGCTATTTCGGGGAGAACCAGCTATTTCCGAGTTCGATTGGCATTTCACCCCTACCCACACCTCATCCCCGCATTTTTCAACATGCGTGGGTTCGGGCCTCCATTCAGTGTTACCTGAACTTCACCCTGGACATGGGTAGATCACACGGTTTCGGGTCTACGACGTCGTACTTCATCGCCCTATTCAGACTCGCTTTCGCTACGGCTCCGCCTTATCAGCTTAACCTTGCACGACATCGTAACTCGCCGGTTCATTCTACAAAAGGCACGCTGTCACCCGTTAATGGGCTCCAACTAGTTGTAGGCACACGGTTTCAGGATCTGTTTCACTCCCCTTCCGGGGTGCTTTTCACCTTTCCCTCACGGTACTGGTTCACTATCGGTCACTAGGGAGTATTTAGCCTTGGGAGATGGTCCTCCCGGATTCCGACGGGGTTTCACGTGTCCCGCCGTACTCAGGATCCACTCAGGAGAAAATAGAATTTCGACTACAGGGCTGTTACCTTGTACCGCGGACCTTTCCAGATCGCTTCGCCTATCCTATTTCTTTGTAACTCCGTATTGAGTGTCCTACAACCCCAAGAGGCAAGCCTCTTGGTTTGGGCTGTTACCGTTTCGCTCGCCGCTACTCAGGTAATCGCATTTGCTTTCTCTTCCTCTGGGTACTTAGATGTTTCAGTTCCCCAGGTCTGCCTCCTCATGCCCTATGTATTCAGGCATGGGTACTATTCCATTACGAATAGTGGGTTCCCCCATTCGGATACCCTCGGATCAACGTTTACTTACAACTTCCCGAGGCATTTCGCTGTTCGTCGCGTCCTTCTTCGGCTCCTAGTGCCAAGGCATTCACCGTGCGCCCTTTCTAACTTAACCAAAAAAAATTAAAAAAGGTTGTTGAATTCTTGACAATCTCGTTCAATCTTTCGATGAACAATCATGTTTACATTTCATTATCTAGTTTTCAAAGAACAAGTAAATTGGTGGAGCCTAGCGGGATCGAACCGCTGACCTCCTGCGTGCAAGGCAGGCGCTCTCCCAGCTGAGCTAAGGCCCCAACTAATTTTATGGTGGGCCTGAGTGGACTCGAACCACCGACCTCACGCTTATCAGGCGTGCGCTCTAACCAGCTGAGCTACAGGCCCCTATCTTATTATTATAGATAGAGATTAGAGAGTTTTATGTTCTCTCAAAACTGAACAAAAGATCCAAAGCGCATATGACCCAAGGTCATACATCGACTAGAGTTAAAATACTCCATAGAAAGGAGGTGATCCAGCCGCACCTTCCGATACGGCTACCTTGTTACGACTTCACCCCAATCATCTGTCCCACCTTAGGCGGCTGGCTCCATAAAGGTTACCCCACCGACTTCGGGTGTTACAAACTCTCGTGGTGTGACGGGCGGTGTGTACAAGGCCCGGGAACGTATTCACCGCGGCATGCTGATCCGCGATTACTAGCAATTCCGGCTTCATGTAGGCGAGTTGCAGCCTACAATCCGAACTGAGAATGGCTTTATGGGATTCGCTCAACCTCGCGGTTTTGCAGCCCTTTGTACCATCCATTGTAGCACGTGTGTAGCCCAGGTCATAAGGGGCATGATGATTTGACGTCGTCCCCACCTTCCTCCGGTTTGTCACCGGCAGTCACCTTAGAGTGCCCAACTGAATGCTGGCAACTAAGATCAAGGGTTGCGCTCGTTGCGGGACTTAACCCAACATCTCACGACACGAGCTGACGACAACCATGCACCACCTGTCACTTTGTCCCCCGAAGGGGAAAGCCCTATCTCTAGGGTGGTCAAAGGATGTCAAGACCTGGTAAGGTTCTTCGCGTTGCTTCGAATTAAACCACATGCTCCACTGCTTGTGCGGGCCCCCGTCAATTCCTTTGAGTTTCAACCTTGCGGTCGTACTCCCCAGGCGGAGTGCTTAATGTGTTAACTTCGGCACTAAGGGCATCGAAACCCCTAACACCTAGCACTCATCGTTTACGGCGTGGACTACCAGGGTATCTAATCCTGTTTGCTCCCCACGCTTTCGCGCCTCAGCGTCAGTTACAGACCAGAGAGTCGCCTTCGCCACTGGTGTTCCTCCACATATCTACGCATTTCACCGCTACACGTGGAATTCCACTCTCCTCTTCTGTACTCAAGTCTCCCAGTTTCCAATGACCCTCCACGGTTGAGCCGTGGGCTTTCACATCAGACTTAAAAGACCGCCTGCGCGCGCTTTACGCCCAATAATTCCGGACAACGCTTGCCACCTACGTATTACCGCGGCTGCTGGCACGTAGTTAGCCGTGGCTTTCTGGTTAGGTACCGTCAAGGTGCCGCCTTATTCAAACGGCACTTGTTCTTCCCTAACAACAGAGCTTTACGATCCGAAAACCTTCATCACTCACGCGGCGTTGCTCCGTCAGACTTTCGTCCATTGCGGAAGATTCCCTACTGCTGCCTCCCGTAGGAGTCTGGGCCGTGTCTCAGTCCCAGTGTGGCCGATCACCCTCTCAGGTCGGCTACGCATCGTCGCCTTGGTAAGCCATTACCTTACCAACTAGCTAATGCGCCGCGGGCCCATCTATAAGTGATAGCCGAAGCCATCTTTTACCTTTCCTCCATGTGGAGAAAAGGATTACCCGGTATTAGCCCCGGTTTCCCGGAGTTATCCCAATCTTATAGGTAGGTTGCCCACGTGTTACTCACCCGTCCGCCGCTAATCAATGGGAGCAAGCTCCCTTTGATCCGCTCGACTTGCATGTATTAGGCACGCCGCCAGCGTTCGTCCTGAGCCAGGATCAAACTCTCCATAAAAGTGTTTGATTGCTCAAAATAAAACATTGACGAGATATCATGTATCTCATTTTTTTCGCTTGGCTTTTGTTCAGTTTTCAAAGAACGTCTCGTTTGTTTCGTCGTTGTTGGCGACTTTATTATCTTAACATTCCGTTAACGCTGTGTCAACACTTTTTATTAAGATGTTTTTCGTCTCACAACATCGCATGATGCGTTGTTGTCTCAGCGACATGTAATAATATAACACGGTTTAGATAAAGTATGCAATAGTTTTTTTTGATATAAATAAAAAAAGATAGGGTTTCCCCTATCTTCATGAGATATATTCTTCAATTGTTACTGGATGATTGCTAGTGATAGCAATCATTTCTCCGGTTTCTAACAGTTCCACCACTGAGCTATTACTTCTAGTATGGTCAAAGTAAACGATTTTAGCTTGGTCCCCGTTATTCAAACGCACGTTACTACCAATTAACAAACTAGCGATACTCTCGCAAAAAACTTGAATGACCTTAGGGTTAAATTTATCAAACTGACCCTCTGTTAATTTTCCAAGAACATAATATGGTGATTGCTTCCTTCTATATATACGATCTGATGTCATTGCATGATAGACATCAGCTACAGCAATTAACTGACTAAACGAATGAATTTTTTCTTTATTTGTTTGTAAAGGGTAGCCACTCTGGTCAATCCTTTCATGGTGCTGAAGAACACCTAATAGAATATCATCAGATACCCCTTTTACATCTTTGAGCATATTATAACTATAGATAGGGTGCTTTTTAACCTCTGCAAACTCTAATTGATTCAATGCAACCTTTTTATTTAACAACTTAAGTGGAATTTTAGCCATTCCAATATCTGCAAGAGCACCGCTTAGTCCGACCTGAACCCAACTTTGCTTTGAGTAATTTAATTTTTTTGCCATAAAAGCCGATAATGCGCCAACTGAAACAGCATGATGATAGATATAATCTCCCTCTTTATTATAGTTTTGAATGGTTAGCAATTCTTTAGGTCCTTGAATGGCTAACTCTAATAAAGGTGTCAAACATTCTCTAACGCGAATCATCTCTACTTTCGTGCCCGCTTGCCACTGCAGAAACAGTTTCTTATATTGCTCAACGGTGTCTTTATAAGTTTCACTAAAACTTTTACCTTGATTTATCTCTAGCGTTATTTCTACCTTTTCTTCAATAACTTCTTTCGGTGTAAACCTTTGTCCGTTACTAAGCACCGACTCCACTTCGACAAATGGTATTTGGAATGATCGAATAACATATATATGTTCCTGCTTGATAACAGTATTCTCTTCAATAATTGCTGCATCTGTCATCCCTATAACTGGAGTTGATACAATACAACCTTCAATTAATTGACTCGGTTTGACTTTCAAAAATATCCCCCCACCAAAACAGCATCTTTAGAACTAATTCTTTTTACCTTGTATTATACAATAATTAGAATCAATTGGAATGGTTGTTTTAAAAGTCGGGAAAAATAAAAAAGAGAGAAGAATGACTCTTCTCTCTTTTGCTAGTTATTCAGTCTCCTCAGGCTCATCATCTTCTTGAGGGTTTTCTTGTTCAATGTCTTCGTCTTGAACTACTTCCTCAGTGTCTAAAGCTTCATGGTCTAGTTCTTCATGGTCATCTAGTTCTTCATCTTCAATATCAACACGGGCTACAGTTGCTACTTCTTCTCCTTCTTTTACGCGGATTAAAGTAACTCCTTGTGTATTACGTCCGGTCGTTGAAATTCCCTCAACGTGCATACGAATAATAATTCCACTTGCTGTGATAATCATAATGTCATGATCATCAGATACAATTTTTAAAGAGACAAGCGGACCATTCTTCTCTGTGATATTACATGTTTTAATTCCTTTACCTCCACGGTTTTGCACACGATATTCTTCAATAGGTGTTCTCTTACCATACCCGTTCTCAGTAACAATTAAAACTTGATGATTATCTTCTAGAATATCCATACCTACGACATGATCATCGCCAGATAACGAGATCCCTTTTACTCCGCCAGCTGTACGACCCATAAGACGTACGTCTGTTTCATGGAAACGAATAGACATTCCATCTTTCGTACCAATAATCATTTCACGGTCTCCGTCAGTTAAACGTACCCCATGTAGTTCATCCTCACCGCGTAACGTAATCGCGAAAAGACCACCACGACGAATGTTAGCAAATGAAGATAGCTGTGTACGTTTAGCAATTCCGTGTTTTGTTAAGAAGAATAAATATTCGTCATCATTAAATTCTTCGATTGGAATAACGGTACTAATTGTCTCATCTTGTTCAATTTGCAATAAGTTAATAATTGGTATTCCTTTTGCCGTTCGTCCTAACTCAGGAATTTCATACCCTTTTAAGCGATATACTTTTCCTTTGTTCGTGAAGAAAAGAATCGTATGATGAGAATTTGTTGTAAATAGATGTTGCATGAAATCATCATCATTCGTACCCATTCCTTGGATCCCTTTTCCTCCGCGTCGTTGACTACGATAGGTCGAAATTGGCATTCGTTTAATGTAACCATGATGCGTTAACGTAATTACAACGTTTTGACGTGGAATCAGATCCTCATCTTCAAGATGATCTTCACTCATAGAGAGGATTGTACGACGCTCATCATTAAATTTCTCTTTCACTTCAGCAAGTTCTGTGCGGATGATTTCGAGAACTCTCTCGTCATTTGCAAGAATTGACTTTAACTCAGCAATACGAGCCACCAAATCCTCGTACTCATTTTCGATCTTATCACGCTCTAAACCTGTTAAACGTTGCAAACGCATATCAAGTATTGCTTGAGATTGTTCGTAGCTCAGTTCAAACTGCTCCATTAATCCATTACGAGCTATTTCAGTCGTTTGTGAACTGCGAATTAATTTGATGACCTCATCAAGATGATCGAGTGCAATGCGTAACCCTTCAAGAATATGAGCACGAGCTTCTGCTTTCCGTAATTCAAAAGCCGTACGACGACGGATAACAACGACTTGATGACTTAAGTAATGCTCTAAACATTCTTTTAGTGTTAGAACTTTAGGTTGTCCATCTACTAATGCTAGTAAGTTGATACCAAAGCTCGTTTGAAGTGCTGTTTGCTTATATAGATTATTTAATAAAACATTCGCATTAGCGTCACGTCTTAACTCAATAACAATACGCATACCGTTACGATCAGATTCATCACGTAAGTCTGTAATTCCGTCAATCTTCTTATCACGTACGAGCTCCGCAATCTTTTCAATGAGCTTTGCTTTGTTTACTTGATAAGGAAGTTGAGATACAAGAATACGTTGCTTCCCTTTATAATCTTCAATCTCGGTTTGAGCACGTAATGTAATAGAACCACGCCCCGTTTGATACGCTTTACGAATACCTGAACGTCCTAAAATTTCTGCACCTGTAGGGAAATCTGGTCCTGGTATATATTCCATTAATTCAGGGATACTGATGTCAGGATTCTCAGATAAGGCTAAAACACCATCAATCACTTCACCAAGTTGGTGAGGTGGGATGTTGGTCGCCATTCCTACAGCAATACCAGAAGCACCGTTTATAAGTAAGTTAGGAAATCTAGCCGGAAGAACGACCGGTTCACGTTCGGATCCGTCATAGTTATCTTGGTAATCAATTGTATCTTTATTGATGTCTCTAATCAGTTCCATTGAAACCTTAGACATTCGCGCTTCTGTATAACGCATGGCAGCAGCTGAATCTCCGTCAACCGAACCAAAGTTACCATGTCCATCAATCAGCATATAGCGATAGCTAAAATCTTGAGCCATCCTTACCATTGTTTCATACACAGCAGAGTCACCATGAGGGTGGTACTTACCAATAACTTCACCAACGATACGTGCTGATTTTTTGTAGGCTTTTTCAGAAGTCATTCCAAGCTCGTTCATTGCAAATAAGATACGACGATGAACTGGCTTTAACCCATCTCGTGCGTCTGGTAATGCACGACTGACGATGACACTCATTGCGTAATCCATAAACGATGTTTTCATTTCTTGGCTAATATTTATTTCTTTTACTTTTGATTGGAATTGTTCAGCCATCTATTTATAAACCTCCATCTACCCGCCTAAATATCGAGATTCTTCACATAATGAGCATTTTCTTGGATGAAATCACGTCTTGGTTCTACACGATCTCCCATTAGAATTTCAAATATCTCATCTGCTTTCATTGCATCCTCTAATGTTACTTGCAACAAAGTACGAAACTCTGGTGACATTGTCGTTTCCCAAAGTTGAGTTGGGTTCATCTCTCCTAGACCCTTATACCGTTGAATTCCAACCTTACTTCGCTCTGTATATTGTTCCATAATAAGATCTAATTCCTTTTCATTGTATGCATACTGCAACTCTTTACCTTGAGTAACTTTATAAAGTGGCGGTTGCGCAATGTAGATATATCCTTTTTCAATTAACGGTTTCATATAACGATAGAAGAACGTTAAGATCAATGTTCGAATGTGAGCCCCATCAACATCGGCATCTGTCATGATAATAATCTTATGATAACGTGCCTTTTCGATGTTAAATTCGTCAGCAATACCAGTTCCGAGCGCTGTAATGATTGCACGAATTTCGTTGTTGGCGAGAATCTTATCTAATCTTGCTTTTTCAACATTAATAATCTTTCCACGTAGTGGTAGGATTGCTTGGAAATGACGATCACGGCCTTGCTTGGCTGATCCACCTGCTGAATCACCCTCAACAATATAAATCTCACTAATTGTAGCATCCTTCGATGAACAATCAGCTAATTTACCAGGTAACGAACTTACTTCTAGTGCACTTTTACGTCGTGTTAATTCACGAGCCTTCTTCGCAGCTTCTCTCGCTCGTGAAGCCATTAACCCTTTTTCAACAATTTTCTTACCAACTTGAGGATGCTCAATCATAAACCTAGCAAATGCTTCACTAAATAATGAATCAGTTACTGTACGAGCTTCACTGTTTCCGAGCTTTGTTTTTGTTTGACCCTCGAATTGTGGATCCGGTAATTTGACAGAGATAATGGCCGTTAACCCTTCACGAACATCTTCACCTGTTAAGTTTGGATCATTCTCTTTAAATAGACTGTTTTTTCGAGCGTAATCATTAATAACACGCGTTAAGCCTGTTTTAAAACCAGACTCATGTGTGCCACCTTCATGCGTACTAATATTATTTGCAAATGAGTAAATATTGCTTACGTACCCATCATTATATTGAACCGCAACTTCTACGGTTAAGCCGTCTTTTTCACTTTCAATATGAATCGGCTCATCGTGAAGGACTTCTTTGGCACGGTTTAAATGCTCTACAAAAGAGGCAATCCCGCCTTCGTAATAATATGTAGATTCCTTTCCTTCTACACGCTTGTCCTCAATCGAGATTGTTAGGCCTTTATTTAAAAACGCTAACTCTCGTAATCGAGTAGCCAAAATATCAAATTCGTATTCTGTCGTCTCAGTAAATATCAAATTATCTGGTTTGAAGCGAATGGTCGTTCCACGTTTTTCTGTTTCACCGACAACAGCTAAATCTTTTTGAGGAACACCTCGTTGATATTCTTGATAGTAAACTTGTCCTTCACGATGTACTTCAACTTCTAATTTCGTAGATAGAGCATTTACAACAGATGCACCTACACCATGAAGTCCACCTGATACTTTATATCCGCCGCCACCAAATTTACCACCAGCGTGCAACACAGTCATGATGACCTCAACTGCAGGACGTCCCATTTTTTCATGAATCCCAACTGGAATACCACGACCATTATCTTCAACTAAAATACTGTTATCTTCCTCAATCGTTACTTGAATGGTATCGCAGTGACCTGCCATTGCTTCATCAATACTGTTATCAACAATTTCCCATACTAAGTGGTGAAGACCACGCGAACTTGTTGATCCAATATACATTCCAGGACGTTTCCTTACGGCTTCAAGACCTTCTAGGACTTGTATTTGACTTTCATCATATGATTGTTGTTCAGAATGCTGTTCATTCGTCACTTATTTCACCTTCATTCTTAAAGTTCTCCACGCTTGCCTCACGAATAATCTATATATATTTACAGTTGCTTATGTCGTTTAACCCTCATTCACTGTGACTAGATCGATTTCAGAAACAGCTTGAGCACGTTTATTAAGCGTTAATGAGGATACAGGTGAGAAATATATCGCTTCATCGGTTATAACAATCGACTTAATATAATCCTCAGATATCACGGTGCATCTTTTAAGCTCATTTTCTTTTTCTAGATATGTCTTTGTTACCATCGACATATCCTCTACATCACGATCAAGAATAGCAATAATTTCTTTCGAGCGGATGATGATATCTCCGCCTAAATGAATAAACATATCCCACCGCCTTATACATCATTAGTGATCGTACCTTGGTCCACTTGAAAAATCGCTGCCCCGTTTAACGCTTCATGGTTGACTCCACTAATAGATGTTGTCGTTACAAAGGTTTGAACACGCTGCTGGATTGTGTGGAGTAAGTGAGACTGTCTATAATCATCTAACTCAGATAGAACATCATCTAGTAATAAAATTGGGTATTCCCCAATCTCAGCATGAATCAATTCTATTTCAGCTAACTTAACTGCTAATGCTGTTGTTCGTTGTTGACCTTGAGAACCGTATGTTTGTACGTCGCGGTCGTTCACGAAAAAGAGAAGATCATCTCGTTGTGGTCCAAATAATGTTACCCCGCGGGCAATCTCGCGTTGTTTTTTCGATTCGTACGTATTGAAGAATACTTCCTTCATTTTCGGCAAGTCCATCTCTTCTAATACATCAACAGAAGGTTTGTATTGGATTTTTAATTGTTCTTTGCCACGACTGATATCACGATGGATCCCTTCGGCCCATTTTTGCAGTTGACCTAAAAAGACAAAACGCCGTTTGGTAATTTGTACGGCTAGTTCCACTAATTGCTCCGTCAAAATATCTAGCATCTCTTTTGAACCTTTGCCTATTTGTAGATCTTTCAATAAAAAATTACGTTGTTGCAAAACTTTATTATGTAGGCCTAAATGGTGCAAATAGATTGGACTAATCTGGCCTAGCTCCATATCAATAAACCTTCTACGCAATTGTGGACTACCTTTGACTAGATTTAAATCCTCTGGGGCAAACATGACGACATTCACTGCTCCGACATATTCACTAAGTTTGCGTTGCTCTAAGCCATTTAGTTTTACCTTTTTTCCTTTGGTTGAAATAACTACATCCAACTCAACAGAACCAGACGTTCTTAAAACTTGGCCATGAAGCCTAGCAAACTCCTCATCCCAACCAATTAGTTCCTTGTCTTTGGATGTCCGATGGGATTTTGCAAGAGCCAACACATAAATGGCCTCAATAGCATTTGTTTTGCCTTGCGCATTTTCACCGATAAAGACGTTCATCTTTTCATCAAAGATAAGGTCTACTTTATCGTAATTGCGAAATTGGCGAATGTGTAGTGACTTAATATACATGGTTCTTCCCCTTATGCTTGGACAATTTCAATCAATGTTTCATGGGCTAACTTCACCCGATCCCCCACATAAAGCTTTTTACCACGACGATTCTCTAACTCATCATTTACGTAGACGATGTGTTCACTTAAGTACCACTTAGCCATTCCGCCTGTATCAATCGCTCCAACTTCCTTTAACAGCTGACCTAACGTTATATACTCGGTTGTAATTGATAGTCTTTCCATTTTGGATCCTCACTCTTTCTCGCTCAATAGGAGCAAATGTTTATCCATCAAAGTTAAGACAGCAAATCAATGGTGAAATGCTGCCTTCTTTGGTTTCCGTCATTCGATTAGTCTTTTCTCTATTGTACTAGAGACAAGCCAGATAGCCAAGACCTAGTTCATAAACAAATTGATCGACTGCCTAGTATGTGCGAACCGGTGAGAATAAGTGTAGATAATGGTCATGGTCAGTAGGACGAATGAGAAATGGGCTCATTGCCCCGGTAAAGACAATGTTAATTTCATCACTGTCTGCAACTTTTAGCGCATCAATAATATTTTTCCCATTAAACGAAATACGCATATTCTCCCCTTGCATCTCTTCGCTTTGAATACTTTCGGTCACTTTTCCTACTTCAGGTTGAATAGACGTAATTTCAATCAACCCTTCTTCAAGCGTTTTAAGATTAATGACATTATTCTTCCCTTCACGCGAAAGAAGCAATGCTCTTTCTAATGTTTGCAGGAAGGGCTTGGCCTTTAATGTAAATGACGTTTTGGATTGAGTAGGAATCATGTTTTTGGTTACTGGATATTTACCTTCAAGTAAACGAGAAAAGAATAATAGGTTTTTTAATTTAAATAAAATTTGATTCTCGGTGACAACGACATCGATTAGTTCATTGGTGTCATCAAGAATTTTATTTAGCTCATTTAATGATTTTCCAGGAATAACAACATTTGAAAACGAAAGTTTGTCGTCGTTACGTTCAATTGTTGCTTTACGCATTGCTAAACGATGACTATCTGTAGCAGTACAGACTAACTCATCTCCTTCGATCTCTAGGTTTACACCTGTCAACACCGGACGTGTTTCCTGAGTGGACACCGCAAAGACCGTTTGGCGAATCATATTTTTAAGCATGTCTTGCGGCAAACGGAAAAGACGTTCTTCTTCTAATTGCGGGAGACGCGGATACTCTTCTGGATCTAAACCATTTAAATTAAAGACAGAAGATCCTGAACGAATAGTTGTCGCAAATTGGTCTTGAACAATGACTTCAATGGTTTCACCTGGTAATTTCTTAACAATCTCTGCAAAGAATCGAGCAGAAAGAACGATGCTGCCTTGTTCTTCAATCGTCACTATTTCATTGTCGCTGTCTTCTTTAGGAATGAATATTTCAATTGAAATATCAGAGTCACTACCAGTAAGAGTAACACCTTCATTACCAGCAACAATTTTAATTCCAGTCAAAATTGGAATAGTTGTACGGGAAGAAATAGCTTTCGTTGCATGTTGAACATCATGAACAAAGCGGTCACGTTGAATAGTAAAATGCATCGTTAAAAGACTCCTTTAATAATTAATTATATTTAAGAATATATCGTAGTAATAGTACTAGGGGCTGTGGATTTGTGGATAACTATCTTAAAAAGCTGAAAGAATGAGCCTATCAACATGTGGATGAAGTGTTGATAGGCTTGCGCATGTTATTCACAATTTACACAACAGTTACCTGGTTTAAGAGCGAAGTTGCTCCATAATTTCTTGGACTTGTTGTTGGAGTTCTTGATCGGTTGCAAGCATTCTCGAAATTTTCTCATGTGCATGAATGACTGTCGTATGGTCGCGACCACCAAATTCACTACCGATCTTAGGGAGTGAGGCATCGGTCATTTCACGTGACAAATACATAGCGATTTGACGCGGGTAAGCAACAGACTTTGTACGTTTTTTTGCTTTAAAGTCTTCTAGCTTCACGTGATAATGTTCACCTACTATTTTTTGAATGTCGGTGATGGTTAAAATTTTAGGTTTTGAGTTTGGAATAATATCTTTTAGAGCTTCTGCTGCTAAATCAGCATTCATATCCTGGTTAATGAGTGATGAGTAAGCAACGACCCTAATTAGTGCACCTTCTAACTCGCGAATATTTGTATCAATTTGGTTTGCGATATAAAGCATAACCTCATTTGGAATATCAAGATTTTCTGCTTTGGCTTTCTTTCTTAATATGGCTATTCGCGTTTCTAAGTCAGGAGGAGTAATGTCAGTTATTAATCCCCATTCAAAGCGAGAACGTAGACGATCTTCTAATGTCGGAATTTCTTTTGGTGGTCGATCACTAGAGATGACGATCTGTTTGGATTCCTCATGTAACGCATTAAACGTGTGGAAAAATTCCTCTTGAGTTTGTTCTTTTCCTGCTAAAAACTGAATATCATCAATAAGAAGAACGTCAACATTACGGTACTTATTGCGAAAGTTAACAGCTCTATTGTCACGAATCGAATTAATGAATTCATTTGTGAACTTTTCAGAGGAAAGATAAACTACTTTTGCATTTGGGTTGTGGTCCATAACATAGTGACCAATCGCGTGCATTAAATGGGTTTTTCCAAGTCCTACGCCTCCATAAATAAATAAAGGATTGTACGCTTTGGCAGGCGCTTCAGCTACAGCGAGAGATGCTGCATGTGCAAAGCGGTTTCCGGACCCAATAACAAATGTATCAAATGTGTACTTGTCATTAAGCATTGTTTTTGTACCGTTTGTACTATTATTGTTTTCAGTTACAACTTTTTTCTTTTTAGGTGCTTCAACTAAAAAATCATCCTCAAATTCATTTTGAGGGATGACAAACTTCGGAACAAGTCGTGCACCAGTTAACTGCTCAATGGTATCGGATGTAAGTCCTGCGTAATGTTCTTCTAGCCAATCACGAGCAAACTCATTCGGAGCTGTAACCGTAATTACATCATTTTGAATGTCATTTGCTTTTGTTGATTTGAGCCACGTCTCATAGCTAGGTTTACTTACTTTCTTCTCCATTTCAGCTAACGCTTGGTCCCATAAATCGTGTATGTTCTCCAACTGAGAATCCCTCCTTTTCTAACCGAGTTTATTTAAGTGCTTTCTCACTCATCAGAAAAAGCCGCTGTAAAACCTTTGTACAACGCTAGAATACATGTGAATAAATATCCATTAGTCCTCCCTTTTGTGGAGGACGATATAATATAGTAGAAAAACAACTTTTGAACAGTTTGCCCCTCACTGTGGAAAACTTAGATAACAAAGAATGAAAGCTGTCCACAAGTTTACCCACAGGTTGTGGACAAACCGAAGAGTGAATGAACCTGTCCACGAGTGAAAACATAATTATCATAGCAAAAAACAGAGGTAACCGCAACGCTTTATTAGGTTTATCCACATACCACAGGATGTTGTGTTTAAAAGTTGTCCACAACACAAGATATGTGCGTAAGCTGTCGATAAAGCTGAGGATAGAGTGGATTGTGTCGAATGGTAGTTATCCACAGAAGGTAGTTAGAGAGATTTTGATGAGCTGTTAAACATTTTTAAAGTACGGATCGAGTAAGGAAAATTAAACAACGATTTAGGTTTTTTAAAACGGACCTTGACAACTGCACCCGATGTTTCTTATACTTTACAAGAATGTCTTTTAAGTAGAGAATCCTCAGGGAGGTGTAATAAATGGCAAAACCAACTTTCCAACCGAATAATCGTAAGCGTAAAAAGGTACATGGCTTCCGTAAGCGTATGAGTACTAGTAACGGCCGTAATGTGTTAGCTCGTCGTCGTCGTAAAGGAAGAAAAGTATTATCTGCATAGGCCACTGAATGTCAGTGGTCTTTTTCTACTTCTTAGTGGGTAAACTAGAGGTAAGAGACGATTTAAATCCAGATAATCTTTTGAGATGTTTGAGGTGTACGTACATGAAAAAAGAGCAGCGGATAAAGAAGAACGAAGAGTTTTCGTCCGTATTTAACAAAGGGCAGTCCGTTGCCAATCGGCAATTTGTGCTGTATTCCTTGAAAAAAGAAGGACAAGTTAATTTTCGAATTGGTTTGTCTGTGAGTAAGAAAGTGGGGAATGCTGTCACGCGTAATCGAATTAAACGTTATGTGCGAACAGTATTCCAAACTTATCAAGAGGATCTACCAATAAATTATGATTTTGTTGTGATTGCGAGACATCCGGTGGCTGAAATGGATTTTCACGAAGTGGAGTCAAGTCTTAAACACGTCCTTAAAAAATCGCGTTTTCTAAAAAAGAAGAATCATATGCCACGTTCTTAGTCAGATCTTTTACTAAGCAAGGTCATTATAAAAGTTCTGACTAGTTTAGTGTGTTCATATAAATAGTATGTAGATGGACAAGGAGGAGAGCTTGTGCTCAAGAAATTTGGTCTTATAACAATGATTATTGGTCTGCTCTTTGTCATGACTGGCTGTTTTGACATCGACCAACCAATTACAAGTGACAGTGAGGGTTTTTGGAACTCTTACTTTGTATATCCTCTCTCATGGCTTATTATTTATTTCGGTGAATTATTGAACAGTTATGGGCTAGCAATTATTGTCGTTACCATCCTTTTGCGTATTTTAATTTTACCTTTAATGATAAAACAAACAAAGAGTGCAAAAGCGATGCAAGCCATTCAACCAGAAATGCAAAAGCTTCGTGAGAAATATAGTGCAAAAGATCAACAAACTCAACAAAAATTACAACAAGAAATGATGGGGATGTTCCAAGAGCGTGGAGTCAATCCATTAGCTGGTTGTTTGCCGTTATTTGTTCAAATGCCGATCTTACTCGGATTTTATCATGCGATTATGCGTACAGAGATCATTAGCGAATATTCATTTTTATGGTTTGAATTAGGTGCACCAGACCCATTTGTTTTACCGATTGTGGCTGGTATTACAACATTCATTCAACAGAAAATGATGATGGTTACAGATAATCCACAGATGAAGATTCTTCTATATGTAATGCCGGTTATGATTTTTGTCTTTGCGATTTTCTTCCCATCAGCTCTTACCCTTTATTGGGTAGTTGGAAACCTGTTCATGATTACTCAAACGTATTTCATCACAGGGCCTAATGTCGGTAAGGTAGATACAGCTGAAGCAACTACAGGAGGGAAGAAAAAGTGACCCATGTGACTGTATCAGGTAAAACGATTGAAGAAGCTGTTAAACGTGCATTGTCGGAACTTGGAACAACAGAGGAACGTCTTTCGTATCGAGTCATCGAAGAAGCGAAAAAAGGTTTTCTTGGCTTTCTTGGATCAAGACCTGCAACAATAGAAGCTCACATCATACCTGATCCTGTCTCGGAAGCTTATTCATTCCTTGAGAAGACTCTTGAATTAATGGGTGTTCCTGCGACGATTGATCAGAGCATGGAACACAAAAAAGTTCGATTTAATCTTCAAAGTGATGAAGATCTTGGTCGTGTCATCGGAAAAAGAGGGCAAACACTCGATTCCTTAGATTATTTAACGAATGTAGTCGTAAATCGTCAAAAAGGAACAAAAGAGTATCTCTCAATCGAAGTAGATGCTCTTGATTACCGTGAACGGCGGAGAGAAGCACTGGTTCAGCTAGCTCATCGAGTAGCCGAAAAAGCGAAAGCGACAAAAAAGCCAGTGTCACTCGAACCAATGAGTGCTCACGAACGAAAGATCATTCACTCGGCTTTGCAATCTGCTCGCGGCGTTCAGACGTTCTCTAAAGGACAAGGACGTCAAAGGCATATTGTTATTGCGACAAAATAAGTGGTTAGAAGAGGGTGGCTCAGTGCGAGTCATCCTTTTTCTATCGCCTAAACTGGGGTGGCGTTCGTTCATAGCTTTTCTGTTTAAGCTGTGCTATTCTAAACTTTTAGAAGTTGTTTTTTAGCTGAGCGTGTAACGGGTCGATACATGTTAATAATAGAAGATAATAGGAAAGACTGTGAGGTGAACAAAGATGGAATTTGATACAATTGCTGCGATCTCAACCGCACTTGGTGAAGGAGCGATTGGGATTGTCCGCTTAAGTGGAGAGGATGCAGTAGTCATTGCTGATAAAATTTATTCAGGTGCAAAGCCTTTAGAGGATGTAGCATCTCATACCATTGTTTATGGTTATATTATGGACCAAGATGTTCGTGTAGAAGAGGCCATGGTCTCCGTCATGAGAGCGCCACGAACATTTACACGAGAAGATGTTGTAGAAATTAACTGTCACGGCGGCCTTGTTTCTGTCAATAAAGTATTGCAGCTTGCTTTAAAGCATGGGGCACGGCTAGCAGAACCTGGTGAATTTACAAAACGAGCTTTTTTAAATGGGCGGATTGACTTGTCGCAGGCTGAAGGAGTCATGGATTTAATTCGTGCGAAAACCGATAAAGCCATGAATGTAGCCCTAGGACAAGTAGAGGGTCGTTTATCGAAGAAAATTTCTACCTTACGTCAAGCACTACTTGAGACGGTGGCTCATGTTGAAGTGAATATTGATTACCCAGAGTATGATGCAGAGGTCATGACGCATGATTTGTTAATTGAAAAAGCAACATTTGTCGAAGCGGAAATTGAGAAGTTATTAGGGACAGCTAATCAAGGAAAGATCTTACGTGAGGGGCTTTCTACGGTTATTATTGGACGACCGAATGTTGGGAAATCTTCTTTACTAAACAGCTTGGTGCATGAAGAGAAGGCGATTGTGACCGAGATTGCCGGTACGACGCGTGATGTGATTGAAGAGTATGTCAGTGTACGGGGAGTTCCGCTTCGTCTTGTTGATACAGCAGGTATTCGTGAAACAGAAGATATTGTTGAACGTATTGGAGTTGAACGATCTAGACAAGTATTAAAAGAAGCAGAACTGATTCTCCTTGTTTTAAATTATGGAGAAGAGCTTTCAGCAGAAGATGAGGCGTTGTTTAAAGCTGTCGAGCACTTGAATGTCATTGTCATTGTGAATAAAACGGATGTCGAACGAAAAATGGACATTAACCGAGTCTACGAATTAGCAGAAGGCCGCCCAGTCGTGACCACTTCATTGATTAAAGATGAAGGAGTAGATGAGCTAGAAGTAGCGATTGCTTCTTTGTTTTTTGAAGGTGACCTTGAAAGTGGCGATGTAACCTACGTCTCTAACTCACGTCATATCGCCTTGCTCGAACAAGCAAAGTCAACCATGCAAGATGCGATGGCAGCTATTGATATGGGGGTTCCGATTGATTTGGTTCAAATTGATGTGACGAGAACATGGGAGCTACTTGGAGAAATTATTGGTGATAGTGTGCAGGAAAGTTTGATTGATCAGTTATTCTCCCAATTTTGCTTAGGAAAATAAATGACTCGAAAAATAGTGGGAATATAAGGAGGTTTTTAGATGAATTTTAACGGTGGAGAATTTGATGTAATCGTTATTGGTGCAGGACATGCTGGCGTTGAAGCAGGACTTGCATCTGCTCGTGCAGGGGCAAATACGTTAATGCTAACGTTGAATTTGGATGCAGTTGCTTTTATGCCATGTAACCCATCAGTCGGTGGCCCGGCTAAAGGGATTGTCGTGCGCGAGATTGATGCCCTTGGTGGTGAAATGGCTCGCAATATTGACAAAACACATATCCAAATGAGAATGCTTAACACAGGAAAAGGTCCAGCAGTACGCGCGTTGCGTGCACAAGCTGATAAATTCCTTTATCAACACGAGATGAAAAAGACCATTGAAGAGCAAGAAAACTTATTGCTTCGTCAAGGAATGGTAGAACGCTTAATCATTGAAGATGGGCAATGTGTAGGTGTTATAACAAATACGGGCGCAGAATACCGTAGTAAATCCGTTGTTATTACGACGGGTACGTATTTACGTGGAAAGATTATTTTAGGTGAACTGTCTTATGAGAGTGGTCCAAATAACATGCAGCCGTCTGTGCAGTTATCCTACCATTTACAAGAGCTAGGGTTTGAGATGGTTCGCTTTAAAACAGGAACTCCTCCACGCGTCAATGGAAACACGATTGACTATGATAAAACGGAAATTCAACCAGGTGATAATGTACCGCGTGCCTTCTCGTATGATACGACTAAGTACATTACCGATCAACTTCCTTGCTGGTTAACCTACACTGGGGAAGAAACTCATCAAATTATTAATGATAACTTGTCGCGTTCTCCAATGTATTCGGGAATGATCGAAGGAACGGGGCCACGATACTGCCCTTCAATTGAGGATAAAATTGTTCGTTTTAACGACAAGCCTCGTCACCAAATCTTTCTTGAGCCAGAAGGTAGAAATACAACAGAAGTGTACGTGCAAGGGTTATCAACCAGCTTGCCGGAAGATGTACAGATGAAAATCTTAAAGTCTATTCCTGGACTAGAAAATGTTCGTATGATGCGTCCTGGCTATGCGATTGAGTACGACGCAATGGTTCCGACACAATTATGGCCGACACTTGAAACAAAAAAAGTGCCAGGTCTCTTTACTGCGGGGCAAATTAATGGAACATCTGGTTATGAAGAAGCTGCAGGTCAAGGAATTATGGCTGGAATTAACGCTGCACGCAAGGCATTAGGCAAAGAAGGAATCATTTTAGATCGTTCAGAAGCGTATATTGGTGTGTTAATTGATGACCTTGTGACAAAAGGTACAAATGAACCATATCGTTTGTTAACCTCTCGTGCAGAATACCGCCTTTTACTACGTCATGACAATGCTGATCTTCGTTTAACACAAAAAGGGCATGAAGTAGGTCTTATTAGTGATGAGCGATACGCGCGGTTTGAAGCGAAGAAAGCTGAAATTATTTCGGAGAAAAAGCGTCTTGAAAGCATGATTATTAAACCATCTGAAGAAGTAGCTGCCGTGTTAGAGGAAGTAAGTTCGACGCCGTTACAAGAAGCGGTACGTGCATCGTTACTTTTAAAACGCCCAGAAATTACGTATCCGCTTATAGAAAGAATCATTCCAGCGGCTGAAGTGATGATTTCTGAAGAAGTGGGTGAACAAGTTGAAATACAAGTGAAATATGAAGGATATATCGAAAAGCAGCTGCAGCAAGTCGAACGTTCGAAGAAAATGAATAATAAAAAAATCCCTCAAGACCTAGATTATAAGGCAATCAATGGGTTAGCAACAGAAGCAAAACAAAAATTAAGTGAAGTACGTCCATTATCAGTCGGACAAGCATCACGTGTATCAGGAGTGAATCCTGCAGATATTTCGATTCTTCTTGTGTATTTAGAACAAGGTAGGTTGGCAAAGATCAAGTAGAGGCTTTTAATGGAGGTTATTGATGAGTAAACAAGCGTTTATATCCCTAGTGAAAGAACAAGGAATTGAGTTAACAGAGAAACAGATCGATCAATTTCAAAGATATTTTGAAGTATTAGTTGAGTGGAACGAAAAAATGAATTTAACCGCTTTAACGAGCGAAGAAGATGTGTACATTAAACATTTTTACGATTCGATTTCTGCAAGCTTCTTCTATTCTTTCAAAGCTGGTCAAAAAATTATTGATGTAGGGGCAGGAGCAGGATTTCCAAGTATTCCACTTAAAATTCTCTATCCTGAACTCCATGTAAGCATTGTGGATTCATTGAAAAAAAGAATTGGCTTTTTGGAACATCTTGCAAGTGAGTTAGAACTAGATGGGGTATCTTTTTACCATGATCGTGCAGAAACATTCGGTCAAAATCCTGCGCATCGTGAGCAGTATGATATTGTGACAGCTCGTGCGGTAGCCAGAATGTCTGTGCTTGCTGAACTCTGTTTACCGCTCGTAAAGGTTGGTGGAGACTTTATTGCCATGAAGGGTGCAAGTGCGGAGAATGAACTCTCTGATGCTAAGCGCGCGTTCGATGTGTTAGATGCAAAAGTGAAATCAGACCACACATTCAAGCTACCAATAGAAGATAGCGAGCGGCATATTACCGTTATTGAGAAGAAAAAAGCGACAAAAAAGAAGTATCCAAGAAAGCCCGGAACACCAAATAAGCAACCTCTATAGATCATGTTTCACGTGAAACATGATCTTCTTTTTTCGATCTTGTCGGTAAGGTTTTACTTGACTACATGGGAGTAAGAAGGATATAAAAGTAGTATGGAAAGAAAGAAGGATTAAAGTTGTCTCTGTCGAATATAGCAAGACGGTTATTATCAGAAGGTGGTGTCAGGCGATGAAGCAACCGTTTTCACGCCTATTTGGCTTGAGTGACAAGCACGAAGAGGTAGAAGTGAGTTCGAACGAAGAAGTAAGGCAAATTCCAATTGCTGATATTGTTCCGAATCGCTTTCAACCGCGGACCGTATTTGATGAGGAACGTATTGAGGAACTATCACAAACGATCCGAACGCACGGGATTATCCAGCCAATTGTCG
Organism: Bacillus sp. FJAT-45037; assembly: GCF_002797325.1. Classification (GTDB taxonomy): domain Bacteria; phylum Bacillota; class Bacilli; order Bacillales; family Bacillaceae_D; genus Alkalihalophilus. Next base: position 2,994,132 of record NZ_KZ454938.1, on the reverse strand, counting down.
TACGTGAACGCGATGGTAAATTTGAATTAATCGCAGGGGAAAGACGATGGCGTGCTGTTACAAAGCTCGGATGGGAGAAAATACCCGCTCTAGTGAAGGAGTTTAATGATTCTCAGACAGCATCAATTGCTTTAATTGAAAATCTCCAGCGTGAAGGATTAACCTCGATTGAAGAAGCAATTGCATATGCTAAGTTAATTGAACTCCACGGACTTACACAGGAAAGCTTAGCGCAACGGTTAGGGAAGGGTCAATCAACGATCGCGAACAAATTACGCTTGCTTCACCTGCCTGAGCCAGTCCAACGTGCTATTTTAGATCGACGTATATCTGAACGGCATGCAAGGGCGTTGTTGTCATTAAAGAATGAAGAACTACAGGTGCAGCTACTTTCAGAGGTAATCGAGAAGCAGTTGAACGTGAAACAAACTGAAGAACGTGTTCGTTTCATGTTAGATGGCCAATCTGAACCAAAGAAAAAAGCCACTCGAAAATCTTATCCGAAAGATATGAGGATTGCAATGAATACAATTCGTCAATCCGTTGATATGGTATTAAAAAGTGGTTTAAAAGTAGATGCTAACGAAGAAGAGAATGAAGAATTTTATCAATTTACTATACGTATACCGAAAAAATAATCTATCGTTAACCGATAGATTATTTTTATAGCTACGCGTCGAACTACAAATTCTGAACTCACATAACTTTCTAAAATTTATCAAATAATTTATGTTAAAATGGAAATGAACTGAATCGACAATGCTCGTAAGAATGAATACATAGGCAATTGTGGTGCAAGTAGAAATCGGTTTTAAAAAAAGTAAGGTGGACAGAAAGAGGGTGACAGCGTGGCTAAAGTCATTGCTGTAGCAAATCAAAAAGGCGGCGTTGGAAAAACAACAACAGCTGTAAATCTAAGTGCTTGTTTAGCCTATATTGGCAAACGCGTTCTTTTAGTAGACATTGATCCACAAGGGAATGCAACGAGTGGTGTAGGTGTTGAAAAAGGAGTCCTAGACGAATGTATCTATGACATCTTGGTAGAAGATGTTGAAGCGCAGAAAGTAATTCAACAAACAACAGTGGAGAATTTGCATGTAATTCCTTCCACAATTCAATTATCCGGCGCAGAGATTGAGCTCGTTCCAACTATTTCTCGTGAAGTTCGTTTGAAGCGAGCGCTTCAAACGGTTTCAAAGGATTATGATTATATCTTTATTGATTGTCCACCTTCATTAGGCCTGCTCACAATTAATGCGTTAACAGCATCAGATAGTGTCCTCATCCCTGTGCAGTGTGAGTATTACGCTTTAGAAGGATTAAGTCAATTACTTAACACCGTTCGACTTGTGCAAAAGCATCTTAACACCGACTTAGCCATTGAAGGTGTTTTATTAACGATGCTTGATGCACGCACGAACTTAGGAATCCAAGTCATTGATGAAGTGAAAAAATATTTTCGTGAAAAAGTATTTGATACCATCATTCCCCGTAATGTACGATTGGGAGAGGCACCAAGTCATGGCAAGCCAATCATTATTTACGATGCAAAATCACGTGGAGCGCAAGTATATGTAGATTTAGCAAAGGAAGTGGTGTCTAGTGGCGAAAGGGTTAGGTAAAGGATTGCAGGCATTTTTTCCTGAACATAGCGATCAACAAGACCAAGTAAAAGAAATTGCAGTGAATGAACTTAGACCCAACCCGTATCAACCAAGGAAATTATTCTCAGAGAAAGCCATTGCTGAGTTAGCTAGCTCGATTGAACAACATGGGATTTTACAACCGATTATTGCAAGAAAAAGTATTAAGGGCTATGAAATTGTCGTTGGTGAACGAAGGTTCCGTGCGGCACAAAAAGCTGGTTTGAAAGTAGTGCCTGTTGTTGTACGAGAACTTGATGAGCAGAAGATGATGGAGTTAGCACTTCTTGAGAACTTGCAGCGTGAAGATCTCACCCCAATCGAAGAAGCAATGGCGTATGAGAAGTTAATGGAACATCTTCACTATACGCAAGAACAGCTAGCTAAACGTTTAGGGATGAGTCGTCCGCATATTGCAAATCATATCCGACTGCTACAGCTCCCAGAATCTGTCCAAGAGTTAATCTCTGAAGGAACGCTCTCAATGGGGCACGGGCGGGCGTTACTAGGCGTCAAAAATCATGAGAAGCTTTCACCACTAATCGAAAAAGTTATTCAAGACCAGTTGAGCGTTCGTGAACTAGAGGAAATGGTGAACCAAATAAATAACCGTGTTTCACGTGAAACATCACGAAAAAAAGCACCTCTTCCTCCACAGTTAAAGGAACGACAGGACTACCTTCGGACACGTTTTGGTACGTCGGTTTCGATTAAACCTGGTAAGAACAAAGGGAAGATAGAGATTGATTATTTCTCGGAGGATGATCTCGATCGCATTCTAGAATTACTACAATCAAATCAGCAACAGTCATAGTGTGAGAAGGAGTCATCGCAACATAGGATGACTTCTTTTTCGATGATGATGTTTGGAGGAATAATAATGATTTACTTTGACCATGCTGCTTCCTCGTTTCCAAAGCCGGAAGCAGTTGGCCAAGCGATGCTTGAAGCTGTGAATCAGTATGGCGCTAATCCAGGCCGAGGTGGACACAAATTAGCAGAACGAGCAACGCAGGTCATACAAGAAGCAAGAGCAGAGATTTCTTCCTTTTTTGGTGCGCCTAATGGGAAGCATGTTTGGTTTTATCAAAATGCTACGATGGCATTGAATCAAGCCATTTGTGGGTTTCCCTTTTCGAAGGGTGATCATGTTGTGACGACGGTGTTTGAACACAACTCTGTCTTACGCCCTCTTAATAGTGTTTCTGATACAAAGGGAATTGACGTAACCTACGTTCAACCAGATGCAGAGGGGAAAATCTCTATTCAAGCGATTGCTCAAGCAGTAAAACCAAAGACAAAAGCAATCATTATCTCTCACGCATCCAATGTCACGGGGGTCATAGTTGACCTTCGAGCTATTTCAGAGGTTGCACGAAAAATCGGTGCTGTTTTTATTGTCGATGCTTCGCAAACAGCTGGAACTTTGCCTATTGATATGGAGAGAGATGGGATTGACTTATTGGCCTTTGCTGGTCATAAAAGCATGCTTGGTCCACAAGGGACGGGAGTTCTCATTTCAAAAGATGATTATAATCTCTTCCCGTTAATACACGGTGGGACAGGAAGCTACTCAGAAAGTAGCGAGCAACCAACACAATGGCCTGATCGCTACGAAGCTGGTACATTAAATACACCTGGTATAGCCGGTTTACTAGCAGGGATACGTGAAGTGAAGACACTTGGAATCGAGCAAATCTACCAACATGAACAGGCGCTACTTGCTCAATTGTTAAAAGGACTAGAAAATTTACAAACGATAAATACATTTGGAACAACCGATATCAATGATCGTTTAGCTGTCTGTTCGTTTCGGTTAGATCAAGTAGAGAGCCATGAACTGGCCTTTATTTTAGATGAACATTACGACATCGCCGTGCGTGCGGGACTTCACTGTGCTCCGATGACACATCATGAGCTAGAGACTGTCGAGACAGGGCTTGTCCGGGTAAGTTTCGGGCCATACAATACAGCTGATGAAGTACAGGCTTTGCTTGAGGCGTTAGTGGAGATAGAACAAGCATTTTTAGAGTAGGAGATAAGAAGAATGGTCTTAACAGGAACAATCGTAAATGGCCTCGTGATCGTACTAGCAGCTTGTGTTGGTCTTTTAATAAGAGGAATTCCAGAAAGAATAAAGATAACCGTTATGCAAGCCATTGCTTTAGCTGTCGTCGTGCTTGGTATTGGAATGGGATTAAAGAGTGAGCAGTTTCTAGTCGTGATTGGAAGCTTAGTTATTGGTGGAGTCATTGGGGAACAAATTGATATTGAAAAGAAACTGAACCAAGTTGGAGCTTGGATAGAAGCAAGATTAGGGTCAAAAGAAGAAGGTTCTGTTGCAAAAGCATTCGTCACGACTACGTTGATTTATGTTGTAGGGGCGATGGCCGTTCTTGGCGCGTTAGATAGTGGATTGCGTGGAGATCACTCGGTTTTGTATACAAAATCAATGTTGGATGGATTCTCAGCTATTATCTTCGCTTCGACATTGGGAATTGGTGTCATCTTTTCTGCAATACCTGTGGTGTTATATCAAGGGGGAATTGCCCTCCTTGCGACGCAAATTAATAATTATGTCCCAACTGAACTAATGGACATGTTTATTGTCGAGATGACGGCAACCGGTGGCGTAATGATTGTCGCAATTGGACTTAACATTCTAGGCATTTTACAAGTACGTGTGGCCAATTTATTACCAAGCATTATTGTCGTAGGCTTTATTGTGACAGGGATGTATTTATTAACATAGTAATCTTCCTTAAAAAAAGAGACGCCTCTACAACGGTATTCCGTTTAAAAAGGCGTCTCTTTTTTTGTCTGTGTAAATACTCTTGGCGTGAGATTTTGCAAAAGAGATGTCGGTTTTATTCGTTGTGGTAGTTGTTGATCGACAGAATAAATCGCATCAGCCATCGTTGTGGCCATCTTCATGACGGTATATAGCCGTGTGTTTTGCAAAACAAAGTATTCCATCATCCCACCAATATTGACGATCCCTGTCATATGAATATCCCCTACAGCAGGTAGTTGTTTATTTACAGCTGCTCCTGGTTGAATAGGCCCAGTAGCTAACGAAATTTTTCCGATACTGTTAACACGTCCTAAGCAAGCATCGATGGCTAAGATGTACGGGCGATAATGCTCCTTATGAATTTCTTTTAATCGATCTTCAAGATTTACTGCATGAACAGGATTTTCGAGCGTTCCATACACGTGAAATCGATGTAGATTTCTTTCTTGTAGCTTTGTTCCGGTTAAAGGGCCAAGGGAGTCCCCTGTTGAACGATCTGTACCGATGCAAACGATGACAAGTTCTCGACGTGAGAGTTCGTTTGTATGGTCAAATAAATTCTGAAATAATGAAGCTTTTGCATGTTCCTCATCCATATGAACGCGTATAGGTGTTAACTTATTTCCGAATAAGCGTGGGTTTGTACTCATAACATCGGCTCCTTTGCCATAGTAGTAGCAGTATACGGATATTTTTTCCTTTCTATACATATAGATTGTGAAAATTGCGAAAGATGGAAGGAGAGTGTGAGATGTGGCTTGGTGGATTGAAGTGGATGTTTCTCATCATAGGTACCATGATTGGCGCAGGATATGCGTCTGGTCGTGAATTATGGGAGTTTTTTGGGGCGGAAAGCGGACTAGCTATTCTCCTATTTGCGCTTTTATTTATGATAAGTGCTACGATCATCATGAAAATAAGCTATGCCAAACGCTCGGAGCATTATCTTCCCATCTTGCATGAACTTATGGGTAAGCGTTTAACGAAACTGTATGACGTAATGATCGTTCTTTATCTCTTTTCGACAACAGTCATTATGCTTGCAGGAGGTGGGGCGACACTTGAAGTGGTTCACTTACCGTATTGGTTAGGCATTGTAATTATTGGTGGGTGTGTGGTCCTTCTATTTGTATGGGATACAAAAGGCATGACCTCGATGAATGCGGTTATTATTCCAGTTCTGATTATTTGTTTACTTGGTGTGTTGATAGCCTTTCAATCGTTGCAAGGTTTCCCGATCCGTTTCCGGTTTGATGAGCAACATAATTGGCCGGCCGCCTTAACGTTTACATCCCTTAATATTCTTCCTCTTGTCGCTGTGTTAGCCGCAGTAGGAAAAGAGATCAAACATAAAGGAGAAATTTGGATTGCTAGCCTTGGAAGTGGCCTTGTGTTAGGAGGCATTTCTTTTTTATACAATGAATCCTTACTACAAGTAGCAGGAGATATTATGTTGTATGAAATTCCTTTATTCGCTATATTGAAGCACTACCCTTACTACATGGTGATTATCATGTCAGCATTATTATGGATGGCCATTTATACTACGGCAGCTGCCGGAGTTTTTGGGCTAATCTCTAGGGTAAGAGGGTATGTAAAAGGGAGTGCTTGGCTTATCGCTTTAGCTCTCATTGCTTTGATGGCTCCCTTAACGACAATTGGGTTCTCCACATTAATTTCCATTTTATATCCTCTTTACGGAGTATTAAATTTGTATGTATTCGCGGCTATCTTGCTTTATCCTATTCTGAATCAAAAACCGAAGTAAGTAGCGAGTTCTTTGATTTGTCTCTCCCAATCAAATGAGTTTGGTGTATAATAAACAAACACTAAACGCCAGAGAAGTTGATAGGAGGGCCTAGGATGACAGAAAAAGAGTTTGACCTTGGTGACATTGTTGAAATGAAAAAGCAACATCCTTGCGGGGAGAATCGCTGGAAGATTATCCGAATGGGGATGGATGTTCGAATTAAATGCTTAGGCTGTCAGCACAGTGTCATGCTCCCAAGAAGAGAGTTTGGGAAGAAAATGAAACGAATTCTTGAGAAGTCCCCAACAGCTTAGTTCCTAAATTAATGGTCCAGGGTCGTGAACAACTCGTCATGACCTTGTTTTTTTATGGCTGTCTATCTATAATTGGTAGAGATATTGTTAAAATTATCACGTTTATTGTGAATCTGATAGAAAAAAGGAAGTGAGCCATTATGGCATTAACAACTGGAATTGTTGGTTTACCTAACGTTGGGAAATCAACCTTATTTAATGCAATTACACAAGCTGGCGCAGAGTCGGCTAACTATCCGTTTTGTACGATTGATCCTAATGTCGGGATTGTGGAAGTTCCTGATCACAGATTGCAAAAATTAACGGAACTAGTAGATCCGAAGAAAACCATTCCTACAGCTTTTGAGTTTACTGATATTGCAGGGATCGTAGAAGGAGCAAGTAAAGGGGAGGGCTTAGGAAACAAATTCTTATCTCATATCCGTCAAGTTGATGCGATTTCTCATGTGGTACGTTGTTTTGCTGATGATAATATTACTCATGTATCAGGTAGTGTGAACCCGCTAAATGATATTCAAGTGATTAACCTAGAGTTGATCTTAGCTGACTTTGAAACTGTTGAAAAACGTATTGCCAGAGTTGGTAAGCTAGCAAGAACAAAGGATAAAGAAGCTGTAGCTGAACTTGAAGTCCTTGAATTGCTTCGTGACGCCTTTGAAGAAGAAAAGCCTGCGAGAAGTATTGAGTTCACAGAAGAACAAGAAAAAATTGTCCATCAACTGCACCTATTAACAAACAAGCCAGTCTTATACGCGGCCAATGTGAGTGAAGAAGATCTATTATCGCCAGAAGATAACGACTATGTGAAGCAAGTGAAAGATTTTGCTGCAGGTGAAAATAGTGAAGTGATTGTCGTATGTGCGAAGATTGAATCTGAAATTTCCGAGCTTGAAGGGGAAGAAAAGCAAATGTTCCTTGAAGAGTTAGGCATTAAAGAATCTGGCCTTGATCAATTAATTAAAGCTGCCTACAACTTACTTGGACTTCAAACGTATTTCACTGCCGGTGTTCAAGAAGTTCGAGCGTGGACATTCCGTAAGGGGATCAAAGCGCCTCAAGCAGCGGGAATTATTCACACTGATTTTGAACGTGGATTCATCCGAGCCGAGATTGTTTCTTACGATGATCTAGTGGATGCTGGTACAATGGCTGTTGCAAAAGAAAGAGGAAAGGTTCGTCTTGAAGGAAAAGAATACATTGTACAAGACGGAGACGTTATTCACTTCCGCTTTAATGTATAGTTCATTCCAATGCTTAGCGCTCATTTAGATCGCTAAGCATTTTCTATTAGAGAAGATGCTTGCCTCTACTTATTGATTCTGCTATAATCTAATAATGCGAGTGAAATGACTCATTAGATGAGTTTTGCTCCTTGCTCCATATCGGAGCCGTTAGACCAAAAGGAGGTGACCGGAATGCGTAAGTACGAAATTATGTACATTATCGCTCCAAACCTAGAAGAAGCAGCAACTAAAGAGATCATTGAACGTTTTAATGGTGTTCTAACAACAAATGGTGCTGAAATCGATAAGGTTCAGGAGATGGGTAAGCGTCGTCTAGCATATGAAATCAACGATTTTCTCGAAGGTTTCTACGTGTTATTGAATGTACAAGCTAACTCAGAAGCGATTGCAGAATTTAACCGTCTTATCAAGATTAACGACAACGTTATTCGTTTGTTAATCACTAAAGACGAAGAATAATTAATCAAAAGTAGGAGGGGTACGGATGCTAAATCGTGTCGTACTAGTTGGGCGTTTAACGAAAGATCCAGAGTTACGCTACACACCAAGTGGGGTAGCCGTAGCGAATTTTACGCTCGCAGTAAACCGTGCATTTTCTAACCAGCAAGGAGAGCGCGAAGCCGACTTTCTTAACTGTGTCGTGTGGCGCAAACCTGCTGAAAATGTCGCGAATTACCTTAAAAAAGGTAGCTTAGCGGGTGTAGACGGCCGAATACAAACTAGAAGCTATGACAACAATGAAGGACGTCGAGTCTATATCACTGAAGTTGTGGCAGAAAGTGTGCAATTCCTTGAACCTAAAGGTTCAAACCAAGGACAAGGGAATGCCTTTCCTTCGGGTGGCGGATCGCCAGCTGGTGGAAACGATTATAGTAAACAGAATCAACAACCAAATCGTCAGTCTGGTGGATTTAATGATGATCCATTTGCCAATGATGGTAAACCAATTGACATTTCGGATGATGATCTACCGTTTTAAAACCTCTTCTGCTCTTAAAATGACATGTGTGTTTAACGATAAACAACTTTTCTTGAAAGGAGTGCTGTCTAATGGCTCGTCGTGGTCGTCCAAAGCGTCGTAAGGTTTGTTTCTTCACTGTAAACAAAATTACGAAAATCGATTATAAAGATACGGATCTTCTTAAGCGTTTCATCTCTGAGCGTGGTAAAATTTTACCTCGCCGTGTAACAGGAACGTCTGCTAAGTACCAACGTCAACTTACAACAGCAATCAAGCGTTCTCGTCAAATCGCTTTATTGCCGTATGTAAATGATGTGAACTAAGCATATAGCAGGAAAAGCATGGTAGATGACTACCATGCTTTTTTTATATTATAAAGAGTGTTGTGTGAAACAAGTGAAGTGAGGCTGTTCATTAGAGACGATGCTTTAATTTTAATCGTAAGTACGCTAAAATAGACAAGGATATGAGAAACTGTCAAAAACTCTCTTGTTCCTGAGTTGACGTCAGTTTGTTTGGAAAGATAAATGAGGTGAATGTGTGAAACAAACGAGAACCTTAACAGAAGGAGCTGTCATCGCTGCTCTTTTTGTAACACTACTAGCGATTACATTGTATGTTCCCTTCGCAGCGATGATTACTGTATGGGCTTTGCCTTTACCGTTTATTCTCTATGTTGTAAGACAAGGATTGAAACCTGGTATTATGTTATTTGCCGTAACGATTATGCTTGCGTTTATGATTTCAGGTTTAATCGGTTTGCCAGCGACGTTATTCTTTGGACTAGCTGGTTTAGTCATCGGAGAATTATACCGTCGTAAACTCACTGCTTTTTCGGTCTTGATTGGTGCTAGTTTGGTGTATATGTTTAATATGCTTATGATTTACGTAGGGCTCATGTTATTTATGGATGAAAATCCGATTCAATTTATGTCAGCCCTGTTACGTGAGCAAATTAAAGTAGCAGAAGCAACACTAACAGCTATGGGACAAGATGCAACAGATGCGCTTGCTCCGATGAATGATGCAGTCGATATGATAGTTCATATGGTGCCGGCGATGATCATAATGAGTGGAGTTGGTTTAGCGGTCATATCGATTTTGGTTGCGGGTCTGATCTTACGTCGATTAGGTCATAAGCCGACACAATTTCCACCATTTAGAGATTGGCAGTTTTCAAAATCATTCTTATGGTACTACTTAATTGTCATGATCTTGGTTTTAGTCGGTCAAGAAGAAGGATCGACCATGTTTATTATTGTCTGGAACCTTTTGCCGATTCTTGAAGTGATTATGATGGTTCAAGGCTTTGCGTTTGTGTTTTATTATTGTTACCATAAACAAGTTAACCGAACAGTGCCAATCATTATTGTCATTGTCACACTGATTATCAACCCTTTGACGCAGATCATTCGAATTATTGGTATTATTGATCTAGGTTTTGATTTAAGAAAACGGATCAAAAGCGAGAAAAAATAGGAGCTGACACTATGCCGAAGTTCTTAATGAAGCGGTGGCATGGCTACCACGTCATTGCACTATTTGCTGTGGCAGTAATATTTAGCGGTGTGCTAATGGTCTACCACTGGCAAGTTGGTGTAATTGGTTTATTCATATTAGGAGTGTTAGCCATCTACACGTCTCAAGCTCGATATGCGTTTGAGCGTGATTTAGAAGCGTACATCTCTACGCTATCTTATCGTGTAAATAGGGCAGGAGAAGATGCAGTCACCAAGATGCCTGTAGGGATTCTCCTTTATAATGATGAAAAGATGATTCAATGGATCAATCCTTATATTAGTAAACATATTGCCGATGATCTCATTGATAAAGAATTAGATGATCTTTATGACGGTTTAAATTCAATGATTGAAGATGGTGTTGAAACAGAAGTCATTACGCTTGGCGAACGATCATATCACTTGACGTTTGAACCTCCGGAGAGATTAATTTATTTTTTAGATGTTACAGAGAAAGAAAAAACAGAAGAGTTATATGAAGAAACAAAAACAGTCGTTGGACTTATTTATTTAGACAATTATGATGAAGTGACGCAAGGAATGGAAGATCAGGTGAGAAGTCGATTAATGAGTCAAGTGACATCAGCTCTAAATAGTTGGGCTAATGAAAACGACATTCTTCTTCGCCGCACGGCATCTGACCGTTTTGTCGTTATTATGAACTTTAAATCATTGCAGCACATTGAGGAACTTCGCTTTGATGTCCTTGATGAGATTAGAACATTAACAGGGAAAGAAAAAGTACCGATTACGCTTAGTATCGGTGTCGGAACAGGCGAACCTTCATTAAGAGAGTTAGGTAAACTTGCACAATCAAGTTTAGATTTAGCACTCGGTCGTGGGGGCGATCAGGTCGCGATTAAACAAAAGAATGGTAAAGTTCGTTTTTACGGCGGGAAATCAAACGCGATGGAAAAGCGGACAAGAGTTCGAGCGAGAGTTATTTCGCATGCTCTACGTGATTTTGTTCTTGAAAGTGACCGGGTCATTGTTATGGGGCATAAGAACCCGGATATGGATGCGATTGGTGCTTCTATCGGTGTGTTAAAGATCGCTGAAGTGAATGGAAAAGAAGGTTTTATTGTTTTAGACCCTAATGACATCAATCATGATGTGCAAAAGCTCATGGAGGAAGTCGAGAATCATGAGGATCTATGGTCACAATTTGTGACACCTGAAGAGGCTCTTGATTATGTGACAGACGAAACATTGCTTGTCATCGTTGATACACATAAACCTTCTTTAGTCATTGAACCGAGACTTCTGCCACGTGTTGATCGAGTTATTGTTCTAGACCATCACAGACGCGGAGAAGAATTTATCAAGGATCCTGTCCTTGTTTACATGGAGCCATACGCTTCATCAACAGCCGAGCTTGTGACCGAGTTACTAGAGTATCAACCGAAGCAATTAAAGATGGATAGTCTTGAGGCAACCGCTCTTCTTGCTGGCATCATTGTTGATACGAAAAGTTTCGCTGTTCGAACGGGCTCGAGAACGTTTGATGCGGCATCCTTTCTTCGCACAAATGGCGCAGACACAACACTTGTCCAAAAGCTCTTAAAAGAAGACATGCAACAGTATGTGAAACGAGCGAAGCTTATTGAAACGGCTGAGATCTACAGAGATGGAATGGCGATTGCTGTAGCCGGGGAGCAAGAGATCCTTAGTCAAATTGTGATTGCGCAAGCAGCTGATACGTTATTAACGATGAAAGATGTCTCTGCATCCTTTGTTGTTTCAAAACGAAAAGATGAACTAGTGAGCATTAGTGCACGCTCACTTGGTGATGTTAATGTACAGTTAATTATGGAACGTCTTCAAGGTGGAGGCCATTTATCTAATGCCGCCACGCAACTGCAAGATGTAACACTTGAAGAGGCAAGAGAGAAGCTACAACAAGCCATTGATGAAAGTTTAGAAGGGGGACAATAACGATGAAAGTAATTTTTCTAGAAGATGTAAAGGGTAAAGGGAAAAAGGGAGAAGCAAAAAATGTGTCAGAAGGGTATGCGCGTAACTACCTCCTACCTAATAATCTAGCCGTTGAAGCGACTAAAGGGGCTATGGCCAACTTAAATGCTCAAAAAAATAGTGAAAAGAAAAAAGCAGAAGAAGAACTTCAAGCTGCTATTGATTACAAAAAAGAACTAGAATCAATTACTGTAGAAATTAAAGCGAAATCAGGTGAGGGTGGTCGCTTGTTCGGTGCTGTATCAACGAAACAAATAGCGGAAACACTTTCCTCTATGAATATGAAGGTAGATAAGCGTAAAATTATGCTTAACGACCCAATCCGTTCAATGGGATATACAAATGTACCGATTAAAATTCATCCAGAAGTCATTGCGACAGTCAAAGTACATGTTGTAGAAGAATAAACTATATCAAAGATGGATCAATGGGTCTGATCTCTAGGAGTCAAGAATATCTTGCAATTCCTAGTAAGGTCAGACTTTTTCATTCTTGAGGAAAGGAAAAATGATTATGAGCGATTTATTTGCTGATCGTACCCCACCACAAAATATCGAAGCTGAGCAAGCAGTACTTGGAGCGATTTTTTTAGCAGATGGTGCCCTCGTTACAGCATCTGAAAAACTATTGCCAGAAGACTTCTACCGAGCAGCACATCAGCGTGTGTATGAAGTCATGCTTGACCTTGCAGAAAAGGGCGAACCAGTTGATTTAGTCACTGTTACATCTGAACTACAAGATCGTAAGTGGTTAGAAGAAATTGGTGGCATGAATTATCTTAGTGATCTAGCAAATGCTGTTCCAACCGCAGCGAACGTCGAATACTATAGTCGCATCGTCGAAGAGAAGTCCGTTTTACGCCGATTGATTCGTGTCGCAACGAATATCGCTGCTGATGGTTATACGAGTGAAGATGAAGTCGATGCGATCTTAGATGACGCGGAGAAAACCATCTTAGATATTGCGCAGCGTAAAAACACCAGTGCTTTTATCTCAATTAAAGATGTTTTAGTGGAAACGTATGATCAAATTGAACTCTTGCAAAATCAAAAAGGTGATATTACAGGTATCCCAACTGGTTTTATGGAGTTAGACAAGATGACAGCAGGTTTCCAACGTAATGACTTAATCATCGTGGCTGCTCGTCCGTCGGTAGGTAAGACTGCTTTTGCTCTAAATATTGCTCAAAACGTCGCTACGAAGACAAGCGAGAATGTGGCGATCTTTAGTTTAGAAATGGGCGCAAGCCAGCTAGTTCAACGTATGCTTTGTGCAGAAGGAAACATCGATGCCCAAAGAATGCGTACAGGTGCCCTCACATCAGAGGATTGGCAGAAGCTAACGATGGCGATGGGAAGTCTTGCAAAAGCCGGTATTTATATTGATGATACCCCTGGTATAAAAGTAAACGATATTCGAGCAAAATGTAGACGCCTTAAGCAAGAGCAAGGACTTGGGATGATTATGATTGATTATTTACAGTTGATTCAAGGAAACGGTCGCAGCGGAGAAAATCGTCAACAAGAAGTTTCCGAAATCTCAAGAACACTTAAAGCGATCGCTCGTGAGTTAGAAGTTCCCGTCATTGCTCTTTCTCAGCTTTCGCGTGGGGTTGAGTCCCGACAAGATAAGCGTCCGATGATGTCGGATATTCGTGAATCGGGAAGTATTGAGCAAGATGCTGATATTGTTGCCTTTTTATACCGTGATGACTATTACGATAAAGAGTCCGAGAATCAAAATATTATCGAAATCATCATTGCTAAGCAGCGTAATGGTCCAGTAGGTACCGTTGAGTTAGCTTTCGTAAAAGAATTTAATAAATTCGTAAACCTCGATCGGCGTCATGATGAAAGAAGTATGCCACCGGGTGCTTAGGATCATAAAAAAATCTGCTCTGGTATAAGAGCAGATTTTTTTGGATGTATTTTCTTAAGTGAGGAAAAGCTAATTAGTACCTGTTTTAAAGTGGTCGAAGGAAAAGGATCATACGAACGAAATTGACACACCTTAAATAAATGTTCGTGTTTTGTTGACTGATTTCCAATAAGTTGATATAATGATCAATGAATTTTGAAATTTCTCGGTTCATACGTCCGAGACGGAGGTGCAAGATATGTCATCAGTAGTTGTTGTAGGAACACAATGGGGCGACGAAGGAAAAGGAAAAATTACAGACTATCTTTCTGAGAAAGCAGAAGTTGTGGCTCGCTACCAAGGTGGAAACAATGCAGGACACACAATTGTTTTCGGCGGAGAGAAGTACAAACTTCACTTAATTCCGTCTGGGATTTTTTATAAAGATAAAGACTGTGTCATTGGAAATGGTATGGTTATTGACCCTAAAGCATTAATGGAAGAAATAGCTTACTTACATGAGCGCAATGTTGATACAAGTAACTTACGCATTAGTAACCGCGCGCACGTCATTCTTCCTTACCACTTAAAGCTTGATATCGTGGAAGAAGAGCGTAAGGGTGCTAACAAAATTGGAACTACAAAAAAAGGAATTGGTCCAGCTTACATGGATAAAGCAGCACGTGTGGGTATTCGCGTGGTGGATCTCATGGATCGTGAAGTATTTGAAGAGAAGCTAGAGCGTAACCTTGCTGAAAAAAATCGCATGTTTGAAAAGTATTATGAAGTTGAAGGATTTACGAAAGAAGAAATTCTTGATGAGTACTTTAACTATGGACAACAAATGGCACAATATGTTTGTGATACATCTGTTGTGTTAAATGATGCATTAGATGAAGGCCGCCGTGTTTTATTTGAAGGCGCACAAGGAGTTATGCTTGATATTGATCAAGGAACATACCCATTTGTAACCTCTTCTAACCCAATTGCTGGTGGTGTCACGATCGGTTCTGGTGTTGGCCCATCGAAAATCAATAAAGTTGTTGGGGTTTCAAAAGCATATACAACTCGTGTAGGTGACGGACCATTCCCAACGGAGTTACATGATGAGATTGGCGACAACATCCGTGAAATTGGAAAAGAATACGGAACAACAACAGGACGTCCACGTCGCGTTGGTTGGTTCGATAGTGTCGTTGTACGTCATGCACGTCGAGTTAGTGGGATTACTGATCTTTCTCTTAACTCTATTGATGTATTAACGGGTATTGAGACATTAAAAATTTGTACAGCATACAAGTACCGTGGCGAAATCATTAACGAGTTCCCAGCAAGCCTTAGAGTTTTAGCTGAATGTGAGCCTGTTTATGAAGAGCTTCCTGGTTGGACAGAAGACGTTACTGGTGTGAAATCACTAGATGAGTTACCTGTAAATGCACGTCACTATATCGAGCGTGTTTCTCAACTAACAGGTATTCCGTTAACGGTCTTCTCTGTAGGGCCAGATCGTAACCAAACGAATATGGTTCGCGGGGTATTTGCTTAAGATCGCCGAAGCCATCTATTCTCTAGGTTTAGATGGCTTTCTTTCATTTATGAAGCTTATGTTAGATATTGAAAAAAAACTGTTGCATCCTTCGTCATTATTCGCTATTCTTTAATGAGCGCCAAAACATATTAAAAACTTTTTTCAAAAAGTTTTTAAAAAGGGTTGCACGTCAATCGGTGCTATGGTAAGATTATTCTTGTCGCTGAGAGTTGAAGCGAATGAAATAGTACGAGCCATTAGCTCAGTTGGTAGAGCATCTGACTTTTAATCAGAGGGTCGAAGGTTCGAATCCTTCATGGCTCACCATTTTTTACATGTATTTAAGAATGGCCCGTTGGTCAAGTGGTTAAGACACCGCCCTTTCACGGCGGTATCACGGGTTCGAATCCCGTACGGGTCACCATTACATATTTTCAAATTGGTCCGGTAGTTCAGTTGGTTAGAATGCCTGCCTGTCACGCAGGAGGTCGCGGGTTCGAGTCCCGTCCGGACCGCCATTTTACTTTAACGATAAAATCTGGTATTATGGTACATGACCAAACAAATGGCTTGGTAGCTCAGTCGGTAGAGCAATGGACTGAAAATCCATGTGTCGGCGGTTCGATTCCGTCCCAAGCCACCACTTTTGCCGGTCTAGCTCAATTGGTAGAGCAACTGACTTGTAATCAGTAGGTTGGGGGTTCAAGTCCTCTGGCCGGCACCAGTTTTAACCATTATACGTGCATAGGCACGATTTTTTTATTTTGTCTCTGTTTTAGCAGGGGCTTTTTTTGTATGTAAAAAACAAAATGGCACGATGAACGAGAGTGTTAGATAAACGAGAGAAAAAGAAGCGAAACCGATCCACGGTTAGATGACCCTTTTCCGCTACTTGTTAAGGTAGTTGTGTTAGAATGTGGATAAAGACCTTGTAGGACAGGAGCGATTATGAATGGATAAACGAATTCTAGTAGTAGATGATGAAAAGCCAATCGCTGATATTTTAAAATTTAATTTAGAAAAAGAAGGCTTCGAAGTTGTTTGTGCGTATGATGGTTTGCAAGCAATAGAAGAATTTAAAAAAGTAGAACCAAATCTTATTCTATTAGATATTATGTTACCGCATAAAGACGGGATGGAAGTCTGTCGTGAAGTGAGAAAAAGCTCCGATGTACCGATTATTATGCTAACTGCAAAAGATTCTGAGATTGATAAAGTGTTAGGACTAGAGCTCGGTGCCGATGATTATGTCACAAAACCGTTTAGCACAAGAGAACTGCTTGCACGTGTTAAAGCCAATCTTCGTCGCAGGAAATCTGGGGCAGAGGATGTTTCTACGCAAAAAGAGCTTATGGTCGGGGACCTTATTATTTACCCTGATGCCTATCAAGTAAAAAGACGCGGAGATACGATTGAGCTGACTCACCGTGAGTTTGAACTCATTCATTATTTAGCAAAGCATCTTGGGCAAGTGATGACGCGTGAGCATTTGCTACAAGCTGTGTGGGGATATGACTACTTCGGTGATGTACGAACAGTTGATGTGACCGTGCGTAGACTTCGTGAAAAAGTCGAAGATAATCCAAGTTATCCAACATGGATTATTACAAGACGTGGAGTCGGCTACTACCTTTCAACACCAGAAGAGTCGGGACAGCGTTAATGGATCGTAAGGTTGGATTTTTCAAATCAATACAATTTAAGCTGATTATTATCTATGTGTTGCTGATTTTTATGGCGATGCAAATCATAGGTGTGTATTTTACAGGAAAATTAGAAGAGCAATTGGTTAATAACCACTATCAAATGCTCACGGAGCGTGCAAATCTACTTGGTTATAATGTGGCTCAGGAAATGTTAGAGCCAAGAGAAGATGCTAGTACGTTAAAAACAGACATTAATGCCTTATTAAGAGAGACGTTTACGATACCGAATGCAGAAGTTCAAATCATTGGTGGCAACAGTGAGATTTTAAGTACTTCAAATTTTGCTAATCGACATATTGTTGGGCAACAGACGACTAAGTATCGGGTGAAACGAGCGCTTCTTGGGGTTGTCGATGAGGCGATGATGAGAGATCCTCAAACAGGGGATCGGGTACAAGTGTTAGCCGTGCCAATTAAAGACCCTGACAATACCCCTATTGGTGCGATCTATATTGAATCATCGATGGAAGAGATTTATGATCAAATGAAGCAAATCAATGGGATCTTACTTAGTGGTACGGTCATTGCCCTTCTCATTACAGCAGTACTGGTCATCCTACTAGCTAGGACGATTACAGCACCCATTATGGATATGCGAAAGCAAGCGTTACGTATGGGCCATGGTGATTTTTCGAGACAAGTGATGGTTTATAGTACAGATGAAATTGGTCAATTAGCTTCTTCTTTTAACGAGTTAACCAATAAATTGCAAGATGCAACAGCGACCAGAGCAAGAGAGCAGAAGAAACTAAGCTCTGTCCTGGCTCATATGACAGATGGTGTGATCGCTACTGATCAAAATGGCAAGATCATTTTGATGAATAAGCGTGCTGAAGAGCTTCTTGGCTTACAGAGTTATGAAGTCATCAAGCAGCCCTTACCAGAGGTTCTGCGTTTACCTAATGAGTACACACTTGATGACCTTTATGAACAAATGGACTCCATTCTCCTTGATTTTGGTGATGAAAAACATGAGTTTCTAATCGAAGCGAATTTCTCCGTTATTCAAGAGGATGAAGGGCCTATCAATGGGATTATTACCGTTCTTCATGATGTCACAGAGCAAGAGAAAATTGAGCAAGAACGACGTGAGTTTGTAGCCAATGTATCACATGAGCTTAGAACACCTTTGACGACCATGAGAAGTTACTTAGAAGCTCTTGCGGACGGGGCGTTAGAAGATAAAGAATTAGCTCCGAGATTTATTGGAGTTACACAGAACGAGACAGAGCGGATGATACGTCTGGTTAATGACCTCTTGCAATTATCGAAAATAGATAGTCATGATTACCGTTTGACTATGGCATGGGTCGATTTTGGTCAGTTCTTAAATGAAGTGATTGATCGTTTTGAAATGGTGGCACAAGGCAGAAATATTCATTTCACTCGTCACATCTCTAATCATCCGACCTATGTCGAAATCGACCAAGATAAATTAACACAAGTCATTGATAATATCATTTCCAATGCCATGAAATATTCGCCTGAAGGTGGTAACATTACGACCACACTTCTTCATCAAGGGCATAATGTACGTGTGAGTATTTCGGATGAAGGAATGGGGATACCTCGTGAAAACCAAACGAAGATTTTTGATCGTTTCTATCGTGTCGATAAAGCACGTGCTAGAAGTGTAGGTGGCACAGGTCTTGGTTTAGCAATTGCAAAAGAACTTGTCCACGCTCACAACGGTGAAATTTGGGTCAGTAGTGAATATGGAGCAGGGACAACCATTTACTTTACTTTGCCTTACTCAACGTTTAAGGGGGGAGAGGCATGAGCTACGAGCACGTTAAAACAGGGTTACTCATTGGACTTGTTGGTTTAAGTATTGTTCTAACGTGGCAGTTGTGGACCTTTCAGCCAGATATCAATTTCTTAGGAGAAACCGAAGAGTCAGAACGAGCGTCTCTCATTAGTGAAGAGCTAAGACTTAGTGAGGTCATCCAGCCGGAGCAATTGATTACATTTATCGATGGCGAGACCGCGATGATCTCTAGAGGACAAGAAGAATTTCAACAGTTTTATGACATACTATTAGGGGCTGAACTAGCAGAAGGCGATATGTTAGCTACAGGACCTTTTCCAAAACAACAAGTGCGTGCAGGGGTAGAAGTGATCTTTCCAACGCCGATTCCAACGGATATCTTTCTAGCGATGTTCAATGTCGATCGGGACGAGTTCAATGTACCGATAGCTGAAGTGGACCGGTTATTTGTTTATCAGGACACGTCAGAAGAAGAGATTGGTATGCAGATGCTCTCGGTTGAGGAAGCGCGTGTCATTGAAGTCGAGACAACGGTTGAATTCGAGGCATTTGAACAGTTAGTAAGAGGAGAGTATACGCCTGTTACTTCCGTTCATCGGGGTGTCTCTTCTTCTCAGCTTTACCAACATCTCTATGTGCCGACTGAACCTACCGAAGTAGAAAAAGTTACGTATACAACGAGCCCACTTAATGTGAATTTTTTTATAGACGAGTTGTTTAATGAGCCAAACTCGGTCCGGGCTAATTTCGCTGATTCTTCTGAGTCGTATACAGATGGAAACCGAATTATCCAGCTACGAAATGATGGAGAGTTTATGGATTACAACAACCCATTATTTTCAGAAAATCAGGATCGTAGTAGCAGTCACATCGTCCAAAGCAGTTTTGATTTCATTAATAGTCATGGAGGGTGGTCAGATCCATACCTCCTTGCCAACTGGACGTCTGCCGATGTTCGTGAAGAAGCCGAGTATTTACTTCATATTGACGGTGTCCCAGTGATTAGTTATGAAGGGCAGAGTATGATGAGATTGAAGGTTAGCCGAGTCGGATCGCAAATCATTAACTACGAACGTCCTCTATTTGATTTAGATAGTCTGCCGATTAATGCGATTCAACGTGTCGAACTTCCATCTGGTGAAGACGTTCTTCAGCGGTTACGCCAGCAAGAATATTTTCAGACGAAGATGCTAGAGAAGGTCATGATTGGGTACGAGATGAAAAAACAGAATGTATCACTCGTTACATTAGAACCGTATTGGTACGTTTTATATGATGGAAAATGGCAAAAGGTGACGTTTGATCAAGAATTACACGGGGAGGGTGTTCAATGAATTGGAATCGGACAAAAACCATTTTCATCATCACCTTCCTCTTTCTAAATATCTTTCTCATCTGGCAATTAATCGAGAAAAACAATTCGAACCAGATGAATATGATTGCTCAAGCATCCATTCAAGAAGTATTACGTGATAATAATGTTCAGATCGATGTCGAGTTGCCTGAAGATACGATTGAGGCCGGTCACGTGCTTGGAAAAATGATGCCTTTTAGTGAATCGGAATTGAACACGCTAAATAATCAAGAGGTAAGCTTAAGAGATGGCTCAACGATTATTTCTGTTTTAGACGAACCATATGAATTACGAGAAGGTCAATTCGCCCAAGATTTAAATCAGTTCTTAAATACGTATGTTACAAACGGATCAAACTATCAGTTTGCACGTTTTGATTCAGAGGATAGACGGGTTCTTCTCCAGCAAACGTATGAAGGGACGACGGCGTATGCGTTTGAAGCAGAGCCGTTGATCTTGCAATTAAATGATGATGGTAATCTGATTGGTTATCAACAGAGCTACTATGAGTTTGAGCCAACGGGTAGAGAGCGTGAAGTTTTATCAAGCATAAAAGCAATCGAAGTATTATTAAACGCTCAACATATTGGCGTTAATGATACTGTAACCTTAGTTGAATTTGGGTATTACAGCTTCTATAGTCCACAAGGTGGGGCACAAGTTTTTGCACCGATGTGGCGTGTCACCGTAGAAGGAGAAACGTATCTTGTCCATGCAATCAACCCAGAAATTCAACAATTATCATAAGCAGTAGGTATACATGGGAGTGAGTCGCAATGGCGTTACGTTTTAGTGTGTTGGCAAGTGGAAGTACCGGGAATGCAGTGTATGTCGAAACCAATGAGAAACGACTACTCATTGATGCGGGGTTAAGTGGTAAGAAGATGGATGAACTATTTTCTGAAGTTGGACGAAATCCAAAAGATCTCGACGGAATCCTTGTGAGTCATGAGCATAGTGATCATATTAAAGGAGTCGGAATCTTTGCTAGAAAGCATAAAGTACCGATCTATGCCAATGAAAAAACATGGGCGGCGATGGAAGGTAAGATTGGGACGATTTCAACAGAGCAAAAATTCATTTTTGGTACAGAAGAGGTTAAGGCATTTGGCAACCTCGATGTTGAGTCATTCGGTGTTTCTCATGACGCAGCAGAGCCAATGTTTTTTTGTTTTCATCACGAGGGAAAAAAGCTCGTACTCGCCACAGACATGGGCTATGTGAGTGAAAGAATTAAGGGTACGGTTAAAGGTGCTAACATGTACATTTTTGAATCCAACCATGATTTAAATATGCTCAGGATGGGACGATATCCTTGGAATGTGAAACGAAGAATACTAAGTGATGTAGGCCATGTATGCAATGAAGATGCCGCGCTCGCCCTATCTGAAGTAATCACTGATCAAACGAGCCGCATCTACTTAGCGCATTTAAGTCTAGACAATAACATGAAGGAATTGGCTCGGTTAACTGTTGAGCAAGTGTTGAAAGAACAAGGGATGGCTGTCGGTGAAGAGTTTCATGTTTTTGATACGGATCCACTTACACCAACGCCAATCACAGTCGTGTAAAAGCTCTCAGCCATGAGGGCTTTTTTGTCTAGGTGTGTTTATGAAGAAAGTTTGTTGGTAATTCTGTAAACAGTATCAAAAATTATCAAAACAGATGCGGACTAGTAGATTTATCCTAAAGAATAAGTATAATAAAAACAAAAAACTCTTTTACTATAAGGATGGTGTGGGGTCATGGGATTTTATGATGAACATTATTCACAACCACAAACGAGAAGAAAACGTTCCAACCGTGGCGGAGTGGTTGCCGCATTTGCCGGGGCTGTTGTCGGAGGATTCATAGTTTTATTTTCTATTCCAACCTTATCAAATCTTGGTGTTCTGCCCTATCAACTCGGTCAAACTGATAGTGAGCTGGTAATTGAGTCTGAGGTGCCAGAGGATGTTCAAGCGGTCAATTACTCAGTTAGTTCTGATGTGACTCAGGCTGTTGATCAAGTATCAGACGCTGTCGTTGGGGTGATTAACATTCAACAATCGAATCCATTTCAACAACAGGGAGGAGACGAAGGCACTGGATCTGGTGTCATTTATAAAACAACAGGAGATAAAGCGTTTGTTGTCACGAACCATCATGTCATTGATCGGGCCAACGGAATCGAAGTGAGCTTATCAGATGGCACACGTGTACAAGCGACGTTACTTGGCTCTGATGTGATTACAGATTTAGCTGTACTTGAGATCGATAGTAGCGAGGTAGATACGGTGGCGGACTTCGGTAATTCAGATGCCTTGCGTGTAGGTGAGCCAGCGATAGCCATCGGGAATCCGTTAGGACTGCGATTCTCGAGCTCGGTGACACAAGGAATCATAAGCGCCACCGAACGCAGCATTCCTGTTGATCTCACAGGAAATGGTCAAGTTGATTGGCATGCAGAAGTGTTGCAAACAGATGCTGCAATCAATCCAGGAAACAGTGGTGGAGCGCTATTAAACATTGAAGGGCAAGTGATTGGAATTAACTCGATGAAAATTGCTCAAAGCTCTGTTGAAGGAATTGGATTTGCCATTCCTACGAGTGTCGCTTTACCAATCATTGAAGATCTAGAACGGTATGGAGAAGTAAAACGCCCACAACTAGGAGTTGGTATTCAATCATTAAGTGAGATCCCTAGCTACCATTGGCAAGAAACACTGAAATTACCTGGTGAAGTGAATGCGGGCGTCATGGTTTCGAGCATTGCCCCGATGTCACCAGCAGAACGAGCTGGCCTTGAACAATATGATGTCATTGTTGCGATTGACGGGGAAGATATCGCCGATGGGCATGATTTAAGAAGATTCCTTTACACAGAAAAGCAGATCGGTGAAGAAGTAGAAGTGAGCTTTTACCGAAATGGAACCCTCCAGAAAGCAACCGTGCAATTAGCGGAACAACAGAGTTTTTAAAAAGGTTGGAAAGGAAAGTATATTAATTCCTTTTGAAAGAGAGAAGAAGCAGAGTTATCCACATAACTCTGCTTTTTTTGTGCAGCGAGACATGAAGAAAGTCATTCACAGTGAGAAAAACGGTTATGCTATAATATAACGCGTGAACGAGAAAGGTGGAGAAATAATGTTGTATGCATGCGAAGAACATATTGAACTAGCGATGGACGTCATTGTGGACGAACATGAGGCAGCTCCTATTATCGAAAAAACGGACCAAGAAACACAGATATCCACAACATGTAGTTTCTGCGAAAAAACAGCTATATATTCAATTGCGAAATAATTAGTTACTAACACTGTTGATATGTTGATAAGTCCTGTGGATAAAATAAAAAGAGCGAGGGAATACACACTGTGAATATCTCAGTAATTTCAGTAGGGAAGTTAAAAGAGAAGTATTTAAAACAAGGCATTGAGGAATACAAAAAAAGACTTGGAGCCTACGCGAAGGTTGACTTAATCGAAGTAGCTGATGAAAAAGCACCAGAGCACTTAAGCCCAGCAGATATGGAGATCGTGAAACAAAAAGAAGGAGAGCGCATCCTAGCAAAAATTGCGCCAGATACGCATGTTATCACACTTGAAATCAAAGGTAAACAGCTCACAAGTGAACAATTAGCAAAGGAAATCGATCAACTAGGAACATACGGCAACAGCAAAATCGCCTTCATCATTGGCGGCTCATTAGGATTAAGCGATGAAGTTATGCAACGCAGTAACTATGCTCTTTCCTTCTCAAAAATGACCTTGCCGCATCAACTTATGAGACTTGTGTTGATGGAACAGGTGTATCGAGCGTTTAGGATAAATCGAGGAGAACCGTACCACAAATAGTGGTAAAACGGAGAATGGAAATTCAACTAATTAAAGAGTAGTTAGACAAATCAATGGTTAGATAAGAAATTTTAAATTAGTTAAGCCACAAAATCGCCTGTCTTTTATTTGAGTTGGTTATGGTGTTTTAATTCTACAAAAAAAGGCCTTCCTTTTTCTATTTATTCATTTACATAGGATTTTTTACGCTCTCTTTAAAAAATCTTCATTAAAATAACTTTGCTCTATTATGTCGACAAAGCGACAAATCTTCTTATTTCTTCTAACATGACAAACCTTGAAATATGCTATGAGGTCGGTTTCCGGACTCCTTCTAATTTTTACAGAGTGTTTAGATTGCTGAAAGATTGTTCACCGGGTGAGTATCGAAAAAATAAAATGTAAGGGGTTTCTAAAATGAATTGGATGGACTGTCAATCATTTATAAAGCTATATCCTCCTAGGGAATTCAATTTTGAAGAGTGTTTAGTCTTTTTAGGAAGATCTGACCAAGACGTCCTTCACCAAATTAAAGAAGGATGTTTATATAAACTAATAAGTTTGAATGAAAGATTAATCTTATTTAAGATTGAATATGTATATGACTTCATTAAGGTTGAGTTTCTGAACAACATTCCATTTAAAGATACACGAAAAGAAGTGGCAGAATATATATGGGAGTGGTTTGATTTAAACACAAATTTAGATAAATTTTATGAATTGGCCGATTCCGATAATATACTAATGGATATTACTCAAAAATATTACGGATTACGCATGATTAACATTCATGATTTGTTTGAAACTATAGTATGGGCGATTTTAGGTCAACAAATTAATTTAACATTTGCCTACACGTTAAAAAGACGTTTCGTAGAACAATTTGGTCAAAGTCTAACTTTTGATAGTACCACATTTTGGGTATTCCCTTCACTTGATAAAATTGTATCTCTTGATGTGCAGGATTTAAGGAAGCTTCAAATTACAGTTAAGAAAGCGGAATATATCATTGGAATTGCTAAGGCGATGAAAGATGGAGAGTTAACTAAAGAATTATTAATTAAACAACAAAATTATCATCAAGTGAAGGAATTCTTAATGCAATTTCGAGGCGTTGGAGCGTGGACTGCAGATTATGTCATGATGAAAAATTTACATATTAAAAATTCATTTCCAATGGCAGATGTTGGTCTCCAGAATGCTTTAAAGAAATTATTAAGTTATGAGCGTAAACCAACCATTAAAGAAATGAAAGAATTATCGGTAAGATGGGAAGGTTGGCAGGCGTATGCTACCTTTTATCTTTGGAGGTCATTATATGACTGAAACCTATAAAACCTATTATCATTCCCCATTAGGAGTAATTGAAATATTAGGTAGTGACAAAGCAATTTTTTCTATAATTTTTATTGAACAAGAAAACTATGAAAGCCAAAATAAACCTTCTCGGATTTTAGAAGATTGTAAATGCCAGCTTGATGAGTATTTTAAAGGCAGCCGCCATGAATTTACATTCTCATATCAATATAAAGGAACAGATTTTCAAAAAAAGTCTGGAGAGCATTAAAAGAAGTATCATATGGCGAAACTGCTTCATATAAAGAAATTGCGGTTTCAATTGGAAATGAAAAAGCGATTAGAGCAGTAGGTAATGCAAAGGAAAAAACAAATTGAGCATTGTCATCCCTTTTCATCGAATTATAGGATCAAATAGTAAGCTGACTGGCTATGCGGGAGGTCTATGGAGGAAGGAATGGCTTCTTCAACATGAGGAATCTTTTAGAAACAAGCCAAAAGATTTATTATGGTATCCCAGTGAACCGTATCATAAGAAAGGTTTTAGCAATTATTGAATATCGAACGGTAAATTCTTCAAATAAATCTGCTATATTGCGCCTCTTGAAAAAAAGGTTTTGTTTGGGGATTTGTTTGTATGGATACTATTATAAGGTAACCACATATTATTTGATAAATCAAAGATGTAGTGTAGTTAAATGAAATTTATTGTCAATTCAGTCATATTTGCAATACTTTGTTTAACATAATATGCATAAAATCCATTAATGACAAAATGAAACATGACCATTCTTTCAGAGGCGAGTTTGGTTTGATACTGTTTAACAAAGGAGAGGAATGGGTGACGAGGAGTATTAAAAATCTCATCAGTTTAAGTGTTACTGTAACTTTAGTACTTATACTATGGTTTGGGCATAATCATTTATCAATTGATGATGAGTACAGTGCGCAAACACAATCTATGAGTGGTGAGCCAGTTATAGATACAAAGGGGGATGAAAATATGACAGAAGCATTTCAAAATATAAGTGATCTAGAACCTGAAAACGAATCAATAGAGCAAAGGGTAGATCGTAAATATGAGAGTAATGAATTTCAAGCAGGCATGAATCTATTGGTATATGGTCATCCTAATATTTCCGATGCCAAGAAACTGTTTAACCATTTAAATAGTTTAGGGATAAATAGTGTCACTATTACATTTCCATTTTATCAAAAAGATTGGCAAGCAAATCATGTGATGAGCGATCCTACAATTACACCTACTATTTCTGAATTAAAAAGTTTAATCCAAGAGGCTCATGCAGAAGAATTAAGTGTGATGATTCGACCTATATTAGACGAACAAAGTTTGATCACATCTGGGCATTGGAGAGGACAAATTCAACCAACAGATCCTAAAGAATGGTTTAATAGCTATCGTTCATTATTACTCAAATATGCTGAGTTGGCACAATCTAATAATGTTGAATTTTTTAATATAGGAACAGAGTTTAATTCTCTACAAAATCGATACAGTGATGAGTGGGTTAAACTTATTGAAGATTTACGTGAGAATTATAAAGGAGAATTAATTTATTCATTTAATTGGGATACGGTTCTGGATATTTCAACAATTGAGTTTGTTCAGTTATTAGATCATATAGGGATTGACGCCTATTATCCATTAGATGCTCCTGATGGTGCTAGTTTAGAGACATTAGAAAAAGCGTGGGGTAAATGGATAAGTGAATTGAAAACTTTAACCAATCAAGAATCAATTATAATCACAGAAGCAGGAATGATACCTGTTGATGGAGCCTATCGACAACCGTATGCATGGAGCATACCTGGTGGTAAGCTTGATAGGCAAGCTCAAGCTACTTACTATGAGGCAACATATAACGCCTTACGATCTGTAAGTAAAGGAATATATTGGTGGTGTGTTACATTGGATCAGGATCCGGGAGTAATAGACTATTCCCCGCTTAATTCACCCACAGAACAGGTAATTAAACAACATTTTTTAAAGGATTTTATAGGTGAGTGATCCAAATAAAGTACTTTTAGGTACACTTGAAGAATCAGCAAAGAGAAATGTGTGAATAATGCAAATATTATAATTGGATGTTAGTACCACACTTGAAATATAGAAAGAAAGACTCTTTTGGCTTTTGCCTTAGGGTCTTTTTTTCTTTTTTAGGTAATTTGTAACATTTTTTTGCTCGTCTCTTCATACCTATCATAGTGAGTTATAACAAACGGCTTGTATAGGTTAGGAGGCGCATATGAGTGAGGAGAAGTAAGAGAGGAAAGCTTTACACCATTATCATTATTTGGACCATCTTTTCACTAATATGTATAACGAATGTAAAAGCAGATAAAAGTTTGTTAGATAATAATCCGAAAGTATTGGTTGTGTTCTCTTCAAAGAGCGGTGAAGTTGATGAACACCAACGAATGTTAGATATGTTACTTGGTCATTTCACAGATAACATCATATTTAAAGCAAGCTCACAAGTGAACGAAGATGACTTGGATAAAGTGGATTATCTATTTTATTATGGTCAACAGAAGGAAGTACTGCCGAGAGCATTGGTAGATATAATTTCAAATTATGAAGGTACTATGGTCTCCATAGGTTACAATGCAGACCAGTTTGAAGAACGTTTTGCTTTTGTTGAATGGCTTTCAACCAATGCAGTCATTGAACAAGTGACTCTGCCTAATTTAGGTAAGAACTTTCCCTTTAATCCTCAATTAATAATAAACACAAACCTTGCAGTAGATTATGAAACAGAAACTTTATTATTAGGAAAAAATAAAAATCAAAGATTCCCTATGTTTGTCAAAAATCAAAATAACTATTATTTTGCTTCCAGTTTACTAAAACCCCCGTTTTCATTAGTTTTTGCAGAAGTACTTCATGAAGTTTTTGTAGAAGAACCTTTGACAAATTTTGGTGAGCACCCGGGTTATATTAGACTTGAAGATGTTCATCCAATGGTAGACCCAAAGGAAGTAATGGCTATCGCTGAAATATTATCAGAGAAAAACATCCCGTATATGGTTGCCGTCATACCTGTATATACAAATCCAGAAACAAAAAAACAATATCATTTTTCAGACTTTCCTGAATTATTAAAAGCGTTGAAATTCATGCAGGATAATGGTGGAAGTATCGTTTTACATGGCTATA
Source organism: Bacillus sp. FJAT-45037 (assembly GCF_002797325.1). Taxonomy (GTDB): domain Bacteria; phylum Bacillota; class Bacilli; order Bacillales; family Bacillaceae_D; genus Alkalihalophilus. The sequence goes on along the minus strand of NZ_KZ454938.1, from coordinate 2,965,430 downwards.
CTCACCAATTTAGATTAAGTGAAACTGGTGAAGGTTTTGAGTTTTGGGATGTTGAGCATAATATGCCGATTTATCATGAACAGGATGCTGAAGTTATTATAAAAATAAAAGAAGATTTTGATACTGAAGAAGAATATCAGCAATATCTAAGTTCACAAAAAGCATATGAAAGAAATTATATAGAAGGAAGATTAACAAGAGGCATTCAAGAGTTGGCTAACTATGGTTTATACCCTTTAGCTTTTGAAGCTCCTCACTACACCATGTCGCAACATGGCTATCAGGTGGCTTCTGAGTACTTCACGACCTATGTTGGTCAGACGCAATTAAGTGATCATGATTGGGAGATTATGACGGCCTCACCTTATATTACACATCCTACATTCTTACATGGAATGAAGTTATTACCAGAGACAATAGGTTATGTAAAGCCAGAGGACCCACAAGCGATAGAAAAGATGGTACAAAGTGCAGAAGATTATAAATTTGTTAGAAATGGAATGGTAGCAGGATTTTTTCATCCGTACCTTGGAGTAGAGTTGTTTAATGAATTTATTGAGGAGATAGAGAAAATTCCAGATGTGACTTGGATAGATTTGAAACAAATCGACAATAGAGTTCATACAGACTATGTTGATATTCGCTCTGAGGAGGGTGAAATCATTGTAGACATTAATCATAGCGGGCTTTTTATGTCTTCTTGGGGTTACCTCAACTATCATTTAAAGGTGATTCTCACAAGGGTACTATGGTGTCTAGCAGGTATAGGAGGATTGGCCATTTTAACCTTTATCTTCTATGTGATAATCAACAGCAAGGATCGAGCAAAAAGGGGTGATCAAGTTGGCTGAAAATCTTTTATACATTTCTTTGCTTATTATTTGGCTGATGTTATTTTACCATATGTTCTTAATGCAAGGGGGATATTTATTCTCCCGAAGATATAAAGAAATTAACGATTCATGTTTAGAAAATACACCTGTACAACCTTTAGTTAGTATCCTCATTCCAGCACATAATGAAGAAGTGGTTATCGAAGAGACAATTAAAGCTATGGTACGTTTAGACTATCCAAAGGATAAACTAGAAATTATTATAATCAATGATTATTCGTCTGATTTAACAGGTACGATTGCTGACGATTATGCTAGTGAACATACTTTTATTAAAGTCATTCACAACAAGCCCCCTTTTTCTGGAAAAGGAAAATCAGGGGCATTAAATATAGGACTTACAGATTCTTCAGGTGAAATTATTGTTGTTTATGATGCTGATAATACACCTGAACCAGAGGCAGTAAAAAAATTAGTTCTTGCTCTGCAGCATGATGAAAAAGCTGGTGCAGTTATCGGTAAATTTAGAGTGATCAATCATAATAAAAATTTACTTACTCGATTTATTAATATTGAAACGATTACTTTTCAGTGGTTAGCTCAAGCAGGGAGATGGTTTTGGTTTAAAATGACAACCATTCCGGGTACAAATTTTGCAATAAGAAGATCCATTCTTGAAGAACTAGGGGGCTGGGATATCAAAGCATTGTCGGAAGATACCGAGTTAAGTATAAGAGTCTATAATTTAGGTTATTATATTCGGTTCATTCCCACAGCAGTTACTTGGGAACAAGAACCTGAAATTTGGAAAGTATGGTGGAAACAAAGAACAAGATGGGCAAGTGGTAACATCTATGTACTTGGAAAGTATTTATTGCGATTTCCACAATTAAAGCATAAGAAAGTACTAATTGATTTAATCTACCTGCTATTAACCTATTTCTTGTTTTTTGGTGGAGTCCTACTTTCTCATGTAATTTTTGTGACCAATTTATTTATTGATTTGGAGTTATCAATTGGACTTGTTTCGTATGTATTGTTGGTAGTAGGCTTCTTACTATTTGTTACAGAAGTATTACTAGCGCTAAGCATGGAAAAAAATCAACTAAATCTAAGAAATTTTTTTACTGTATTGCTTATGTATTTCTTATATGCGCAAATTTGGCTATTTTTAATCTTGTATTCCGCGTTCAAGGAGTTTAAGCGCTTAATTTTTAAACAGGAAGTGAAATGGTATAAAACGCCACGTTTCAAAAAATCGTAGAATAAAGGTTAGTTTATAAATGAAAGTTTTAGTATGAGAAGCAATATAGATGTTATTGTTTTTCTCTAATCATTCAGATCTGCTAAGGTGAACCGTATTATAAATAACGGTTCACCTTAACTGTTATTTTGGAATAAAAGATGCTTTTCTGATAGAAAAAAGAGAAGTGTTAGGGTCTGTCTAACACTCTCAAAACAGTACACTTAATTAAGAGTAAAATATTTGGGTTGAAATGCTCGTTAAGAATGCCATCCTTTAGTTAAGCGTGGAGTATTCCGTTAGTCTAGCCTAACTCGCACTGCAAAAAAAGGAAGGGAACAGTATATGTTCCTTTCCTTTTTTTGCTGTTTTAACTTGAAGTATCTTTTTTCTTTGTTAATTGGTCTTTGTCCGTTGTTCCTGGTGTTTGTTCTAGCCATGCGTTATCGATCAAAATATCAGCCCCGTCTTTGGTATACTGAGCTACTTCTAGTGATAGGCGTTCATAATTTAAAGTGAGATCACTTCTTTGACTTACAGCAGCAGCCGTGGCGTAGTTTCCTGTTCCTGTTGCATTTAATAATGACATGTGAAACATTATTAATTTGTCGGAAAAAGGTGCTGTGGTGGAATCAGTTATGCAGATATCTGACGGCATAGGTGCGATTATATCGTTATTCAAAAGGATCTTTGTAAATATTTCAATATGCTTTTGTGATATATCCCTTCCTCTCAACATCCATTTGCGAATATTATTTCGTGATGTGGCTTGGGCGAAACTAGTAGCAAGTTTACTCCCAATAAGGTTAGTTTGAATGTTCAAAAACAAATGTGAGATCTCAATTGCATTTAGTGGTCTGTGTTTGTTAAAAGGAGATAACCCACTTAGATATTTCTTTGTGTCTATATAATCTGTCTCAGTTGGATATGGTATATAAGGGGCCCTAATGAATGTCCCTTTTGAAATAGCTACATTCGAACTTCGGGCGAATAACTCAGTGGTTTCATGGATACTTTCTATGAAGAAAGTTCTAATGTCGTTTCTAGCACTCATAGAAATGAATCCACTATTTGCAAGTAATCCAACTTTAGCCATGTGGTTGATATAAGTAAGCTTAAATGAATCAGTATACATGCGGGGTGCATTAAAATTCACATCATCATCATATGTAAACCCTGTTGGTGTCGGAATTTGTTCTTCTTGGAATATGGTAGTAAGTTTGTCTATATGAGCAGACGAAAGGTCATAGGAAAATTGAACAATAGAGCGGATTTCCTCATCTTCTACATGTTCTAGAAAATAACCTAAAATACACTTCGCCATACTATCATTCATGTAGCTAGTCCAAATTGATGCAATTTCAGCAGAAGTTAAATTTATTTGACGTTCGGGCATATATGATTCCCTCCAAAGGATAGTTATTCATGGTATGGTTTTTATCCTTTGCAAAAAAATCGCATATTATTCAGAATGGAGGGAGATATACCGTTCTAACAGATTCGGTTGATTTAATATTTGAAGGATAATATAAATGAAAATATACTATGGAGACAAAGTTGTTGTTTTATGAGAGGTTATTTATGTATTTTTTTACAATTAATAGTCGGTGGATCTATTCCTTCCGACACACAAGGAGGAGAGGCAAAATGGAAGTAGTATATTTTGCAGGTGGATGCCTATGGGGAGTACAAGCATTTATAAAAACTTTACCTGGTGTTACGTTTACAGAAGCAGGAAGAGCTAATGGAGCAAGCAATACACTTGAGAATAAGTATGATGGCTATGCGGAATGCGTAAAAACAGAATTCGATTCAAATGTTGTAACAATTAAAGAGCTAATGGACTACTTCTTTGAAATTATTGATCCGTATAGTATCAACCAACAGGGAGATGATGTTGGGGAAAAATACAGAACTGGCGTGTATAGTGAAGATCATAAACATTTAGAAGAGGCGAGGGTATTTATTAATGAAAGAAATGATTGTAACCGGATAGTTGTTGAAGTAGTACCACTTACAAACTATGTGAGAAGTGCAGAAGAACATCAAGATAGGTTAACTAAATGTCCAAGTGATTATTGTCATATTCCAACAGAGATATTAAATAAATATAAGAATTAAGAAGACAGGTAATCTATTACACTTATTCTTTAAATATGACTCTATGTACGAGACGTAAAACGGAGAAGGATTTTGGTGTCAGTCCCTCACTAAATACTTTAACGAAATGGGGGGCTGACACCATAGTCGTTACATTTACTGAACGTTAAGGAGTTACAAAACCAAATAAAAATTTTTAATCATTATTGTATATTTATACATAAAGATGATATATTATTAACTATTATAGTGAAGTGTAGCAAGTTCATTGAATAATATATACATATTTTGGGAACTGGAGGAGAGTAAAGTGGAAGTGAAAGTGAAAACAGTACAAGAGTCAAATCAACCTACATATGAAAAATCGTATAGCGCTAAACAGTATATGAAGTTTTGGTTGCCTTCGTTGATTGGGGTTTTGCTATTCTTAGTACCAATCTCTGTGAATGATAAGGTGACAATTGGATTAGGCGTGCTAGCAGATGCACTGCAGGGGGCCATTGCTGTCTTTATTCCACTCATTATGACGAGTGTGTTATGTATCTCTGCTATTGGTAGTTTAGTAGCAAAGGGGACGAATCTTCCATGGATAGAGAGAAGTGCTTTCTTAAAAGGATTATTTGACGTTTCTCCCGTGTGGTTCATTCTAAGAAGCATTGGTGCAGTTTTTGCCGTGCTAACATTGACACAAGTAGGCCCGGAATTTATATGGTCTGACTTTACCGGCGGAGTCGTTTTGTATGATCTGGTTCCTGTATTAATGGTTTGGTTTTTATTTGCTTGTTTATTTATGCCTCTTTTGCTTCAGTTCGGATTAATGGACTTTATCGGAACAATTGTACGTAAGATTATGTACCCTGTATTCAAATTACCTGGGCGTTCATCTGTGGATGCGCTAGCGTCTTGGATGGGGAGTGGAACAGTTGGCGTATTACTTACCACACAGCAGTATGAATCGGGGTACTACACGAAGCGTGAAGCGTCGGTTGTTGCTACGAATTTTTCGATTGCATCGATTGCCTTCAGTCTGGTTATTGCTAGGTTCTTAAACATCGATCATATGTTTATCCAATTTTATTTCACCGTCATTGTAACAGGGATTGTTGCGGCAGTTATTTGCCCTCGAATTCCTCCTCTTTCCTTAAAGAAGGATTCTTATTATGAGCCGGTTGGGAAACAAATTGATGAAGTAGTACCTGAGGGCGTGTCTAGCTTTCAATGGGGCGTACACAAGGCCGTTGAAAAAGCGAGCGAAGTAAAGAGTTATCGTAATGTAGTAAAGAGCGGTGTTAAAAATGTGATTGATATTTGGTTCGCTTTAATTCCGTTGGTCATGGCGCTTGGTACAATCGCACTGATTATTGCAGAGTTTACGCCACTGTTTAATTATTTGTCTTATCCGTTTGTACCGTTACTTCAGTTGTTGCAAATTCCTGAAGCAGAGGCAGCAGCTCCAGCGATGATCGTTGGTTTTGCTGATATGTTTTTACCAGCTGTTATAGGAAGTGGAATTGAATCAGAGCTGACTCGTTTTGTAATCGGGGTCATGTCCTTAACACAATTAATATACATGTCTGAAATTGGTATTCTATTATTAAAGTCAAAAATTCCGCTTTCTTTGTTTCAATTGTTTGTGATCTTCTTACAAAGAACGATTATTACGTTACCAATCACAGCAGCCATGGCTCATTTTTTGTTTTTTTAACAGAGATTTCAAATAAAGCACAAACTTAGCGGAGTATATTTCAGGAGCGGCTTATATGCACCGCCTATTATTTTATCTAACTTAAATTTTTCAAGAAAGTGTGGAGGGGTAAAAGTGATCGTTGAATTTTTTTTATCAGAAAATATAAAAGCAGCGCTTAAAAATGATCCTCCTGGAGAATGGATGCCAGCTTTACCAGAGAAATGCATCCGTCTTAGTTCGGGCTATCCTGAGCCATCGTTGGTGCCTGCAGACCAAATAAAAAAGTCGGTAGTCCGTCTATTGGAAGAAGAGAAGGATTTGCCACTTCATTATATTGGAAGTCCTAAGGTCGACCAATTGAAAGGGCAGATTCGGCAAAGACTGGCAGAGCGCGGGATGAATGTAAGCGAAGAGGAACTGTTACTAACTTCAGGAGCCTCTCAGGCCATTGATTTGATTGCGCGTATAGTAATTGATGAGCATTGTGTCGTTGCAGTAGAGTCACCGACATACATGGAAGCATTAGAAATCTTTCAAAACTATACGTCACACTTTATTAGCATTCCAGTCGATGAGCATGGGCTTCAAGCAGATCGTTTAGAGGCAATGCTTAAAGAGCGAAAAGAGAGTGGGCTGCCTCTTCCTCGTCTCCTCTATACCATTCCAACTTTCCACAACCCTACAGGTACGACGATGACGAGCGAACGCCGCAAGCATGTGATCGAACTAGCTGATCAATATAATTTTCTAATTCTAGAAGATGACGCTTATGGAGAATTATACTTTGGTCAACCAGAAGTTACGCTCAAAGCAATCGATTCCACCAATCGTGTCCTACATGTAGGTTCGTTATCTAAACTCGTTGCTCCTGGATTGAGAATAGGTTGGGTCGTGGCAGCAAAAGAGTTTATCACGGCCTTACAATGGTTTAAAAAAGATTTAGATCACCCGTTTTCACAAGCAACAATGGCTACTTATTTGGAAGAAACAAATCTAAGCGAACGTCTAAATACTTTACGAACTGCTTATGAAGCAAAGTGCGCGGTACTTGTTTCAGCGCTAGAACAACATATGCCAGACACGGTTTCATGGTATAGACCAAGAGGGGGATACTTTGTTTGGGTAATGGTAGCAGGTGTCGATACGTCAACATTATTAACTCAGGCTCTTGATGAGGGAGTATCGTATGTACCTGGAAAGTATTTCTGCTTACAGGAGCAAGAAGGGGCGTCATTCTTAAGATTGTCGTTTAGTTATGCCTCTAAAGAAGAAATCGTGGAGGGAGTTATGAAGCTCGCTCAATTGATAAAGGCATTCGAACAATAAATTCGGTGACTTAAGGATCGAGGAAGCTGTCTCGATCCTTAAGCTTCCTTACTTTGATAAGGAACAAAATAGATCCCATCATCATTCAGCCAGTCTGCATAGAGGACGTCCTCTGTTCGGGTAAATCCATGTGCAATAATTTGCTGAGTAAGCGAGTCTCTATTAGAACCTAGCTCGTTAAGATTATCTTCTATCACTTCGCCATCAGTAATAAGTGTCCTACAAAAGTAAGTCGGACTTGGTGGTAGATGTAAATCCTCGAGGGTAACCTTTTGGTACTTATTCTTTTTTAAGATGCTAATCGAGCCATTTGTCTCTAAAATAGCATAGGCTACTTCACGGAGGGAAAACGTTTCACTCTGTCTTAAGGAGCTAAGCAATTGATTAATATTCATTCGATTTTGTTTAAGTTGCTCGCGGTCAATCTTGCCATTTCGAATAATAATAGAAGGCTTTCATTCTAAGAGGCCCCTCTCAGTAGATAAACAAATCTATTATACTACTAGTAATGGTCAAGGAAGAAAGGTTTTATGCAACTTTTATGGATATTATTCTCCTTTTCCTATGCTATACTATTAGTATAATTGCTCTATTGGGGAGGCATCTCCTTTTTAATTGGTTTAACACTAATAAAGAAAGATAATCATGTGATTTATCAATGATTATCCTTACGTAATGGGCTAGGTCCGTGCTGGAAATATAGGTTTGAACGAACGAAAGCCTTGATTCTTTGATATGCTGAGTTAAGGCTTTAGTTTCTAAGGGTTTTGGAATGGAGATTTCTCTTTTATTCTATCTTTAAGTAGTTTATAATTATCAGATAAATGGTAATTATTTAACCTAAATAAATAGTAGACTATAATATGGTTATAAAATGAGACAGAAAAGATGTATTCCGAGGTGGCGCCTACATCCTTTCTGCAAATCTTAAGCGATGAGGAAGGTTATAATGAGCGACATTCAGAATGAAACAGACGTTATCTTAATTGGTGCTGGAGTCATGAGCGCGACTTTGGGTTCATTACTGAAAGAGTTAGCACCGGAATTGAACATTGAAGTGTTTGAGAAGCTAGAAGAAGCGGGCGAAGAAAGTTCTAACGTGTGGAATAATGCTGGTACTGGACATGCGGCACTTTGTGAGCTGAACTACACAAACGAAAAAGCGGACGGAACGGTAGATATTAGTAAAGCTATTAAAATCAATGAACAATTTCAAGTCTCAATGCAATTTTGGTCGTATCTTGTAAATAACAAGCTAATTGAGAAGCCAGAGGACTTTATTAAACCTTTGCCTCACATGAGTTTAGTCCAAGGCGAAAAGAATGTAGCTTTTTTAAACAATCGTTATAAAGCGCTTTCAAATAACCCGTTGTTTCAGGGCATGGAATATTCAGATGACCCTAATATTTTGAAGCAATGGCTTCCACTAATTATGACAGGCCGCACGACAAATGAGCCGATCGCAGCAACAAAGATCGACACTGGAACAGATGTTAACTTTGGTGCGTTAACGCGTATGCTGTTGGAACATTTAGAGAACGAAAATGTAAATATACATTATAAACATAGTGTCGACAATATTAAGCGAACTAAAGATGGCATATGGGAATTGAAAGTGCGAAACCTCTATAACAATGAAGTCGAACGCCATACCGCAAAATTCGTCTTTATCGGAGGCGGTGGAGGAAGTCTGCATTTATTACAGAAATCTGGTATTCCTGAAGGCAAAGGAATTGGTGGTTTCCCGGTAAGCGGACAATTCTTAGTATGTAACAATCCAGAAGTGATCGAGCAGCATCATGCCAAAGTATATGGTAAAGCCCCTGTGGGAGCTCCACCAATGTCTGTTCCACATCTGGACACTAGATATATCGATGACAAGAAATCAATGTTGTTTGGACCGTTTGCTGGCTTCTCACCAAAGTTCCTAAAACATGGTTCGATATTGGATTTGTTAACTTCGGTCAAGCCGAGCAACGTAGTCACGATGTTAGCAGCAGGTGTCAAAGAAATTCCATTAACAAAATATTTGATCGAGCAAGTGATGTTATCAAAGGAACAACGTATGGATGCTTTACGTGATTTTATCCCGAATGCCAAAAGTGAGGATTGGGATCTGGTTATAGCAGGCCAGCGTGTACAAGTGATCAAAGATACGGATGAGGGAGGCAAAGGAACTCTTCAACTTGGTACAGAAGTTGTTAGTTCTGCTGATGGGTCGATCGCAGCATTACTTGGTGCATCTCCGGGTGCTTCTACAGCTGTTCATGTCATGATAGAGGTGTTGAAAAATGGTTTTCCGCAACGGATCGAAGAGTGGGAACCGAAACTTAAGGAAATGATTCCTTCCTATGGTCTATCGTTAATGGATAACCCAGAGCTCATCAAAAAAATCCATGCTTCAACTGCGGAGACGCTTCAATTAACCGACCTAAAAGCAGAAATATTGAAAAGCGAGACTCGCATGTCAGTACAAGCATAAATGGCTTAACAGCTATTTATGCTTTTTCCTTTCTCCAAATTAAAGAACGGCAACAGTGTGCCCCTAAGCTAATTAGTATATTTTCATATCAAACGTATGTATGCTAAACGAAAGGAAAAAAATTTCGGAGGTGTTTGTATGACGAAGCAATCAAAACGCATGATTCGTGATCATTGGAAAGTGAAGTATAACAATAATGGCTATCCCCATGTTCAACAAGGGTGGGTCTTGCCTCCTGAACGGATGAGTGAGTACGATCCATTTGTATTAATGGCAGATGACTGGTTTAAGAGAGGAACATTCTCAGATCATCCTCATAGGGGGTTTCAAACGATTACGTATGTAATTGATGGACGACTGGAACATACAGATAATCAAGGGGGACATTCTGTTTTACATGCTGGTGATGTGCAGTACATGAATGCTGGTAGTGGAGCGCGACATGCGGAAGAGGCTGTAGACAATGATTTAATACACACGCTTCAACTATGGCTCAACTTGCCTAGAGATTTAAAGCAATCAGACCCATTTTATCAAAATGTACTTGTAGAAGATGCACCAAAGGTAGAAATAGAAGGTGGCTACATTCGTATCTACTCAGGAACCACTGAACAAACGACAGGACCTATGAACTCCCGCGTTCCGATTAATATGTTTGAGCTTTATTTAGCCGAAGGTGAGACGTATTGTTTGGAGCTTCCGAAAAAACACAATGGACATGTGTACATGCTTCAAGGGGAGATGACATTTGGAATGGATGTGTCGCTTACGAAATCAGAGGTCGGGTTACTTGCTCATGATGAAAATGCAACCGATCAAGAAACCGATGTTCTAGAAGTGAAGGCGAAAGAACGATCTCGAGTGTTGATTTATACAGGGAAGCCAATCAAGGAACCGGTTATCGCACGCGGACCTTTTGTTATGAATACAGAAGAGGAGATTCATGAAGCCTTTCAAGACTTCCGATTAGGAAAATTTGGACCATCTTCTCAATCGTGATGTAGAAAGAGGCAAGGATTAAAGAAATTGTTTAACTGAAAATCTGAACAATCTGCCAGTTTAGCCGATGAAATATACGTAGACTCTAGCAGAATGAAAGCAACGGTGAGACACCACTTAATTGGTATTGCTCGTGTAGATTGTACCCGTAAGCTGGAGTAGTTTATATAAAAATTAAAGTGTAGCAAGAGCAGAATATCGAATTTAACATTTATCATACAAAACTAGTAAATGCATTTTAAGAGTGAGTGAAGGAGTAAGGTATGAAAAAAAGTATCAGGAACCAAGGGATTATAATGTTTTCAGAAGAAGACGAACAAGAGAGGCTTCAAGAGCTTCACTCCTTACAGCTTGTTGATACGGAGGCAGAGGAATCTTTTGACCAGATAACGCGCTTAGTTGCTGATATTTTTCAGGTGCCGATCTGCCTCGTGTCGTTGGTTACAGAGGATAGGCAGTGGTTTAAGTCATGTGTAGGGGTTGATTTTAGAGAGACGGGAAGGGAAGTTGCCTTTTGCCAGTATGTCGTGGCAACGAGAGAGACCATGGTTGTGGAGGACACACTTATAGATGACCGTTTTCGAACTAATCGACTTGTAATTGAAGAGGGCATTCGATTTTATGCGGGTGCTAAATTAATGACCAAGAAAGGCAATATTTTAGGAACGCTATGTATCATTGACAATCAGCCTAGAGTTTTTTCTGCGGAAGAACGCACGAAGTTAGAAAATCTTGCGGAGTGGGTCTTGACTGAGATTGAGCTTAGAGAGGCGATTCGTGTTCAAAAGCAGAAGCACGAGGCCCTACAAAAGGATATAAAATGGGCTGGCGACTTGCAACAGCAGCTACTACCAGATGACTTTACCAATGAGTATATAAAAATGAAAAGTTTGTATCTCCCCTCTGAATTAGTTAGCGGAGATTTCTATGATTATAAATGGATAACAGAAGATCGAATGTTTGGCTATCTAGTGGATGTAATGGGGCACGGTGTACCAACTGCCTTACAAACATCAGCAATTCGTGTCCTCTTTGCTCAAGCATTGGATGAAAACACAGCTTCTTTAGGAGATTTAATAAGTTCAATTAATCGCGCTAGTATGCCCTTTATGCCTGAAGGTTACTATTTCACAGCCTTTTGTTTTGAGTTTAATTTTAAGGATAAGAAACTAGCATATGCATGTGGCGGGATTAACCGATTTTTTAGTAGCACATTAGCTAGTGGACAAAAGGAGCACCTAGTCCCCGGCACCTTACTGGGTATGTTTCACCAGGCAAGTTTTGATGAACATAGAGTAGATTTTATCAAAGGCGATCAATTTATCTTTAGTACAGATGGTTTTACAGATCTACTATCATCTGATGAGGTATGGCCAAAAGGTCTTAGAAAGCCAGTTGAGGTCGTTTTAAAAACAAATAAAGAAAAATTGCTATCAAAGGCCCGTAAAGATGATGCAACGGCTCTTTTTATAGAGATAATGTAATGGTAAGGCTTCTATTTCAGCTACTGAAAAGAAGCCTTTTTTGTTTGATAAGGTACGTTATAGAACCCATTATTGTAGAGCCAGTTAGCATAAAAAAGCTGTCATTTGACAGCTTTTTTCTCTATTTTTACAACTAACTTATCTCACTAAACTCATACTGCGGCAACACAATTCTAAAGGTCGTGCCTTCCGGACTACTCTTGAGTACTTTAATCTCACCGCGGTGCTCAAAGATAATCTTGCGTACGAATGGCAATCCTACTCCCATGCCTAATTGTTTGGAAGAGAGAAATGGATCAAAGATGGATTCCCATTGATGCTCTGGGATCCCTTCCCCTGTATCGCTGAGATCAATGAGGATCTGATCTCCTATAACTTGTGTCTGAATCGTAATTAAACGGGAATCTTTCTGACCATCAATCGATTCGCAGCTGTTTTTGATGATGTTAATGAACACTTGTTTTAAATATGTTTCATTAATAAATGCCTTTAATGGCCTTTGATTTTGTATGAACTTAATGGTGACATGGTTTTCTTTAAGTATTTCTGATGTGATTTCTATTGCTGAAATAATGGTTGAGTTCATATCTCGAAGTTTGAACTCAATGGTTTTTGTATTAATATAGTCAGAATAACTATTCGTTAGATTATCGAGCTGTGATGTGGCATTTTGTACTTTTTCAATCATCAGCTTGCCTTGTGAAGATAATTGTTCTTCACGAGGTAGGAGTTGTGAATAGGTCTTAATAATTTGTAAATTATTTTTCACTTCATGAATTAAACTGGCGGATAAATCACCGGTGTAATTAAGTTTCTTTTGTCGCTCTAACAAACGATTATACTTAATCGTTATTAGATTATTCATTCTCACAAAAGAAAAAATGATAATCGACGAGAAAACAATGACCCCAATGCTACTAACTACAGCACCTGTTCCTGGAATGAAATTAATAAAACCTGTGATAAAGAGCAAAAGAGAGCAAATAGAAAAGGTCTGTAAAAATGATTGGAATTGCATATTTCTCATTCTAGTTGATACGACGATAATGAACAGCAATAAGGCGAGAAACATACTAGTATGAATTAAATATAGAAAATGATAGTCACCATAAACCGGGAAGAAGAGATTGATATCAGAATTAGAAATATGAACAATTCTTAACCCGGAAACTCCAAAATTAGTCCAATTAAGGAAGTAAATAAAGATACTCCAAAGAATAAATACCTTAAGTACCTTTGCATTTATAATAAGTCTAGTAAACTTATACCATTTCCGTGTTGCAAAGTTCAAAGCATACTTATTAAAAATCACATAAGCTAAGTAAAATGTGATAGGAACGATAAACGTTGGACCCATCCGAAATAATCGAAAAAGCCATAATATCCAATCTTCTGGAAGGAATGATTTTAAATAAAGAACTCCAATGTCTATTTGCCAAAAACTAAGCGACATCATAAATAATAAAAGGATAATACCAAGTTCAGACCCTTTATAGATTCTAATCGTATTAATAGCTAGTACTAAAGGAATAAGTCCTATTGCTATAATAAGTAAAGAGATAATCATAACTATACCTTTCCTGGGTAACCCATCACGTAGGCACAAGCATTATTACCACCGTAACCATGAGTAGTGATAGCTACTTCACGAATCTCTTTTACTTGTGTGGTCGTAACAATGTTCATCTCTTCAAAACCCAATTTATTAGTATGAATGGTTGGGGGAATAAAATTGTTATTAATGCTCAATAAAGCAGAAATGACTTGTATAATACCGATAGCTCCTAAAGGGTTACCTATCATACTTTTAATGCTAGTATAAGGAACTTTGTGATTAAATAAAGCCTTTGAACATTGCTTTTCAATTAAGTCATTTATCTGGATACCAAGAGCTTGGCTATTGATATAGTCGGGTTTCCTATGTTGAGTCACATCTTTTAGGGCTGCTAACATTTGAGTGCCGGTTTCTTCTTGAGTGAACAGGTATGTGCCGTCATTATTGGATGAAACACGATTAATTTCCCCTAAGATCTTAGCATTTCTTTCTAGTGCGACCTCTTGTCTTTCAAGGATAATGAAACCTGCACCTTCTGAAAGTGCAAACCCTTTACTAGAGGATTGAAAGGCAACAGCCCCTTCATCAATAGATTGATTTAGTGGTAGAACTCTTGTTTTTGCAAAGCCATAGGTTGCTACTTCTGTAATAGGAGAGTCACTTCCACCAACAATGGCATAGTCTATCTGACCACTTTTTAAATAAACAACAGCATCTTGTAAAGCCTCTAAACTCGACGTACAGCCAGTTGAAATGGTTTTGGTAATTCCTTTTACGCCTAGAAAGTAAGCAATAGCAGAGGTAATACTATGGTAATTAGCATAGTGACCAAATGTGACAGGTATTTTTTTGTGATTTTTCATTTTAGCATATACAATCGCTTCTTGAAAAATATCCTCTTGAATGTTTCCAACAGATGTTCCGAAGAAAATGCCAACTTTTTTATTTTCAAGTGAGTCTAAATTGGCACTTTTAAGTGCTTCTACACCTGCTTCGATACCAAGAATAGTTGTTCGAGATAATCTCTTGTATTTAGGATCCGCTAAATTATCAAGTAACCCATCATCGATTACTCCTATAATAGTAGATTCACCTTTAGGGGTAAGTTGATCATCTAATTGTAAACAATGAATGCCTTCTTTTAAGTTGGTTAAAAACTGTTTAATATTAGGCGTCTTAGGTGCTTTAATGCCGTAGCCTGTAACGACAACTTTATTCATATAGGTATCAAACCTTTCAACATGAGCAGTTTACAGATATCTGAAGGGATCTTTCAATTGTACTCAAAGGCGGTTAACAAAAGGCCTTAAGGTGTATATTACTTATTGCCTATTATAACGTAATTTTATTAGAAACACATTTATTTTAAGAAGAATGCTATGTATATCGAATGATCCCATGGTTGAATGGAAAGAAACAAAAGGGACAGTCAATTGACCATCCCTTTCCCTCATTTTATTACACTCGAACGTCTGCTAATAGCGCTTCAATATCATGTTCCATATCAATCGGGTCGGTTGTACTTTCGAAGCGTTTAATAACCTCGCCTTCTGAATCGATTAGGAATTTTGTGAAGTTCCATTTAATTGAATGATCATCTAATAAATATTCAGGATGCTTATCGTTCAGTAAAGGAATGAGAATCTTTGAAACTGGGTGAAACTTATTAAACCCTTCAAATTTCTTCTGATGGGATAAGTATTTAAATAAAGGGTGGATACCAGTATCACGCACTCTAGTTTTTTGGAATAGAGGGAAGCTAACACCGTAATTCAGCATACAATTTGTTTGAATCTTATCATTTTCATCAGGCTCTTGATTATCAAATTGATTACAAGGGAACCCTAAGATGACAAAGCCTTTATCTTTGTAACGTTCATATAATTTCTGAAGATCACTATATTGATAGGTAAATCCGCATCTTCCTGCTGTGTTGACAATTAGTACGACTTTCCCACTGTATTCATCTAATGACTTTTCACGACCGTTCATCGCAACTGCAGAAAATTGATAAATGCTCACGTACATTCCTCACTTCGTTTTATTAGGTATTTTGACTTAGGATTATCATATCACCACCTACTTATAATTAGCTAATGATTTGCCTCTTTTGCTTTGGGGTACAAGTTCAGTGTAAACTTTTGAATAGAGTCAAAAAAAGAAAGTGGAGGTCGAGTATGAAGCTTAACAATAAGAAAATCATTCAACTTGTTAGTAAAGACTTTGAAGACTTAGAGTTATGGTATCCGGTTTTGCGTTTACGGGAAGAAGGGGCAACGGTGGATATAGTGGCTGATAAGGCCAATGAAACGTACATAGGGAAGTACGGCGTTCCCATTCAATCGGACTATGCTTTTGATGATATTGATCCGAATGAGTATGACGCGATACTAGTTCCTGGTGGTTGGTCACCTGACTTGCTTAGAAGATTTGACAGTGTGCTAAATATGGTCAGAGTAATGGATAAACAGAAAAAGCCAATCGGCCAAATTTGTCATGCTGGTTGGGTACTTATTTCAGCTAATATCCTTCAAGGTAAAAAGGTGACTAGCACACCTGGTATTAAGGATGATATGACGAACGCAGGCGCTACCTGGATAGATAAGCCAGTCGTAGTTGATGGACACATTATTTCAAGCCGCCGTCCGCCAGACTTACCAGACTATATGCGCGAGTTTATTGATGCTTTATCAAAAAAATAAAAACACGGGTTTTCTTTTCGATCTATGAAAAAGAAAACCCGTGTTTTTTTGAGTAATAATATATCCATATGTTGAATTTTATGGTAATTTCAAATAAGTAAATAGTCCTTACGAGGGTGTAAGTAGGTGGATGATTAATGGGGGCAACGGTAGATCTTAACTCTTTTATAAAAAGAAGAAATCGATTAATGCTAATCGTCTTATGGGTTTCTTATTTACTGACGATGATCATTTATGTTGGTTTCGATCCTCTTTACTCTTCATCATGGCCTCCGGTGGGAATCGGTATGTTGGTTGTGTTGACGATTTTAAGAAGGGTGTTAAAAAATGAAGTGTGGATGATGTATCTCATTTCATCTTTAATTTTTGTGTACCTATTTTGGCTAAATATTGAGTATCCTTATTTAGTAAATTATATCTATATCTTGCTGGGAGTGATCTTGACTTCTTTGTATCAACAATACGGGGTGACAATCTTTTCTGGAGCGCTCGCTACTTTTTCATTAACGTATTTTTACTTATTCCATTTTGATGATATTTTTAACAGTATAGAGCCAGTTGATATAGGTTACTTTATTGTCCTGGCTGTAATGATTGTGATATTTTTCTTATTTCATATAAAATTCACTAAAAGCTTATGGGTTCGTGCGCAGATTGGTGAGAATCGCGCGAAAGAAAAGTTACAATCAACCGAAAGCTATTTAAGGGCCTTCTTTAAACAAACGAAAGATGCCATTGTTGTGTATGATTTAAATGGTAGGATCATTAATGTGAATGATTCTTTTTGTCGCTTGTATGGTTGGGAGTATGAAGCACTCATGCAGACAAAGATCTCACAAGTTATCCCTCTTGATTGGGAAGAAACGATGGAAATAGAGACGCAGCATCTTCAGAAAGAAGGGCATCCTCTTATTGTTGCTAAATCTACTTCATTGATTAAAGATCTTACAGGAGAGCCGGTTGCTTATTTGATGTTAATTAGGGATGTTTCAGAGCAAAAGATGACCGAGGACAAGTTGAGGCAATCTGAGAAATTAAAAGTAGTTGGAGAATTAGCTGCGGGTATTGCTCATGAAATCCGAAATCCTATTACCGTTTTATCGGGCTTTACACAGTTAATGGGGGAAGAAAATCATTATAAAGGGCTAATGCAGACAGAGCTAAACCGTATTGACGGGATTGTTGATGAGCTGTTAGTTTTGGCAAAGCCTAGAGCTATGGAGTTATCTAGATTTTCACCAAAAGATGTATTAGATGAAGTGCTAGAATTGTTTCATTCAATTTGTGAAAATCAACAGGTTCGCATCCAGTGGAATCGTTGCGATCAGACAATCATACAAGGAGATCGTAATAGGTTGAAACAAGTTATCATGAATGTTTTCAAAAATGCTCTTGAAGCGATTGGGTTTGAAGGAACAATTGAAATAGATGTGATCAAGCGTGAATCTGATGTACAGATCGAAATTGCCAATGACGGCCCATTTATTCCTGTAGAAGTTTTACGTGAAATTGGAAAACCATTTTACACGACAAAAAATACAGGAACTGGCCTTGGTTTAATGATCTCTACTACGATCATGAAAGAGCATAATGGTTGTTTTGATATCGGAAATAGAGCTTCAGGAGGCGTTGTTGTCACGCTTAGTATTCCAACGGTTGACTGAAAATAGAGGTTCTTTCAATCTGAATATACAACAATTGGGATTGTCAAGCGTTTTGGCAATCCTTATAATAGTTTAGGGTACTTTTTAGCCGACGAAGGTTGAGATGAAGGTTTGAATATGAGACAATGTACTGATGATGTGAATGCAACTACTGACATATAGATATATTTATTTTGAAATGAGGGTACAGCATGCATAAAGAATCGATTTATGGCTTGACGATTGAGCAACTTACAGAATGGTTATTAGAGCGTGGGCATAAGAAATTCCGTGCAACGCAAGTATGGGACTGGCTATATCGCAAACGTGTAACAAGCTTTGCTGAAATGAACAATGTAAATAAGGATTGCTTAGAGCTATTAGAAGAGAACTTTGCGATCCAAACGTTAACAGAACATGTGAAACAAGAGTCTTCGGACGGTACGATTAAATTTCTGTTTAAACTTTACGATGGAAATTTAATTGAGACGGTGCTAATGAAACATAAGTACGGGTTATCTGTTTGTGTCACAACGCAGGTAGGTTGTAACATTGGCTGTAGTTTCTGTGCGAGTGGGCTATTAAAGAAAAGTCGTGACCTTTCAAGTGGAGAGATCGTTGAACAGATCATGAACGTTCAGCAACATCTAGACACAGTTGGAAATGAAGAAAGAGTTAGTCATATTGTTGTCATGGGGATTGGTGAGCCATTTGATAACTTTGAGAATATGGTTGATTTCTTAGGAGTGGTAAAAGATCATAAAGGTCTTGCAATCGGTGCCCGACATATTACTGTTTCAACAAGTGGTTTAGCTAATAAGATTTATGAGTTTGCAGATTTACAGCTTCAAGTAAACTTAGCGATTTCATTACACGCTCCAAACAATGAACTAAGAACAAGAATCATGAAAATCAATAAGGCGATTCCGATTGAAAAGCTTATGGATGCGATTGATTATTATCTTGAAAAAACAAACCGTAAAATTACGATTGAGTATATCCTTTTAAAAGGTGTGAATGATCAACGTGAACATGCTAAAGAGTTAGCGAGATTATTTAAAGATAAACGCCGCCTGACGTATGTTAACTTGATCCCTTATAACCCGGTTGATGAGCACGGACAATATCAACGAAGCATCCAAGAAGATATTCTAGGATTTTATGATGAGTTGAAGAAAAACGGAATTAACTGTGGTGTTCGTCTTGAGCACGGAACAGATATCGATGCAGCTTGCGGTCAGTTAAGAAGTAAACAAATTAAAAAAGACAAGCCAAAAGCAAAGGCATAAGAAAAAGTTGAAGCGTACCCTCATTAATTGAGGGTACGCTTCTTTTTGAGTTATTACTGTTCTCTTTCAGCAATTTCTAGACCTCTCTGTTTTAATAAATAGAGTGCAGCTTGTCTAAAGGTACGGAAGGTCTTCACATCTGTCCGAACACCTTGCCCAACAAACTCGCGAATCATTGGGATAGGGAAGCCGACATAGACAGATACAGCCCCAATTAAGGCTATAGTGTCAGAAAGAGTTTTAATTTGATTTATGAGCTGCTCAGGGTCTTTCAACGACATGGCACTGAAATCGAATACAACAGACTCTACACCATTATTCGAGCACTCATGTGACAGTTTTTGTTGCAACTTGTCAAGACGAGCAGTATCGTACGTGCCAATAAGAGGAACAAGTAGAGAATCTTCGACGACCATCGGTAAAATAGGGGTGCTAAGTTCATCAATAAGCTTTTGGTTATCTTGATTCACCTGTTCTTGCTCTGTTACATCATCCCATGTAAGAATATAACCTACTTTTTCATCAAATTCATTGATAAATTGAGTCACAGAAATATCGGCGGAATACTTATTAAAGATATGTATTCTTGATTTATATGGAAGATGATGCTTAAGAATTTTCTCCTGATAAGCACTTTTAGAATGAAAAAGTGAAAGGTGTGTTCCAATCATATCTTCAGACCGTGTTAAATGAATATCTTCTTTAATTGAAGTAATCAGTTGATGAGCAGCTTCGTTCATCCAAACAATAAAAAAATCATTGTCTGCGACAAAAATATTTTCTTTGAGACTATTAAGAGCAGCAATGGTTTCTTTTTGAATAAGAATGTTAACAGTGGACATGTTGCTCCTCCTCTAAAGGTTAGTGTCAAGCATATTATAGCAATAAACGACGGTAAATAGATAGTTAGTGCTAAGGGAATGAGCATAGATGGAATGAAAGCAGGTTATGCTAGTCACTCTAAACGACAAAATGCGTATGATGCCCACATACTAATTAGTATAAACTATACTTTTTATTAAGGGTAAAGTTAATTGAAATGAAATTGTGTTTATGGGATAGACATTAAAGTAATAGCCCCTCAACCAACTAATTATTTCAATTATTTCACAATATAATCCATATTTAATGTGGTGAAACCCTTTATGGTCAAGGACTCAGTAAAAACATAGCATATATTTAGAAACTCTAAATAAAGTTAGTGAATATCATAGTATATTTAGCAAGATATAGTTTCTAAAAATAATGATAATATAAAATTTTCTGTTAATGGTGTTTACAAAAACTTAATAATGTAGTATTTTTGTATGTGTCAAAGAGACTATTTTAGAGGGGGATGTCATGATTAAGAGTAAATTTTTAAGAGCGGGTGTATGTTCGATTGCTATGGCGTTAGCTCTAGTAGGTTGTGCAAGTGAACCAACATCGAATGAAGGAACGAACGATGAGGCAAGCGAAAATGCTGCAGAGGGTGGCGGAGATCTGATTGTAGCTGTATTGTCTGATGCATCATCACTTGATCCACATACTTCAAGTGATGTACCAAGCGGTAATGTACAATCTAATATTTACCAAACGCTAGTGAAGTATGACACAGATATGGAATTAGAACCGTTACTAGCGGAAGAGTGGGTAGCCGTCGAAGAAGATGTATGGGAATTCAAACTACGTGAAGGTGTCACATTCCACGATGGTTCAGAGTTTAATGCAGAAGTGGTAAAGGCGAATATTGAGCGCATTTTATCAGAGACAACCGCTTCACCACGTGCAATCTTATTTGAAATTGTTGAAGAAATTACAGTGGTTGATGATTATACTGTACGTTTCAAAACAGAGCAACCATTTGCCCCATTACCAGCTCACTTAGCTCATTATGCATCTAGCATGATCAGTAAAGACGTCATTGATGGTGACAATGAAGCGATAGAAGCTGGAGAACAACCAGGTACATATGTTAATGAGAACCCTATGGGTACGGGATTCTTCTCATTTGAAAGTTGGGATCCAGGTAATCAATTAGTTCTAAACAATAATGAAGATTATTGGGGTGAGCTGGCTCGTGTAGATACTGTTACATTCAAAGTTGTTCCTGAAGATTTAACTCGTATTGCCGAGCTTGAGACGGGTACAGCGCATATCATTGATCCTGTACAACCAAGTGACTTAAGTCGTATCGAGCATAACGATGGAGCGGAAGCCTACATTCGTAATGCTGCTAGTATTACTTACTTAGGTTTCAATATGAATAAAGAGCCATTCGATAACAAATTAGTGAGACAAGCCATCGCAAAAACATTAGACAAAGAAGCGATGTTAAATGGTATTTTAGATGGTACAGGTGAGGCAGCTATCGGTCCTGTAAACAACACGAACTTTGGTTTCAGTGAAGATGTAGAGGCGCTTGAGCGTGATCCAGAGCGTGCAAAAGAGCTATTAGCTGAAGCAGGTTACCCAGATGGATTCAGTTCAACGATTTGGACGAATGATAACCGTGAACGCATTGATATTGCCGAGCTTACACAAGCAAGTTTAGCGGAAATTGGTGTTGATGTTGAAATTCAAGTAGTTGAATGGGGAGCTTACCTAGATGCTACTAATGCAGGAGAGCATGATATGTTTATCCTTGGTTTATCTTTAGGTACAGGCGATGCTGATTATCCAATGCATATGTTGTTCCACTCAGACAGTATTGGTTCAGGAAACCGTGTATTTATGGATGACGAAGCATTCAATGAGAAGTTGTATGAAGCACGTATCGAACAAGATGAAGATACGCGTTTACAAATGTATGTTGAAGCGACGAACTACTTAAATGAAGAGTCACCAATGGCATTCCTTTATCACCCATCGCACATTATGGGAGTAGGGGAAGGCGTGGAAGGTTTTTGGTCGGACGCATCAGGTGTCTACCAACTACAAGACGTAACCATTCAATAGGAAGTAACACGAAGCTAGAGGTCTCAAGTAGATCTCTAGCTTCTTTTTGTATAGATAAAAGTAATAGGAAAGTATATAACGGGAATATAGACAAGTGGTACATTATTAACGCAGTACTAATAATGAAGATTAGCTAGGGAGTAGTTTCGAACGGCGTAAAAACGACTAGTTTATCTACGTTTACAAATTTGTTTACAAGTATACATTATGAAAACATTTTGAATACAAAAATGTATACTTGTGTACAAACTCGAACACATGGCGTTGTAACAGCATGTGTACATTTGAAAATACATGTATACAAAAATGTACACATGTGAGCGATTTTGCATACAACTTATGGGTGATTGACGAAAGTGGGTAGCTAGTATACTCTGAAGCTAGATGGTAAAAGTTAGATTATAAGCCATTAATTTAGAGTGAAAGGTTTGATGTATGAGATGACACAATCTAGAGTCGCTGCAATTGATGTAGGAAATGATTCTGTAAAAGCACTATTTGGAAAAGCAGATTTCGAATTGACGATACCGAATGTTATAGCTAGAGATACAGAAGATCGACCTGTTATTGGAATTGAAGAGTTGAATGAAAAAGATCCTTTAGATGGAATACATATACGCGTGCATTCACCTGCATTGCAAGAGAATAATGTCATTTATCGTGTAGGAAATTTAGCGACAAAAAGTGACAATGCTTCTGAACTAGACCCAGGGAGTAGTAAGTCAGAGGAAGATCAAACATTAGTCATGCTATTTGCTTCACTTGCTCTTGACGCTGTTCGTCCAGAAAACGGAGAACAGTTTAAGAAGTCGAATCAAGTAGTAGAAGCGAATTATACACTTGGGACGGGATTACCTCTTCGCGAAGTGAAAGAAGGAAAAGATGCAGGGTATCGTTCTCAATTACTTAGCTCTGTACACCAAGTAGAATTTTTAGTGACACCTAAGTATCAAGGTCTTAAAGTAAATATTCGTTTTGATCAAGTGAAAGTGTATCCAGAAGGGTTCGCTGCGTATATTAACCTTGTAATGGATAAAGATTTAAATATCATTAATCGTGAACTTATTGATAAAAGAATTCTTATTCAAGATATCGGTGGTTTATCAACAGATATCGCTGTAATTAAAAATCGTAATGTTGATGATGATAAGGCGCAAGGTTTTAACCTTGGTGTGTCTGAGTCACTAGAGGCGATCCGTGAAGAAATCCGCACGAAGCACGGTGTGGAGCTTGATAGCCGTCGTGATGTGGTTGACATAATCACGAAGAAACAAGATCGAAATCATATCATGGTTAAAGGAAGTCGTACGAGTGTTCATGATATTACAGATCGCATTTTATTTGACCTAGCGAAAAAGCAGTATCGTCATTTGCGTAATGTGTGGCAAAAGAACTCTCAAACTGAGATTTGTTACTTTGTTGGTGGCGGTGCAATGGTATTAAAAGAATATCTTAAGACACTCAACAACACTTTAGACGGGTACAACATTGCTTTCTTTGAAGATGAGAAAGAAAGTATCTGGATGATGGCGAATGCTTACTATAAGTTAGTGGCTGACTATGCACGTAAAAACAACCAAGTCGCTGCTACAACCGATTCAAAGACAGAGAAAAAATCAGGTAAGAACTAGTAGGGCGATCTGATGAAAAAAACGGGGTCAACAGGGATTGAAAGAGGACAGGCGATTACGTTTCGCCTTCCCTCTGATACACCTGATCATATACTACGCCAACTTCAGACACTTAAAGACACTGAAAGAAGAAACTTCTCTAGTAAGATCGCCGAGTTTGTATTAGAAGGAACGAGCAATTCCCTTGCAAAAGACAGAGAAACAATTACCATTCCACTACCGAAGCAGTTAACTAAAGAGCAACGGAATTGGATTAAGCACTCTCACTCAGAAGCTCTCTTAGGTAGCATCGTGTATCAATTGCTTGCTGACCCAGTTCGTGCGACTTCTGTTCTTGCTTCGTTAAATAGCGGAGCACTCAATATTGATGAAGCTCTTTATTTACAAGAAGAAACGGAAGCGGTCACGAAAGACGAACTAGTTGAGCAGGAGCTAGCAGAAGAGCAACAAGCAGTTTCAACGGATGAGGACTTGATGAGTGTCGATTGGACTCAAGTCATGCAAGAGCAAGCAGCGACAACAGAAGAAGAGCCTGAGGAAGAAGATGTAGATGATTTACTTGGAGATTTTCTTTCTAAAATGAATAGATAAAAACCAGCTTCCCTGCCTGCGAATCGGTCGTGGGAAGCTGGTTTTTTTGCGTGGTTAAGAGATCATATTACTTGATGACCTCGGATACAATTTCAAACGAACGTAACCGTGCTTGATGATCGTAGATTTGAGCATTAACCATCATTTCATTCGCTCCAGTTTCATCTAGGAAGTCTTGTAACTTCTGTTTTACGACCTCTTTGTCTCCAATGACAGAAGAGCCGAGTTGTTTCATCAAAGTCTGTTTTTCAAAAGGAGTCCAAAGCCCATCCATATGCTCGATTGGAGGTTGAAGCTGAGTCGGTTGATTCCGGATAAGGTTTAAGAATTGTTGTTGCATCGATGTTGATAAACGTTGAGCCTCGTCCACGGTGTCAGCTGCGATGACATTGACGCCAACCATTGCATAAGGTTCATCAAGAATATCAGATGGCTTAAAGTGATCACGATATACTTTTAGGGCAGGCAAGGTGTTTTCTGGTGAGAAGTGACTCGCAAAGGCAAATGGTAGACCTAGTTGACCTGCAAGTTGTGCACTAAAGCCACTCGAACCGAGCAACCAGATTGGAATTGATAACCCCTCCCCTGGAACGGCGCGAACTCGCTTCTCCTCTGTTGGATGGAAGTAGTCTTGGAGTTCTGCTAATTGTTCAGGGAAATTTTGCCCGTTACTTCTAGGGTCTCTTCTTAAGGCGTAAGCCGTAGTTTGATCGGTACCAGGAGCGCGTCCTAAACCTAAATCAATTCTACCTGGGAATAATGATTCGAGTGTGCCAAACTGCTCTGCAATAACAAGAGGAGCATGGTTAGGGAGCATAATGCCACCAGATCCTACACGAATCGATGAAGTATGAGCTGCTACATGACCAATTACGACAGATGTGGCCGAACTGGCGATACCTGGCATGTTATGATGCTCGGCTAACCAATAACGTTCAAAGCCTAACTTCTCAGCATGTTGAGCAAGCTCTACTGTATTTTTAAAGGCATCTGCTGCAGTGCCTCCAACAATGACCGGTGCTAAATCCAGTACAGAGAATTTAATATCTGTTAACGTCTTTGGTTGTTGTGGTGTAGACATTTAATCAACTCTTTCGTTTCTTAGTTGATGAGGGGCGGGACGTAAAGAAAGTGTGTAACTGAGAATCCGAACAAGGCACAAAAATAGCGGAGTATATTTGAGGAGCGCCTTCATTGCACTGCTTATTGATTTGTCGAATTCTTGCTGACTAGAATACTTTCACCCTAACCTCATTTTTCTGTATTAGTGTAACAAGATTCTTTCGTTTTTCGTAATAAAACGACTTATCGAATCTATGGATAAATGCAGTCTAAAAAATTCCCTCTAGCTGCTATAGCGAAAGAGGATCGGATTCTTTTCTTAATAAGGGTCTGGTGGAATTGCGTGATCGTCAGCCGATCGAGCAGAGTCTTCGGGTGATTTGGAACCATTTTTTCCAAATCCTCACTCTATCTCAGTAAACAGTGCTACTTCATCAATATGGGCAAACCTTTTCTGCTTTAAACAGGAAATCAATATAGGAAATTAGAAACGGTTGTTGAATACTATTTTATAGAGATTGGAGGCATACAGATGGCGACAATAGAAGATTTTATGCAACTTGATATCAGGGTAGGAACCATTCAATCAGCAGAACCTTTAAAAAAAGCGCGTGTTCCAGCGATTAAGCTGAAAATTTATTTTGGAGAAGAGCTCGGTGTGAAGGGTTCTAGTGCTCAGATTACAACGAGGTACAATCCAGAGGAGTTAGTTGGGAAGCAGGTAGTAGCAGTAGTTAACTTCCCCCCACGACGTGTAGCAGGGTTTAATTCAGAAGTGCTAGTGCTAGGTGGGGTTCCGCAAGAGGGCGATGTTGTCTTACTTCAGCCAGGTATGAACCTGCCAGATGGAACACCAATCCAATAAAAAACTCCTATCCTGTAGATAGAAGTTGACGTTGTAAAGGCAGCACCCGGATTCGAACCGGGGATGAAGGTTTTGCAGACCTTTGCCTTACCACTTGGCGATGCTGCCGTGGGTGATAATTTACTGTATGCAAAAGGTAAGAAAAAGAGACCATTATGTTGTCAATGTTTGAAAATTGAGGTTATGGGGGATTGTAAAAGCATAAGGAGGCGTCGTTTATGTTTCGATTAATCGGACGTTTAATACGTTGGGCACCATTGATATATCCTATAGTAAGAAAGATCTTAAATAAAAGAAAAAAAAGTAATCAACCACATCCTCAATCGAAAAGATAAATAAAAACAGCCGATCCTGTCATATAAAGCAGGATTGGCTGTTTTTATTTTGAAAAATAGTTCGTATATTGTCTAAAGTTTGAAAAATTATATTTCGTTTCTAGAAAAAGTTAGCTAAAATAAAGGTATGTTAAAAAATAAAAATTGTATTTATACTTATGGACGGTTAGCGATATGTCGATAAGGAAGAAGGGGTGCTCTTATGTTAAATACGATTGAGCAAAAAACCGTTCAAATTAATCAAATCCTTAAAATGTTAGAAGCTTTATACGATGTAGTATTCTTGATGGAGAATGTGAATCATCGTTTTAAATATGTATACTTCAGTGAGAGTGCGATTAACGGAGCTTCTCTAACAGAAGATTGTATAGGGAAATACATGGATGAAGTGTACCCAAAACATATCAATCATTACCTTGAGCAAATGTATAAAGAATCCGTTCAAAAGAGGAAGCCAGTTACCTTTACAGATAAAATGAATGTCGAATCGATGCACCAAGTGGGTAAGTCTATCATCGTTCCAATTATTGAACAAGATGAGCAAGTTCAATACTTAATTTGTTATACAGAAAAGCTCAATCATGAAAATCAAGTCTTTGACACATTAACAGGCTTACCGAGTATCAAAGGATTCAAAGAAAAGCTTTTAGCGATGAGTCAAGAGCGTCCAGGCCAATTATTAGCTGTTTGCTATCTAAAATTGGAGGATTACACCTCACTGTCAGACTTAATTGGGTACGATTCGATTGATGATTTAACGATTGAACTTACGAATCGTATAGTGCGAGGGTTAAAAAAGGAAGATAGTATTTTAGCTAGAATGGTGAAGGATGAATTTATTTTTTGTGTATATACAGACGGAGAAGTGTGCCAAATCGCAGCTGATCTGCAAAAGCAACTAGCAAAGCCGTATGTTATTGACGATATGGAGTTATCTGTTTCCTCTTCTATCGGAATTACTTATAGTAAAGGACAAGGGCAAGAAACAGACAATCTAATTAGACAAGCATATCATGCGATGATGCAAGCGAAGCAAAAGGGTGGATCGTCGATTACGGTATTCAATTTTAATGAAACTAGTAACCAAATTATGAACAATAGTATTCTTGAAAAAGAGTTACGCAAAGCTATAACCAAAAAAGAGCTAACGCTACATTATCAACCGATTGTTCAGCCTGTAACAAAGGCCATTCATTTTGAGGCGTTGCTGCGGTGGTTTAGCCCAACGCTAGGGACGATCCCACCAGATGTATTCATTCTAGTCGCAGAAGATCGTAATTTCATTCAGACCATTGATGCATGGGTAATAGACCAAGCATGTGCTTTTATTAAGAAGCAGAGTGATCCTAATTTAAAGGTAGCGGTTAATGTATCAACGAAAACATTAGAAACCGACGATATGGAGTGTATGCTCAGGGAAGCGATTAATAAACATCAAATTTTGGTTCATCAAATAGAGATTGAAATTACGGAACATTCTTTATTACGACATGACCAAAAGATGATCGATAAGTTGTTTAGATTGAAGCAGGCCGGGTTCAGTATTGCTATTGATGACTTTGGAGTGAGTAATGCTTCACTTAATTATCTCCGTGTATTACCTGTTAATAAAGTGAAAATTGACAAAGTGTTTATTCATAATATGGAAAAGGAAGAGAAAGAATTTCATATTGTCCAGTCGATTATTTCACTTGCCAAGAAGCTAGGATTAACAGTGACAGCTGAAGGAGTGGAGACGAAAGAACAAGCTCAACTACTTCTTCGTTCCAACTGTGACGAGCTACAAGGGTATTATTTCAGTAAACCTGTTGATGAAAGCTCATTAGAGGCGATGAAAAAACAAGTAAAAAATCAATTGCAAAAGCTTTAAACCAATAAAAATAAGCTTGACCTAGTTCAGAGAACTTGGTCGAGCTTATTTTATTTACATATTTACTGGATGGTCTTCCTTGAGGACAAGAATAACCTTCCCTTTATCTAACTTATTTTCTAAGTTCTCAGCCTCAGCTTCTGAAAAACCAAGCTCAGCAAATTTTGCACGAAGCTCATCACCTTTTTTACGGAAAACATTTTTGATGGAGGTGCCAAGTCCTACTTCACTTGCTCCGACAGTGTTTGCATCCGCATTATCTGCGATTCGATCTGTACGGTCATCATCATGTGTGATGACAAAAATTGTAGCTGGGTCAACACCTCGAGCTTTCAATGTTTCAATTTCACGTACAACTTCTTCGTCATTTTGGAATTCTTTATAGTTTGGATTCATCATTATCGCCTCCTGGTAAAAGTGTACCCGAGAAGATAAAAATAAAACGGAGCCTAAGAAAAAGACTAATTTTAAGAATCGTAGAAACCATGCCATTATGCGGAAAAATTTGATTGTGTAAAAAAATAAAAACTCGAACAATGCACTATCTCACCAACTTCCCGCGGAATGGGGAGTGGATTTCGGGAGTGGCGCATTATCAGTTCAGACCCTTCCTATTTAAAACACCTTTGTCCTAGCTTCTTTTGTTGTTCATCCGTTAATTTTGTTTTTTATCGATTGATGATATAATCAGCCTACAAATAACGAACGTGAGCTTCTTGTGATGTAAGCAAGAAAATACGAAATGATTGGACGAATACAATATGTCAGAAACGACAATTACGATTAAAGACTCACATATTAAGAAATTTCGATCGGGCTCGCCTTTACTAGAAAAGGAAGCGATCCAAAATACAAAGCCTTTAACGAAAGAAGGCATGGTCATCAATCTTGTTGACAAAAAAGGTACTTTTTTAGGAAGAGGGTACTACGGTAGACAAAATAAAGGGTACGGCTGGATCCTAACGACAAATGAACAGGAAGCGATTGATTCAAGCTTCTTTGACGTGCGTATAAAAAAAGCGCTTGATCACCGCTCTCGTTTCTTTCAATCAACAGATACAACGACCTTTCGTGTGTTTAACGGAGAAGGAGATGGCATCGGTGGATTGACGGTTGATTATTATGCTGGGTTTTACGTTATGACTTGGTATAGTGAAGGAATCTATGGTTTCCGGGACTTGGTCATCGAAGCGCTAAAGGCAGCACCAAATTTCAAAGGGTTGTATGAGAAGAAGCGTTTTGATAAAAAAGGGACCTACATGGAGGATGATGACTTTGTGTTAGGAGAGAAGGGAGAGTTCCCTCTTCTTGTCCAAGAAAACGGTATTCATTATGCTGTGTATTTAAATGACGGTCCAATGGTAGGGATCTTCCTCGATCAAAAAGATGTTCGGAAAAAAATTCGCGATGAGTATGCATCCGGCAAGACTGTCCTCAATACGTTCTCTTATACAGGAGCGTTCTCAGTGGCTGCAGTTCTAGGTGGGGCTAGTAAAACAACGAGTGTAGATCTTGCTAATCGCAGTTTACCGAAAACGATTGAGCAATTTAGCGTCAATGGCATTGATTACGAAGCACAGGACATTAAAGTCATGGATGTTTTTCAATACTTTAAATATGCAAAACGGAACGAGCTGAGCTTTGATGTCGTTATTTTAGATCCACCTAGTTTTGCGCGGTCTAAAAAGCACACGTTTAGTGCGCAAAAAGACTATACGAGCCTATTACAAGAAGCGATTCAAATAACAGAAGAGAATGGTGTTATTGTTGCTTCAACAAATTGTAGCATCTTTGGAGTGAAGAAGTTCAAAGGCTTTATTGATCAAGCGTTTAAACAAGAAGGGTACCGTTATAAAATTGAAGAAACGTACTCCCTACCAGAGGATTTCCGTACAAATAAGGCATTCCCAGAAGGCAACTATTTAAAAGTGGTGTTTGTAAGAAAGCTACGATGAACACGAAACCTGATTGACTATTACTGTAGTCAATCAGGCTTTTTTTCTTCCAATAAATTAATTTCGGATAAAATGTAACTTTTTCCTTTCTGAAACGTGTATAAATAAGTGGGGGGTGAAGTATGAGTGACGAAGTTAAATGTAACTCAGAGGATACGGCGTTAGAAAAGGAAGAAAACACGAATGAGCGAGTTCAGCACAGTCGTCTACGTCGAAATAAGTGGTTCACCCGATTAAAGACCGTGTTCGCAGCCTTTGGTTTGTTGCTTCTTTTTTTAGTTGTTTCCTCGGTAGTGTCGGCAATCTATCATTCGTGGGGCGAACCTGAACGAGTAGAGGTTACAAGGCAAATTATTGATCATACGTTAACGGTTTCCGAACCATATGGTGAATACGGAGGAACGAGTGCACAGGGCGGCTTTTTCTTTAACATGGAATTTACACGAGACATCCAAAAGAAAGTCGGTAATGAGGTTGTGAAGGTGGCAGATTTTAAGGTAACGTCCTTTTTCTCGCAATTACGTTATCCTGAGCGAACATATTATGGGAAACAGTCGCAGAATCAACCAGCCTTTACTTATCCAGGCTATGACCGAGGGATGTCTGATTGGGAGCGGCTACGCAATCTACCAGAAGGGACTGTTGTGACCTCGTATCTATCCTTTAGTGAGCTGTTAGAGACGTCTGATCTATTTGCTAACATGAGTGGAAAAGATGTAGAGGTTAGTTGGTTAGCTGTTGACACTGGAAAAGAACAAAATGATGAATGGTATGGAGGAATTATCTTTGACCCTATTGGTTTCCCTAACTCTCCTATTTGGCACGAGGATGATTTTATTGTTGACTATCGAGAAGAGACGAAGGGATTTTTGTTTGGCAAGGTGATTTCAGAAGGGGCTTCATCCCCAACTTATCAAGAGGGAGATGTTGAAACCCTTCATCAGCAATTTATGAAAACGCTTCTTTTTCTAGAAGCCCATGAAAAACAGTCCGAGCGCGTTTATTCTGGTCGTCAGCTTGGTCTTGCTGACCGGATTCATTATTTAGAAGTTGAAGGAATAAAGCACTATGGCATGGTTGTGACCGGCCCAACTTCCGAAGTGTTAGCTCTTGAGGAAGAAGAGTGGATTGAGGCGATGGAAATTGATGAAGTTGAGTTATGGAACTGGTAATCCGAAGTGTTATTCTAAACCCAGCAGTGCCTTCGTGCATCTGTTGGGTTTTTGTTCCACGTGAAACATATCATCCGAACTTCTTCTGTGTTTCACGTGAAACGAGAGAGTCGTATTTTTAAAAAGAATGCGATGCTATCATTATTGAAGGATTATTGGAAAGGATGTTTACGTGAAAAAGTCGGTTGTATTAGCCGAATAGCTCTTTGAACTTATGCTTGAATAATTTGATATGTGCTAATTGAATAAGCCTTATTCAGAAGTTTTCTCCCAGCTATAGTTAAAGCATCTAACCAATGTTGGATATCGATTATTTTAAGAATATAAATGATACATACGGTCATCTATGTGGTGACGATGTTATAAGACACATAACACTTATTAGTAGAGATAACAATGTAGTTAACGTATTTTTAAAAGGTAAGCGTCAGAAAAATACGAGTTTGGTGGAAAGTAATACGCACAGAAGGGCTTCAGGTTTTTACTTCCTGAAGTCTTTCTTATTTCTTACCAGGATTGTTATTGAATGATCGACTCCAAAAGGATGTTCATTAGATACAATCATAATTTTTTTTGAAAAAAGTGATCCAAAGTTAATCTCCGTCCGTTTACTAGGTAAGACAAAAAAAATCTTATTATAAAGAGGAGAGATTTAAATGACATTGAAAAAAAGAAGTTTACTAGCGGTACCACTTAGTTTGGCACTACTTATGCCGACAGCTACATTTGCACAGGGTGGTGAAGATCATTCACACGAGGGTAAAACGTATGCGATGGAAGCAAGCACATCAACTCCAGCTGCTGAACTTCGCATTACCCTTGATACGGCTTTAACGGAACATGCTTTCCTAGCTATTGAAACGATGAGAAAAGGGGCTGATGGCGCTGATGATTTTGAACAGGCATCCACTGCTCTTCTAGCTAACTCAGATGATATCGCTGCTGCTGTATCTTCTGTCTATGGTGAAGAAAATGGAGCTGCATTTCTTGAGATTTGGAACTCTCACATTCAGTATTTCGTAGATTATGTAGTAGCTACTGGTGAAGGTGACCAAGAAGGAATCGACCAAGCGCTTGCTGAATTAGAAGAATACAAAGTGGAACAAGCTGAGTTCTTCGCAACAGCTACAGAAGATCGTTTGCCACAAGCAGCTCTTGAAGAAGGTTTGACTATGCATGTTAATCAACTACTAGAAGTATTTGATGCTTATGTTGCTGGTGATTTTGAGACAGCATACACAGGTGAAAGAGAATCAATCCACCATATGAGCATGTTTGCTGAACAGCTATCTGTTGCGATTGCTGACCAATTCCCAGATACATTTGAAGGAACAAGCCCTGATACACCGGCTGTTGACCTTCGCGCTCAATTAAACTATGTATTTACTGAACATGCTGGACTCGCTGCTATGGCGATGCAAGATGGCGCTGACGGAGCTGAAAGTTTTGACAAGGCATCTGCTGCTTTAATTGCAAATGCTGATGATTTATCTGCTGCCGTTGCTTCTGTGTATGGTGAGGAAGCTGGAGCTCAATTCTCAGAAATATGGAATTCTCACATCGGATACTTTGTTGATTACGTTGTAGCAACTGGTGAAGAAGATGCTGAAGGACAAGAACAAGCGAAAGCTGAGCTTAATGAATATATCGTTGAACAAGCTGCATTCCTTGATACTGCAACTGAAGGACGTGTGCCAGCTGACGCTCTTGAAGAAG
Source organism: Bacillus sp. FJAT-45037 (assembly GCF_002797325.1). GTDB lineage: Bacteria > Bacillota > Bacilli > Bacillales > Bacillaceae_D > Alkalihalophilus. Next base: position 2,931,953 of record NZ_KZ454938.1, on the reverse strand, counting down.
GTTTAACTGCTCACGTTGGACAATTACTTACTGCATTTGATTCATATGTTGTTGGGGACTATGAAACCTCTTACAACTCAATTCGTGAAGCTTATGCTCATATGACAATGCCTGCTGCAGGTCTATCAGAAGCCATTGTTGATCAATTCCCAGAACAATTTGCTGGTATTGAAATGCCAGAAGAAATGCCGAAAACAGGTATGGGTGGAGCCTCTGATTCATCATTAATGTCTTATGTATGGATCCTTGCTGGACTCATGCTTGCTGCCCTTACAACAACTGTGGCTTTACGTACTCGCAAACAATAAAACAGATCAATAAAAGCTAGCCATTGCGGCTAGCTTTTATTGAATCGATAGAATGATAAGGTAAGGGTGATAATAGCTCAAAAAATAATCTCAAACTACATGAAGCAGCAAAATAAAGAAAAGGACTTCTCTAACTCGGCTTTAGCTGATGCGTTAGCAAAATTAAAGTTAGATAATTAGAAAAAACTAGCTTGAAGGGAGTTCCCTTTCAAGCTAGTTTTTTTAGACTTTAAAGCGTTTCATTCGCTCTGTTAATAGCTCACTAGCATCCGATAACATATCAGCAGACTCAGATACGGTAGATAGGGCACGCATCTGTTCTTCTGTTGAGGCGGTCACCTCTTCGGCAGCAGCGGCTGATTGTTGGGAGATCGCCGCGACGTTTTCAATCGAAGCAACAACCAAGTCTTTCCGTTCATTCATCTGTTGTACTTCATTTTTGATGAAATCAATAGCTCGTGTAATATCTCCAACGACTAACTCAATTTCATTAAACGATTGTTCAGTCGATTCGACAGCAGCGTTTTGTTCAGCGTTGATTATCTTTGTCGATTGAACCTCATGTACCACTCGAGATGTTTCCGTTTCAATGCCTTCAATTGTGTGGCGGACTTTTTTTGTTGCTTCTGATGTTTGCTCAGCTAGCTTACGTACTTCATCAGCAACAACAGCAAATCCTCGACCACTCTCACCAGCACGAGCAGCTTCGATACTAGCATTAAGCGCTAGTAAGTTGGTTTGGTTTGAAATGTCATTGATGGTGTTAATCACTTGTTCCACTTCTTTAATACGAGAAGCGAGTGTATGCACGACACCTTCGACATTTTCAATTACAGTATTAAAGGCTTTCGTTTTATCTTGAAGCAAGGTTACTTGTGCAGCACCTTTTTGGTTTTCAACAGTTGCTCTAGTTGATAGCTCAACAAGATCTGAAGAATGGCGTTCAACAGTCTCAATTTGACTAGAAAGTTGGATCGTTAAGTCTTTAGCTTCATCTACATCTTCTGCTTGTTGGGTAGAGCCAGAGGCTACCTCACCAATCGCATTCGCGACTTCTTCACTTGAAGCGATCGTTTCTTCAGATACCGCACTTAAACTTTCGGCTGAATCATTGACTTGTTCAACAGATACATGAATAGATTCAACGAGCTCACGCATCGACCCAACCATCGCATTAAAGTCATTGGTCAGTTGGCCAATCTCATCTTTGGAAGTAGTGGTCATTGTTGTTGTTAAATCTCCGTTAGCAACTCGACTCACTTCTTTTTTCAACAAGATGATGGGGTTAGAGATCCTTCTTGCGAATACATAAGCTGCTCCAATAGAAAGTATGATGACGATAAGAGAGACGAGAAAGATTCTGTTACGAATCTCATTGGCGCCAGCCATCATGTGATCATGAATAAAGGCTGCTCCTGTTTTCCATCCAGTTTCATCAATTGTGTTGTAGTAAAGAATACGATCTGAGTTTTCATGAGTATACTCAATATAATCACTTTCGGCATCGGATGTAATCATTTGTGATATGACGGGATGATCGGCATTATTACCTGTCATTGTTGGATGGACAAGTGCCAATCCATTTTGATCAAATAAGAAAAGATAGCCACCATAACCAACTTGAGTGCTATTAATGATTTCAGCTAGATTTTCAAGATAGAGGTCAAAAGAGACAACGCCTAAGACGGTAGGACCACTTGAGATCGCTTTTGCTGCAGTTACGACATATTCGTCTGTAGCCGCATCAATATAGGGCTCAGTCCAGATGATTGTATTAGGACTTGCCTCGGCATCTGTGTACCACGGACGTGTACGTGGATCATAATCAGAACCGACATCAATAAAAGGTTCCGTGAAGAACTGGCCATCACTCGAGCCAATGTATGTAACAGCAATATGCTCGTTCAACGAATTAAAGGTAGAGAAGTCATTGTTTACAACTGACCACGCCTCTGTACGTTCTTCGTCTGTTGCTTCGAGCATGGAGATTAGACGGCTGTCTTGACTATATCGGTCTAGAGCCGTTGAAAAGTTTTCTAAGTATAGAGAAATGAGCTCACTCTTTTCTTTAACGAGTGCAGCACCTTCTGTACGGACATTTTCCTCAATCTGTGTTTGCACATTCAAGTACGTTAAAATAGATACGGTTGCTAACGTAAGAATTAGTAAGGTACAGATAAGGGTGATAAGCTTTGCTTGAATCGATTTCATGATGAATCATTCCCCCTAGTTACTAACTTGCTTATATTAGTATCGGACGAAGGGGAATAAAATTCAATGCATTTGTGAGATTCGTTCTAGTTCTTTTATCATCATAGGGAATGATTTCGTTTACATTATAGACGAGCCTATGTAAGCACTCAACTTAAGAAAGAATCTCTTTTACCCGACCGACTTGGCCATCTGCTAATTTCACTTTAATCCCGTGTGGGTGATTGGGTGATTTAGTGAGGATCGCCGCAACGACTCCACTAGTTAAGGCCCCAGTTCGTTGATCTTTCTTTAATACAATGTTTACATTTTGCCCGATTTTTATATTGGAACGATTTTGTCCATTCATAGATTTCGCCTCCCTTTCATTCTCTTCTTATCATAACCGACTTATGGAGGATGTCCTAGAGGAAGATCATTACTTGCCTCACGAGAAAAAGCTTGTCGCATGGTGGACAAGCCGTTGGTTGCTTCCTACTCTTCTAATACTTTTAATGGTTTCGTTGCAGGACCTTCCATCACATCTCCTTTATAAGAAAAGCGTGAGCCGTGACAAGGGCAGTCCCATGATCTGTCACCGTGATTCCAATTAAGTTCACAGCGCATATGCGTGCAGGTTGTATCAACAACATGAAGCGAACCCTCGTGATCTCGGTATGCTCCTGCTCGTTGCCCGTTATAATCGACGACTGATCCTTCATCTTTTGCTAAATCATCTACTTTTCGATCATCTGTTCCAAATTTACCTTTTATTAAGTGCTTCGAGACATCGATATTTTGAGACATAAAATGTTTAATACTAGGGTCTGCCACAAAACGCGAGGGCTTATAAAGCGATTCATAAGGACTAGGTCGTTCAAGGACAAGATCCGTAATGACCTGAGCAGCTACTGTTCCATGTGTCATCCCCCATTTGCGGAACCCTGTGGCGACGAAGATATTAGGATGCATGCGAGAGAGTTTGCCGATATAAGGGATGTTATCAAGTGTGACAAGGTCTTGAGCGGACCAACGGAAACGCGTCGTCACCGTTCCAAACACATCATGACCAAAGGCTTGAAGCGCTTCGTAATGATACATCGTGTCCATACCTTGCCCGGCCTTATGTTGCTCGCCCCCAATAATCACAAGTTTTTTTCCGTCCATATCAGTGTATCGAAGGGAACGTTTTGGATTATCGCAGCTTAAATACATCCCACCAGGAAATTCTTTTTCTGTCTCAGCAGCGATTACATAGGAACGTTCGGCATGCATGCGTGAAAAATAAAATCCAGCTCCGTCGTAGAAAGGAAAGTGAGAGGCCGCTACGACATATTTTGTAGAGATTTTATGTCCATCTCTTGTAACCACTGTAGGTGTGGAGCCCTCTTTGACATCTGTTGCAACGGTCTGTTCATAGATTTTACCACCCATTTCTGTAAATCGTTTAATTAAGTGGGCTAAATACTTAATCGGATGAAACTGAGCTTGGTTATGCATGACAATGCCAGCTTTAATTGGAATATCAAGAGGCATAGAGGTGACCCATTTAGATGGAATTCCAAGTTCTTGATATGCTTTGTATTCATGTTCGAGTTTACTTACGCCGCGGTTATTTGTCGTGTACAAGTACGCATCTTCATCGGTAAAGTCACATGCTACGTTCTCTTCTTTGATAAACGTACGAATAAATTGTATAGCGCTGTCATTGGCATCGTAATAAAGCTTGGCTTTTTCTGCTCCGACATGTTGAATGAGTTCATCATAAATAAGGTCATGCTGGGCGGTTATTTTTGCTGTAGTATGTCCACTCGTTCCGTTAACGAGAACATCGGCTTCTAAAAGGGTGACCTCTAATCCCTCTTTGGCGAGTAAGTAGGCCGTAGTGATGCCAGAAATTCCGCCGCCAATTACGGTGACATCCGTTGTCATATTTTCCTTCAGTGGTGGGAAGTTTGCTAACTGGGTAGAAATTCGCCAGTAGGGTTCAGGTCGTTTAGGTAATGAATCTTGATCATGCTCGCTCATGGAAGAACCTCCTTATGGTTATCTATTCCATATTTTGTCCAAGTTGGTTGAGTTTCATGTGTAAATTTGAAGTGATGACAACAAAATAGCAATCCCACTACGTAAAGGGACACTTTGATTTCGCCCTTTGACCTATTCTTCTTTATACTAAAGAAAAGGAGTGATCAAGCAGATGGAACGGAAAGCGCTAGTCATCGGTGCTACAGGACTTGTAGGTAAACAATTAGTGAAACAATTACTTGAGGCAAAGGAATATTCAGAGGTTCACGTGTTTGTTCGAAGACCAATTGATCAACAGCATGAAAAACAGACGGTCCATATCGTCAATTTTGATCAGATTAGCAAAAGCGAGTTTCCACATGTGGATGACATTTTTATTTGCATTGGAACGACGATTAAACAGGCCAAGTCAAAAAAAGCATTTAGAAAAGTAGATTTTGATTATCCTGTAAGCATTGCTACATACGCAAAAGAAAAAGGGGCGTCTCGTTTGCTCGTCATCTCAGCAATCGGCGCGAATGCCGAGTCGAATGTTTTCTACAGTCGAATCAAAGGCGAAATGGAAGAAGCAATCAAAAAAATCGGATATCCACATGTGGATATCTTTAGGCCTTCTCTTTTACTAGGCGATCGTCCAGAATTTCGCTTGGGCGAGAAGATGGGAGAGTACGGAATGATATTGTTTCGCCCATTTCTTTTAGGACCCTTAAGTAAATACCGTGCGATCAAAGATAAAACGGTAGCGCGTGCGATGTATCAAAGAGCGATCTCAGAAGATCGAAAGTCTGTTACGGTTATTGAATCAGTCCATATACAGAAGTTAGGACAATAATGGAGGGGATGAAATGAGAGAGAAAGTCAACCAAACTGTGATGCATAGTTATCCAGGGATGGTCGCACTTGTGACCGTGACCGCCGACGGACAAAGCAATGTGATGGCAGCAGGGTGGCATACGTATATTTCTTATGAACCACCGATGTATGGTGTTGCGATCGGACGAGAGCGCCATAGTTATCCTCTTTTAAAGGAAGCAGGGACGTTTGCGATTAACTTTTTACCATTTGAAAAGGTAGAAGAGATTCAAAAGTCAGGGATTCTGACAGGGGCAAGAGTAGATAAGCTTAAAAATCTTCCATATGAAGCGGGGGAAGAGACTGGTGCACCTATTTTAAAAGATGCCTATGTCGCGTATGAATGCAAGACCGTTGATATTCAAACGTATGGCGATCATGACTTATTTGTTGCTCGGTTGGTTGGGTTTTACCGAGATCAGGAGAAGTTTCTTGATTCAGGGCTACCAAATCTTGAGAAGTTAAACATCCCGTTATACTTAGGTCGATCAACGTATGTGAAGCTAGATCAAAGTGTAGAGCATAAAGATTGTTTGGAATAAAAAAGGTAGGCGAGGATTACCTCGCTTACCTTCTTTGATGAACGTTCATAGATAATCCTTTCTTTGGTCTAAGTGTGACAAGGGGTTGTGGCTTCACTGTATGATGATCGGGTGCTATTGTTAATCGGTACTTTTCTACAATGCAAGCTAAGGCGAGTGTCGCTTCCATCATAGCGAAGTGATTTCCAATACAAACACGTGGTCCACCCCCGAATGGAAAGTAAGCATAAGCTGGCATTTTTTTCAAGAAGTTATTTTCAAATCTCTCCGGCACAAAAGCATCTGGATCTTTATAAAAAGTCGGGTTTCGATGCATGACATATTGACTCATTAATACCATAGACCCTTTACGCAGCAAGTAAGGGCCAATCTCGACATCTTGTTCGACCTGTCTACCGATAACATAAGCGGGCGGATAAAGTCTCATCGACTCTGAGATCACATGTTGGGCATAAGGTAGCTGCATAAAATGTTCGGGTGTAATAGGTCCTCCGTTTGTCACTTCAGAAATCTCCTCGTAAAGCTTTTGATCAACTTCGGGGTGCTCAGATAATAGATAGAATGTCCATGATAATAGATTTGCTGTTGTTTCATGACCAGCAAGAAAAATCGTCATGAGCTCATCTCTAAGCTGTGTATCCGACATTCCAGAGCCATCTTCCTCATCCCGTGCACTCATCAAAATTCCTAATAAATCTGTGTGATCACCAGATTCTAATCTTCTTTCATTAATAATTGAGAACAAAATGTGATCTAACTCTGCTACAGCCTGTTTGAGTTTTTTATTTGTTTCAGTAGGAGCCCATAACGGCAGCGGGAAAATAGACCGCATTCTTTTGACACCAAGCCTCATCACAGTGTCCATGGGTTCCTCAATCAAATCAGCGCCAGTTCTAATTTCCATATTAAACATCGTTTTCGTAATGATTCCTAGAGCAATGCTCATCATATCATTTGTGATATTTCTCTCGGTCCCATCTTGCCAGTCTTCTACATATCTAGATGTCGTATCAATCATGTCTTGGGCATATTGAATAATATGGTTTTTCTTGAAGGCTGGTTGAATGAGTCTACGCTGTTTCATATGAACATCTTTCTCACTCGTTAAGAGACCTTCTCCGACGACTGTTTTTAACATCTGAATATCACGAGATTTAGTAAAAGATTTTTGCTTTGTGACCAGTATTTCTTTAATGAGGTCTGGGTCATTAATAAAGTATACATGCTGTGGTCCAAAACGAAATTTACTGATTGGGCCAAACTCTTCGGCTTGGGTGGTTAAAAATTGAAGTGGATTAGCTTTGAAGTCTCGTAAACTCCCTGTAAGCCAGTGGCCTTTTGGTCCTGGTGCTTTTTTGTATGCCTTCAACCTATTTTTCATCTTAAATCATCCTTATTTTTTTATACTAACGGTTTTAGAATATGTAGGATTAGGAGATTTGAAAGGTATGGGAGCGGAGCAATGGCGATATTAATGAACTAGTCTAGGAGTTGACTAGGGTATCAAGGCTCTTGCTCGATTTTGGAACAGAATGTACAAACCCTGTGTATAGTATTAAAGGCGAATTGTGAAGCCAAATAATATGAAAAAAATAGATGATAAGGAGACCTAGGTATTATGAAGAAAAAATTAGATCGGAAATTTATCGTGGGTGCAGGGAAGAAGTTAGAGCGAGAGCTAAATGACCAGGTACAGCAATGGCTGAACAACCCTGAGAGTATAAGAGATATCAATGATTTTATGAACGAGCATGTAGATTCACTAAAAAAACTACGAGAGTATTCAGAGTTTATTACACAACAATTGAATATACCGACAAAGGATGATGTGGCAAGGATCGCTAAACTCATCATTCAACTAGAAGAGAAAATTGACGCGCTAGATGAGCAAGTTCAAATGATTCGACAATCTTCCTGCAATAACTCTAAACGAATGAAAAATATGGATGCTTCTTCCCCCTTACTGATGGTTAACCCCCATGTAACAGACCCTCGCCATTTTCTGTACGATCTTCAGAAAATGATTGTGCAGGAGTGGGAGTAATATGGGACAAACATCTCGTCGGGCTGTTTGGAAGAGGAATAAAGCGATTCTGTGGTATTATCCAGCCAATAATAAAAAATACAATACACCATTATTTCTTGTCTATTCCTTATTAAATCAAGCGTATATTCTAGATTTAGCTCCAGGTATGAGCATGATTGAAGCTTTCAATAAAGAGGGCTATGATGTATATTTGCTTGATTTTGGTAGACCAGGATACGAGGATGATAATATTACACTCGATGATTACATTGTGAAATATATAAAAAAAGCTGCTCAAAAAGCGTTGCAGGACTCTAAAGCTGATGAGCTAAGTGTGATAGGGTACTGCCTTGGGGGAACACTGGCACTAATCTATGCTGCGCTTGCGAAAGAGCCGATAAAAAACTTGGTGTTGTTTGCGCCACCGCTCGATTTTACTGATCCTCCTTTTCTACCAAATTGGGTAGAAGCATTAAGAAAAGGAGACACCAACTTTGATGAAGTAATAGACGAATATGGAGTTATTCCTGCAAAGGTAGTAGAGATGGGCATGCGTTCGGTTACATCGGTGTTTACCTTTGATAAACTCTTTTCCCTGCTGTCATCTAAGAAGGATGAAGAGCCTTCACAGAAGAAAAAGCTTGTACGCGAATGGGTGGACGGCCATGTGCCGTTTTCAGGAGCTGCCTTAAAACAATTGATTAATGAGTTAGGGAAAGAAAATAAGCTCATACTAAACAAACTTTATATCGATGGGGAGAAAGTAGATATAAGAAAGCTAGCAACCAATCTCCTCGTTGTATCGACAACTGCGGATCTCATTGTTCCAGAGAATTTAACAAAGCCTTTGATGGAGTTAGTAGGAAGTGTGGATAAAACGTACAAGCGAGTCAAAGGTGGTCATATTAGCTTGGCATTAAAAGGCGAAGTACCAGAATTTTTAAGTGAGTGGTTAAATGAAAGATCAGAAAAGATAGAGCGATGAACCACTGGTGGCATATTTAAAAGGAGAGATTGAGACGAAAGTGATTTAACTAACAAGAATCCGAGCAAATAATAGTGGGTGCGATGAAGACGCTCTTGAAATATACTCCGCTAATTTTGTGCCTTGTTCAGATTCTCAGTTAAAGACTTCTTTATGTCCCAGTCTCTTCTTAACTTAAATTATAGTAACCTCCACACCGTAGTGATCCGAAACAACTGGACGGTTCTCTCCGTTAAACACGACGCGAGAGGATGCTACTTTTGTTCTCGGTGAATGACTAATCAACTGCTCAATTTGATTTTTTGCAGGCTCATCAGCATCTGCCCACCAGCCTAAGTGGCATGAAAAGAAGTGGATCGGATCGGTGTCTGATTAATTAATACTTCCTCGTGGACAAGCCTTCGAGACTTCCAATTGGTCATTTTCAAGTAAATCGTTTTCAGAATGTGTTTTTAAAAGGGTTGAGTACAACAAATAAGGCAAACGTTTGCGCATTTGTCTTTTAGAAAAAGTTTTTTCTTATGCAAGCGTTTATCTGCAAAAGACTAATTCTTTTGTCGAAGGGAAGAGTAAAACGCTTATAGCCATTCGGTTTTAATGTTTTATTAAGGTGAAAACAATGCTGAGGAAAGTGAATGGTTAAAAAAAGAGGGGACAGTCATTAGTCATTTGAAAGGAAAGCATTGTATCTTTTTATTTTTCGTTTTATAATAGTTAGGCAAAGACGACGTGCAAACGTTTGTCTATTGGGTGAGTTTACTTATAGAGTGATGGGGAATGCTAATGGTGACTTTGTGCATCTCTATTTCTGGTATCAAATAATGAAAACGGTTTATTTCTATATTAGGTAAGGTGGAGGATGAGATTATGAAGAAGCAATGGTGGAAAGAAGCAGTTGCGTATCAAGTGTATCCGAGAAGTTTTATGGACTCGAATGGTGACGGAATTGGTGACTTACAAGGAATGATTAAGAAGCTCGATTATATTAAAAGTTTGGGCATCGATGTCATTTGGATTTGTCCGATGTATCGCTCTCCAAATGATGATAACGGATACGATATTAGTGATTATCAAGATATTATGGATGACTTCGGCAATATGGCTGATTTCGATCAATTACTAAAAGAAGTCCATAGTCGTGGGATGAAATTAATCATTGACTTGGTCATTAACCATACATCAGATGAGCATCCGTGGTTTGTCGAGTCGCGTTCATCTAAAAATAATCCAAAGCGCGATTGGTATATCTGGCGCGATCCAAGTGAAGATGGAAGCGAGCCAAACAACTGGGAGTCGATCTTTAATGGACCGGCTTGGGAGTATGATGAAGTGACAAAGCAATACTATATGCATATCTTCTCGACGAAACAACCAGATTTAAATTGGGAGAATGATGAAGTCCGCACAGCGTTATACGACATGATGAACTGGTGGATGGACAAAGGGATTGACGGTTTCCGTGTCGATGCAATTTCTCATATTAAGAAGATTGATGGGCTAGTTGATCTTCCGAATCCCAAAAGCCTTGATTACGTACCATCTTTTGAAGGGCATATGAATCGTCCGGGTATTCATAAGTTTTTACAAGAAATGAAGGAAGAAACACTAGCTAAGTTCGACGTGATGACAGTTGGTGAAGCCAACGGTGTAAAGCTTGATCAAGCAGATGGATGGGTTGGAGAAGAGAACGGCGCATTCAATATGATCTTCCAATTTGAGCACTTGGGCTTATGGGGCAAAGAAACTGGTGGTACGCTTGATTTGCTTTCTTTAAAAACAACGTTAACGAAATGGCAAAAGGGTCTCGAGAGTCGTGGCTGGAATGCCTTATTCCTAGAAAATCATGATCAACCCCGCAGTGTATCAACATGGGGCAATGACAAAGAATATTGGTTGGAAAGCGCCAAGGCGCTAGGGACAATGTTCTTCTTTATGCAAGGAACACCGTTTATCTACCAAGGTCAAGAAATCGGAATGACGAATGTACGATTTGAAACAATTGAAGAGTATGATGATGTGTCGATGCAGAACTACTATCGTATTGAAACAGCTAAAGGCCGTTCACATGATAAGATTATGCAAATCATTTGGGAGCAAGGCCGTGATAACTCACGTACACCGATGCAGTGGGATGCTTCAATAAATGCTGGGTTTTCAACATCCGAAAGTACTTGGCTGGGCGTAAACCCTAACTTTGTTGATATTAATGTAGCAAGACAAGAAAATGAAAAAGACTCGATTTTGAATTATTATAAAGAGATGATTAAGCTACGTAAATCCTCGGATGCCTTGGTTTATGGCCAATATGATCTAGTGTTAGAAAGTGATGAGCAAGTCTATGCATACACACGCACGTTAGAACCTGAGAAAGTACTCGTTGTCGTCAATATGTTTGATACCGTTGCAGAAGTCGATCTTTCTACTGTAGACGTGAAGGCTGGTTCCAAGCTTCTTCTAACTAACTACAAAGAAGAAGGCACATTAACAGCGCTTCGTCCGTATGAAGCGAGAATGTATCGTTTAGTATAAGAATGATAAGTAAGACACGGCTCCCGAGAAATGTGGGAGCTGCTTTTATTTATTTATCTAAGTTTTATCTAGACTGGTCCGTGGTATTCATCCATCTTTTGGTTTTTGTGTTTGCTTTTATTTGTTGAACGTGCTATGATTAAACTTGTATTTCAAAAAGAAATTTGCGCCGACCTTTTAGGAATAGGCGACACATAGCATTGTTTATAACGACCATATTCCGATCGTTGTGGGGTATGGTCTTTCTACGTACGTATAAAATAGCTAATTGAGAAGATGTTAGGCTTATGGGAGCCGGGAGAGTTTATTTTTGACTCTTTTTGTGACATCTTTCAGTGTCGCGGCTCACAAGGCGCTAAAATCAGTTAATATAAAGGAGATTTTTGATTTGGCAACTTTTTATGATTTTGGTTTGAACGATCAAGTCGTTCGAGCAGTAACACAATTAGGATTTGAGGATGCAACACCAATCCAAGAAGCAACAATCCCAACAGCATTAGAAGGTAAAGATATTATTGGTCAAGCACAAACTGGAACAGGTAAAACTGGTGCGTTTGGTTTACCATTAATTCATCGTATTGACATTAATAAAGACCACGTGCAAGCACTAATTCTTGCACCAACTCGCGAACTTGCAAACCAAGTTGCAGAGTCTTTATTCGCATTTGGTAAATTCAAAGGCGTTCGTACCGTGACGGTTTACGGCGGTCAAGATATGCGTAAGCAAATCCGTGACTTGAAAAACAAACCACATGTTGTCGTAGCGACACCAGGTCGTTTAATGGACCATATGCGTCGTAAAACGATTCGTCTAGCACAAGTTGAGACAGTTGTGCTTGATGAGGCAGATGAAATGCTAAACATGGGCTTCATTGAAGATATCGAAACAATCTTAAGTGAAGTACCAAAAGAGCGTCAAACACTTCTATTCTCAGCAACAATGCCTAAACGTATTGAAAAGCTTGCTCAAAAGTTCATGAATGAGCCTAAGTTAATTGCTGTAAAATCAACAGAAGTTACAATGGAAAACATTGAGCAACTTTATGTAGAAGTGAATGAGCGTCAAAAGTTTGATACATTATGTCGTTTTATGGATATTCACGGACCAGAGCTTGCGATCGTATTCGGTCGTACGAAGCGTCGTGTTGATGAGCTTGCTGAAGCCCTTTCAAAACGTGGTTTCCGTGCTGAAGGTATTCATGGTGACTTAAATCAAGCAAAACGTGATAGTGTATTACGTAAATTTAAAGGTGGTATGATCGACGTTCTAGTTGCAACAGATGTAGCAGCTCGTGGATTAGACATCAGCGGAGTAACGCATGTATACAACTTTGACTTACCACAAGATCCTGAGAGCTATGTTCACCGTATTGGACGTACAGGTCGTGCAGGTAAATCAGGTGTAGCTGTGACATTCGCAACACCAAGAGAGAAAGATCATATTAAAGCAATTGAAAATGTATCAAAGAAAAAAATGGTTCGTAAAGAAGTTCCTTCATACGAAGAAGCAATCAAAGGTCAACAAGGTCTTGCGATTGAACAACTTCGTACATTAATCACAGAAGATAAGTCTGATGCCTATCGTGCGATTGCAAAAGAACTTCTTCAAGAAACAGATGCGACAACAGCACTTGCTGCTGCGTTAAAGCTCCTTACAAAAGAGCCTGATACGACAGAAGTGAAGTTAACTGGTGAAGCACCATTGCGTGCTAAAAAGCATCGTTCACAAGGTGGCGGCAAGCCGTACCGTAGTAGCGGTGGTGGACCCCGTCGTGATGACCGTAAAGGTGATCGTCGTCGTCCAGGTGGAACATTCCGCAAAGATGATCGTAACCGTGGTGCAAGTAGCCAAGGTAGCCGTTCTGGTGGTCAATACCGTAGTAAATCAAAACAAGCTTAATACGATAGATCAAAGCCATTCTCATAACGAGGGTGGCTTTTTTGCTGGATATAATATTATTTTTGTTCCTTCTTTGGATCCGGAAATTATAAATTTAGTGAATTTAAAAGGATAATGCAAAAAAAGAGAGAAATAGAATGAAGAGAGGTTGGTGTGTTAGGAATGAGTTTCACTGATTTAAATGTTGGATTTATTGGTCTTGGTGTAATGGGGAAAAGTATGGCGCGAAACCTACATAAGGCTGGCTATACATTGAATGTATTTACAAGAACGAAAGAAAAGGCACAAGACTTGCTAGATGAAGGTGTTCGTTGGTGTGACTCGATCAAAGAAGTGGCTAGACAGTCGGATGTTGTGATTACGATTTTAGGATTTCCACATGAAGTAGAAGAGGTGTATCTAGCGGAAGCGGGACTCATAGAATCTTCTTTTCCTGGTACGGTCTTAATCGATATGTCAACGTCAAGTCCTGAATTAGCGGGAAGGTTAGCCGCAGTTGGTGTAGAGAAAGATGTCGCTGTGTTAGATGCACCAGTATCTGGTGGCGACGTAGGAGCGAAAGAGGCGCGTTTAACAATTATGGTTGGTGGGGAAGAGGAAAGTTATCAGCGTGTGTTGCCTATCTTTGAATCGATGGGACAAAATGTTGTGTTACAAGGTACGGCTGGAATGGGTCAATACACGAAGATGGTGAACCAAATAGCGATTGCCTCTAATATGATTGGCGTTTGTGAAGCAATTAGTTATGCCAAAAAAGCAGGGCTTGATCCGAACCGAGTGTTACAAAGCATCGGGAACGGGGCTGCTGGTAGTTGGTCGCTTAGTCATCTAGCTCCAAGGATGATCAACGAAGATTATGCTCCGGGGTTTTATATTAAACATTTTGTCAAAGACATGACGATTGCCCTCGAATCTGCCAAAGAGCTCGGCTTAGAAACGCCAGGGCTTTCCCTAGCAAAGGAAATGTATGATGTGTTGATGGAGCAAGGAAGAGAAAATGATGGCACGCAAGCGTTAATTGCCCTGTATGAAGAAGTGATGAGTGAAGAGAACTACTACGAGGAGGAATAACTATGGAAAAAGAGGTTTTTAGACAGTTGCATACGTGGCGTAGATTTACGTTGAAGACATTAAAATTGGTGGATAATGCTCAAGTAGATAAAATTCCTGATGGATTTAATAATAATATTCGTTGGAATGCAGGCCATATTCTAGTTATCCAAGATAGACTGACTGTGCAAATGCTTGGACTAGAACCGAGTTATCCAGAAGGGTATGATCGTTACTTTGATAAAGGAACTAGTCCTGCTGAATGGGACGATGCTGTACCGTCAATGGAAGAGATCACAGCCGAGCTCGAAGGTCAGCTTACAAAGCTTGAAAGTGTCATAAGTGGGCGCCTTAGCGAAGAACCAGCTGCCACTGTCTTTAATCTGCCTACGATTGGTGATTTGGCCATGTTTGCATCCGCTCATGAAGCGATGCACTTGAACACGATTGGTATATTAATGAGGTTGTCGAAATAAGTCTTTTGTAAAGAGAAAGTGAAGACTGTTGAGATCTTATGAAGAGTGGGGAGAAGCTATTGTCATACCTTGTTGAAATGGGTAAAGTAAAGGTGACCCATTAAGCAAATGTTTTATTGAACTACCCCCTTAACCCTTTTTCTTTTGAGCTAGAGATTTCCTCTAGCTCCTTTTTTTGTTCATGTGATGTAAGCTGATATTCTATGTTAGATTATCTGACATGAGTATTGCGAAAATTCACTCTTTATCATAAAGTATAAAAAAACAGAGAAAACACTTTATGAAAAAGGACGTGGATGGGGATGGAAACTGTATCAGTAACGACAAGAGAGAGTCAATTAGAAGAGATTCGCGGAGTTATAGAAACAAAAAATGTAGAACTGCTTCATATGCAGTTTGTTGATATTGAAGGAACGTTAAAGCATGTGACGATTACAGCTGAGCAACTAGATCAGGCTGCAAACGGAGAGGTCATGTTTGATGGTTCATCGATTACAGGGTTCACACCGATCAACCATTCAGATCTTTATTTATCTCCAGATTTAACGACATTTGCAGTGCTACCTTGGACGGAAGAAGAGGGGTACTCAGAAGCGAGATTTCTATGCAGTGTAAAAAAGCCTGGTGGGTCGGATTTTCAAGGCGACCCGAGAAATGTGTTAAAAGAAACAGTGAAACGAGCTGAGGATAAAGGCTACTCGATTAATGTTGGTCCTGAGCTAGAGTTTTTCTTATTTGAAACAGATGCAGATGGTCAACCGACCTTGAAAACACAAGATGTTGGTGGATACTTTGAACCATCGCCGAAAGATAACGGAGAAAAAGTTCGTTTGGCGATTTATAAAGCATTAAAGAAAATGGGCTTTACCATCGAAGCTTCTCACCATGAAGTAGCGATCGGACAACACGAGATTAACTTTAAATATGCAGACGTATTAGGGGCAGCTGATGCAGCGACGACGTATAAGTGGGTTGTTAAAACGGTAGCGGGGCAACATGGTTTGCACGCAACATTTATGCCGAAGCCTTTAGCAGGAGCTAATGGAAGTGGCATGCACACAAACATCTCACTATTCCATCTCGAAGAACAGAAGAATGCATTCTATGATGAAAGGGATGAGCTTGGCCTTTCAGAAATTGCATACCAATTTATCGCAGGCTTACTCGATAATGTCAAGGATTTCGTCGCTGTCACAAATCCGCTTGTGAACTCATACAAGCGTTTGGTTCCAGGGTACGAAGCACCTTGTTATATCGCATGGTCGGCATCAAATCGTTCAGCACTCATTCGTATTCCGGCGACTCGTGGAGCAGGAACACGTGTTGAAATTCGTTGCCCTGATCCATCGGCAAACCCATACTTTGCATTTGCGGTTGTTGCATCAGCTGGGCTTGACGGAGTTGAACGAGAGCTGATCGCGCCACTGGCTGTGAATGATGATATCTTTAGCATGACACGTCAAGAATGCTTTGAACGAGGCATTCAAAATTTACCATCGAATCTCGAATCGGCATTAGACTTCTTTGAAAGTGGAAAGCTTGGTCGTAATACATTAGGTGAACATGCTTTCAAAGAATACATTGAGTTAAAACGTGGCGAGTGGGATGATTTCCGCACGACGGTATCAGATTGGGAAGTGTCAGCTTATCAAGCGAAATTTTAATAAGTAGGGAAGCGTTGAACTATTTTGGTTCAACGCTTTTTAAATTTTATAAACTAGGGTGATTGTAGGTAAGGCATTGTGAAGGATACTTTATTCCCCCCTTTACATTTCTTTAAATCAGATTAACCTAGCCTTAACAATTGTGCGTTAACGTTATAAGTGTAAAAAACACGCAATAATCATTATGAATAAGTAAAAAAACGGGGGAATAACAACATGAAACGAAACATTTTTAGGTTGCTAGTAGGTTGTGCATTAAGTATCTCACTTGTAGCTTGTGGAACGGAAGAAGAAGCAAGTACAGAGGTTGAAGTAGGAAATGAAACGACGGAGCCCGCGGCAGATGAACAATCTGACTGGCCTGATAAGATAAGATTTGCAGATACTGGAGTAGAAGGTATGGAAGAATTGCAGCGTGAGTTTGGTCCTTTTAAAGATGCACTAGAAGAAGTATTAGATGTCGAGATTGAATTCTTTGCTGTTACAAATCGTGTGGTTGGAGCGACTGCTCTTGAATTTGATCAAGTTGATATGTTACTCGCTGGGCCTTCTGAATATGCCCAAATTAAATCTGTAGTACCTGGTGCTGAACCAATTGTTGGAATCGAACGTTCTGAATATAGTGCAGCCATAATTGTTCATGAAGACAGTGAATATGAAACGTTAGAAGATATTAAAGGAACTAATATAGCAATGAAAGATGCAGGGTCAACTAGTGGTCATATTGGACCAAGTCAAATACTAATAGAAGCAGGCTTTGACTTAGATCGAGATGTAAATATCCAGTTACTAGACGGTGCGCGCATTGAGGCATTTAAAAACCATGAGGTAGATGTACTTGCAACAGGGATTAAAGATTATTACCAAATAGTAGAAGAAGATGGTGAAGGAAAATATCGTCTATTAGAAGAGGGACCACCACTTCCAAATGATGTATTTGTAGCAGGTCCAGAGCTTCCAAAAGACTTTGTCGAAGCCATCCAAAAAGCCATTTTAGATAACCAACAACAGATTATCGAAAGTATCACGGTGACTGGTGAGAACGATAAATATATGGAAGCATTATTTGTTGAGGCGGATGACGCAGACTATGATTCAATGCGTGAAGCTTATCGTGTTCTGGGATTAGAGTTAGAATAAGAGGGGAATTTTGTTTGTATGCTATCTTTATCCGTAAAAAATATTTCAAAGACCTTTCCTGATGGTACTGAGGCATTAAAAGGAATTAATTTTGATGTAAAAGCAGGGGAAGGGGTTGTATTACTTGGACACAATGGGTCAGGTAAGTCGACCCTTTTCCGTTGCATTAGTCAATTTGAGAAACCTACTGACGGGCAAATTTATTTTAATGATCAAGAAGCTACTAAACTGTCAAAACGTAAATTACGACCATTACGTAAAAGAATTGGCATGGTGTTCCAGCATTTTCATTTGATACCTAATCTTAGCGTACATCAGAATGTGTTGTTTGGCGCATTGGGACAGACTAACTTCTCGATGCAGACGTTCGCTCCGTTTGCATCAAAAGAATTACGATTAGAAGCAATGGAGTGCTTAGATCGAGTCGGACTATCTCATCTAGCAAAAAGGAGAGCGGATCAACTATCTGGTGGACAACAACAACGTGTTGCTATTGCTAGAATGCTTATGCAGAAACCGGAGATTGTTCTTGCTGATGAACCTATTGCTAGCCTTGATCCGAAAGCGGGTCGTGAAGTCATGGAACTTTTATGGAGTATAACAAGAGAGCGAAACTTAACTATCATTGCCATTCTTCACCAGATGGATATAGCCATGGAATTTGGTGAGAGAATTATTGCACTAAAGAAGGGTGATAAAGTTATTGATGCTCCTGTAGACGAAATAAATCGTCAACAACTTGAAGACCTTTATGAACATGATCCTACCATCTCTGATGAAGAGATCAGTAAGGTGGTGAACTCATGAGAGAGGTGAAGATTAAAAAGTTTAACGAACAAATGCCTTCTCGATTTAAGAGACCATCAATACTTGCTTGGGTTGGTTGGGTAGTCTTTTTCTCTTTGTTTATTGCTGGATTGCAGCAAGGGGATGTAACGATCAGTCGGTTAATAAACGGTTCAGGAAATATGTTTACTTTTATACAAAGTGCGTTCCCACCTGATCCGTCTAGATTGTCTGCAGTTTCTATGGCGATGTATGAAACGTTTCAAATAGCATTAGTAGGTACCGTTATTGGTGTCATTCTTAGTTTGCCAATTGCTTTACTTGCGTCAAGGAATACAACAATACACCCTATAGTATGTTATGGGACAAGAGGGATTGTCTCAACCTTACGAACGATTCCAGATCTAATTTGGGCCCTGATTTTTGTTATTTCTGTAGGTTTAGGACCACTAGCTGGGATTTTAACCATTGTTGTGGATACGATTGGGTTCTGTGCGCGCTTCTTCTCAGAAAGAATAGAAGAAATTGATAAAGGACCGTCGGAAGCACTTGAATCGACAGGAGCTTCTAAGCTGGGTATTATCTCGGGATCTATTATTCCTCTCGGTTTTCCTTCCTTTGTAGGCACGAGTCTTTATAGCGTAGAAAAGGCAATCCGATCAGCAGTAGTTTTAGGACTGGTTGGAGCTGGAGGAATAGGAGTGGAGTTATCTACGTCTATGACTTTAAGACGTTTTGATGAAGCGCTTATGATTATACTACTTATTCTTGCAGTTGTTATCACGGTTGAACAAATATCTACTGCAATTAGAAAGAAAGTCATTTAACTAAAGCCCACTAGGTGCCTCTGCAACTAGTGGGCTATTTATTTAAATTCTTTTTCTTTGATATGGCTAGCGATGGTATATCTTGAAGTAAACTTGTAAAATAGTGGTGTTTTTGAAGTAGTGAAAATAAATAATCCGAGCCAAATTAAAACAAAAGCGATGAGTTGGATCTGACTAAATGGCTCATTGTATAAAAACACTCCGAGAATGAGCATTAAAGTCGGACCGATATATTGTAAGAAGCCAATGAGCGAGAGCGAGATTCGCTTCGCACTAACTGAAAATAAGAGGAGTGGAATCGCAGTTGCTGCTCCGGCCCCGATTAAAAAAGCCCAAGTATCGAATGTATAATTTGCTAGATTACTAGTAGGTGAATGAAAAATCATTACGTATATAAGAGCAAAAGGTGCCATGAAGAGTGTCTCAATTGTTAGACCTATGAGAGCCCCGACATTCACAAGCTTTTTCAATAATCCG